>JBFEUX010000351.1:0-2015 GCA_041547255.1 Bacteriovoracaceae bacterium
ACAGCTAAGTTAGAAGAAAAGATAGCTGAAATTGGAAATATAAAAGAATATCGTTCAAGCTCTATAGAAAGCGTTTCAAGGGTAACAATATTTGCAGACGATAATCTCAATGAGCTTCAATTTAAAGACCTTTTGTCAGACGTCCAAACTGAAGTAGACAAAATTGATGACTTTCCTTCAGATATTGAGGGACAACCCATTATTACAAGTGTCACAACAGAAGATCGCCCAATAATGGAGATAGCCTTTGCTGGAGATTATAACCACTTAAAAAATACCTTACACGAAATTGAAAATGATCTTCGTAAAGTATCAGGTGTCTCAAATGTTACTTTGGTTGGACTGCCCGATGAAGAAATTCATATTGAAGTAGATGCGCAGAAGGCCCAAGAAAAAGAAATTGATCTCAATTCAATATATTTTGCAATCAATACTAGAAATCAAGTAGGAACTGGTGGAACATTGGAATCTTTTTTGTCTCAAAAAAAGATTGTTTCTTTTAATAAATATGAAAAAGCAGAAGATGTTTTAAATACTGTAATTAGAATGTCTCCCGACGGGCAAGGTGTTTATTTAAGTGATGTTGCTGAAATCAACTATAGACCAAAAGATGAAAAACTCATTGTTCGTAACAATGGAAATCGCGGAGCTTCAATATTAGTGGCCATCAGAAGCGGCGTAGATCAATTGAAAGTCTCTGATAAAATTAAAGAGTTTTTACAAAATAAAGAACTCCCCGATGGAGTATCTTATAAGCTAAATAATGATGTTTCTGATAATGCTAGAAGTAAATTTTCACTTCTTAAAAATAATGGTTTGATAGGATTTACTCTAGTTTTAATACTACTTTTTTACTTTCTTGGTGGAAAGCCAGCCTTTTGGACTGCTTTTGGAATTCCTTTCACGGTCTTTGGAAGCATGATTATGTTTGTTCCTATGGGAATGACTCTAAATTCTGTATCTATGGGAGCATTTGTTATTGTTTTAGGAATGATTGTAGATGATGCAATGGTGATAAGTGAGAGATTCGATGTAAATATTGAAGATGGGCAAACACCTGAGGAAGCTGCTAGTAATGCCGTTGGAAGACTATGGCGACCAGTTTTAGCAGCTTCGCTAACAACCATCACCGCATTTATGCCTCTTTTGTCTCTTGGAGGACTTCCGGGGAAATTTATATGGCAGATGCCAACGGTTGTTATGATGGCACTATTTGTTTCTTTAATAGACTGTTACTTGTTACTCCCTGCTCACTTGGCACATGGAGCTAGTAAGAGAGGGCAATACAAAAAAAGTAAGATAGTTATAATCTGGGAAAACCTTTATGAAAGAATACTTCGTAGGCTCATTGATTTTCGTTACTATGTGCTGTTTGGGTTTCTTTTAATACTTGGCTTTAGCGTGTTTATTGGAGCGACTAAGGTTAGAAAGGACTCTTTTCCACAAGAAGCTTCGGAAGGTTTTACAATTAAAGCGACCCTTAAAAAAGGATATGCACCTGAAAAGGTTGAAGAAATAATCAGCGGATTAGAAAATAGTATTCAGAATCTAAAAAAGAATGAACTTGTAGGCTATACGACTAGAATTGGTACACATAGTTTGAGTTCTCTCACAAACTTGGGGACCGAAGAGAATTTGGTCGCTTTTATGGTTTATTTAACTCCATATAGTGAACGAAACAGAACGGCCCAGGAAATTGTAGATGAGCTGCAAGATAGTCATTACAAATCGTACTTAGAGAAGGGATATGATTTAGAGTTTGATCTGATGAGAATTGGCCCTCCTCTTGGTGAACCATTTGAAATTATCATTTCTTCAAATAACAATGAAAACAGGGCCAGTTCTTCTTTGAAGGTGGCTAACTTTCTAAAGACAATTGAGGGGCTTTCAGATGTAAAAGACGATCAAATAGAAGGAAAAGACGAGATTAACCTTAGACTTAATTATAAAAAAGTTGCACAAGCAGGTTTAACACCAGCAGATATTATCAGAACTTTAAGAATTGCTTTTGATGG
>JBFEUX010000364.1:0-1898 GCA_041547255.1 Bacteriovoracaceae bacterium
AGGGCTGCCTCATGCTAATTTTAACCAGCAGATTTGAATCATATCTGCGCCCTGTGCCCTCACCCAAGCGAACCTAACGGCCGCTTACCCTCTCCCACCTACGGTGGGTTTACTATGTTAGGGTAGAGTAATAAAAATATTGACTAAAGAAAAAGGCTACCTTTATTATTTAAAAAGCAGCGAACAATTTAATAATAAGGAGGTAGCCTTTTATGAAAAATATTAAGAGAAACATTAGAGAATATGTATTAAAAAATCAACCAATTTTTGTTGGACTTGAAGACTCCAAAAGGAGCTGGAAGATTTGCGTAAGAAGTGATAATATGACTGTACATGAAACAAGTATGCCGGCGGATTATGAAATATTACACAATTATTTTACTAATAAATTTCCAAACTGCAAAATAAATGTAATATACGAAGCAGGATTTCGTGGATTTGGATTAGCAGATCAGATACATGCAGATGGATGGAAATGTATTGTTACACCACCACACACAGTAACCGAGGAAAAGTGTAATAGACAGAAGAACGACAGAATTGATTGTAGAAGATTAGCAAAGGTACTTGAAACTAATGATTACAAATCATGCCATATCCCAAATAAGAAGCTGCGTGAAGATCGGCAAATATCAAGGCTATATTCACAGAATCAAAAGGATATTATACGCGAACGTAACAGGATTAGAAGAGCATTAGAATTCCATGGACTTGATAATCAATTCAAACCTGGTCGATGGGGTAGCAAGCAATATAAGGAAGCATGGGAGAAAATTAATAATATGGATGATATATCGGCTTCGTTACGATTTTCATTAGAAAGTAATTTTGCTAAATTAGGACAACTATTGGAATATAAGAAATTGATAACTAATAAATTAATGCAACTGGCAAAATCTGAATATTATAAAGAAACAGTAGAATTAGTAAAGAGTGTTCCAGGTATAGGTGTGTTTACATCCATTAGGCTTATTCTTGAAATAGGAGACATGAGTCGATTTAAACGAAAAGAAGAACTTTCAAGTTTTCTTGGTTTGATACCGAGTGATTATTCCACAGGCGAGAAAGAGAGGAAAGGACATATCACAAAACAGGGGAATAGAGCATTGCGAAGCTGGCTAATTGAGAGTTCGTGGATAGCAATAAGAAAAGATCCAGTACTTTTTGATAAATATCGGCGAGTGTTCAACAACAATGGTAGACAAAGCAAGAAGGCAATAGTGGCAGTAGCAAAAAAGTTAGCAATGCGGGTACGAGCAGTAATTCTAACTCAACAATCATACATGGTTGGGGTGATAGAATGATTATTTACTTATTGGTCTTTATGTGGATGTTTTCTTGGGGAATGTTTAATATTCACAAAAACTAAATAAGTATAATGTAAACAGTAAGATGTATTATCAAAATAGTATTTAAAATAATCGAGATGGCGCATGATGTCACCCTCTCTGTTCCTTGAGGACCTTTTTTGGGTTTGTCAGCGCCATACATTTAAAAAATGAACAATAAACTGTACATAAAGTACGAATAGCGGATTATAAAACTAATTTTGATAACAATACTGTTTCATTATTAAGGAGTAAATCACTTGGAATAATATATTTTTTTCTAAAGGTAGCAAAAAAATTATTGACGACCCTACATAGCGGGGAGGGTGGCCGAGCGGAGCGATGGCCGGGTGAGGGCAGAGGGCACGAAAAAATAGTCCTTTTTCAGAATGCCCTGAGGGGCGAGATTTCATTTTTGGGCATGAAACTGAATTATATCATATTTCCCCGCCAACGGCGGGTTGTCGTGAAATATTATTTAAATTAAAAATTGTATTTGGTCATATGTACTCTAACGTTATTATTAAATTGCTAAGTAAAATTAAGCATTCACAGCTATTGGCCCCCAAA
>JBFEUX010000413.1:0-1097 GCA_041547255.1 Bacteriovoracaceae bacterium
GAGCTAGAAATAACCAGGTCGGCATCGTGTTTTATTTTAAGCAGGCTTGCGGCCAAAGGCATAAGTGGTAAAAATTTGCGATAGTGTTTATAAATGCCAGGTATTTTGTCTAAAAAGGAGGTAATTATCTCTTTGGATTCAATGGTTTCACTGGTGGAGCCTTTTTGATGGAGCAGAGTGTAAATTGGCGCATTGGGATACATTTCGCATAGGGCCTCTAAAACTCTTTCCCCACCGCGAAATCCGGTTAACCAATCATGAAGAATTACCACTTTCTTATTATCTTTCAACTTGGACTTTCCCTCTGAGTATTAGTAGTATCTAATACAGTTTTTTATTAAGGATATAGAATTTTTAGAGGAAAGTTAAATGATTAAATTTGCACTTTTAGGTTGTGGACGAATTGCCAGAAAACACGCTGGGAATTTAGGCGAAGGAAAAATAAATAACGCTAAATTAGTAGCGGTTTGTGATATTAAGGAAGATCGCGCTAAATTTTATGGCGAAAAATATGACGTGCCTTGGTTTACTGATATGCACGAAATGATGAAAAAAATGGGCGATGAGATTGATGTGGTTAATATCTTAACTGAATCTGGTGTTCACGCGCAAAATACTGAAGCTATTGCGCCTTATGGTAAGCATATTGTAGTTGAAAAGCCGATGGCCTTAACTTTGGATGATGCTGATCGTATGATCGAAGCTTGTGATAAAGCAGGCGTTCGCTTGTTTGTAGTTAAGCAAAATCGTTTTAATTATCCAGTTATCAAGTTAAGAGAAGCGATGGAAAAAGGTCGTTTTGGAAAGCTAGTTTTGGGGACAGTACGAGTGCGCTGGTCACGTAATCAGGCTTATTATGATCAAGATGCTTGGCGTGGAACTTGGGAATTTGATGGTGGGGTTTTTGCTAACCAAGCTTCTCACCACGTAGATTTGTTGCAGTGGATGATGGGAGATGTGGAGTCTGTTATGGCCAAGTCAGCAACACGTTTGGTTGATATTGAAGCCGAAGATACCGGAGTTGTTATCTTAAAGTTTAAAAATGGTGCTCTCGGCATTATTGAAGCAACCACAGCTACTCGTCCTAAATATTTGGA
>JBFEUX010000409.1:0-1148 GCA_041547255.1 Bacteriovoracaceae bacterium
ACACTCAATAGCGTGCCCACTTATTTTAATTTCCTCTTGTGAGTTGAAATCCAAGTCTTCACCTAAAGCGGCTTTTATCATATTTGCCACCAGATCAACCCCAGTAATCATCTCTGTAATAGGATGCTCCACTTGAATTCGGGTATTCATTTCTAAGAAATAAAAAGAACGATCTTCTCCCATAATGAGCTCAACTGTCCCCGCCGAGTCGTAATTAACTGCCTTCGCTAGCTTAATTGCTGTCTCACAAATATCTTTTCTCAAGGCTTCGTCATCTCCTATAAAGGGAGATGGTGCTTCCTCAATTATTTTTTGGTGTCGTCTTTGCACGGAACATTCCCGTTCAAAGCAGTGATAGATATTGCCTTTTTTATCAGCAATAATTTGCACTTCGATATGATGAGGGTTGAGGATAAATTTCTCAACCAAAAGCCCAGGATTCCCAAAACTGGAGAGAGCTTCCCTTCGAACTGCTTCAAAGTTTTTCTCCAACTCTGTGTCGTCAAAACATACCCGCATTCCCTTACCGCCACCGCCAGCAACAGCTTTAAGCAACACAGGATATTTTATTTCTTTGGCAATTTTTTTAGCTTCCTCGGCATTTTCGATTTCACCCGTTGACCCTGGAATAACAGGAACTCCTGCATCCTTGGCCATCTGTTTAGAGATTGCTTTGTCTCCCATTTTTTCAATGGCAAAGGAGTTTGGCCCAATGAAAATGACACCAAGATCTTCAAGCTTTTTAGCAAAGATCGTATTCTCGGCCAAAAATCCATAACCTGGATGAACGGCATCTATTTTATGTTCTTTGATAAGCTCAACGATCTGATCCATATTCAGATAAGTTTCAGTATTATTATTACCTTTTAAATGCAACCAAACATCACAGTACTCAAGGTGTGGTGGTTCTAATTCATTATCTGTCCAGCAACCGACAGCAATATGACCCAGCTCTCTAATCGCCTTCGCTATCCGAATCGCAATTTCACCTCTATTACAAATCAATATTCTCTTCATTACTTAACCTTTAACCTATATTTCAACTACAGTGGGATATTCCCATGCTTACGCTTAGGTCTAGAGATCTTTTTATCTTTCAAAA
Organism: Bacteriovoracaceae bacterium; assembly: GCA_041547255.1. Lineage (GTDB taxonomy): Bacteria > Bdellovibrionota > Bacteriovoracia > Bacteriovoracales > Bacteriovoracaceae. Next base: position 1,103 of record JBFEUX010000409.1, read on the forward strand.
ATGCAAAGTACTTACAAATTTTCTCACGAGTATCTTCAGGATAGAT
>JBFEUX010000250.1:0-3926 GCA_041547255.1 Bacteriovoracaceae bacterium
GAAGAGGAAATAAAGCTTGTTCATAAATATGGAGCAGTTGCCGTAGAAGATTGTGCGCAAGCTTACATGGGAAGTGGTTATTATGGGCAAACTAGCTCCGACTTAGCTATGTTTAGTTTTGGTGCAATAAAAAACAAAACAGCGTTAGGTGGAGCACTTTTTAGGGTTAAAGATCAAAAAGTAAGGTCCGAGATTCAAAAAAGAACCCTCGATTATCCACGTAAAAAGGAGTCTTATTTTTATAAGCGAATACTAAAGTTTTTTCTAATTAAATTATTATCTTCTCCACCACTTTGGGGCATCGAATGTATGATTTTTGAGCTTATGGGCAAAAGAATTGACAAGTTTTTCTATGGTCTAACAAGGGGATTTAAAAAGGGAGGAGCCTTGCAAGAGAAATTGAAATACCGATTGTCAAAAAAGCAATTATTACTTTTGCAAAAAAGAGTAAAGGAGGAATATCCTTTGCCCTCTCCAAATCTTGCAAAAATAGAATCAGTTCTAGAGCTTTGTAAGATTGAATATGCAAGACTTGGAGAAGGTGCCCTGAAAAACTCTTATTGGTTACTACCAATGATTTGTTCAAAATCACCCGAGCTTAAAAACTTAATGAGCAAGGGGGTTTATTGCTCAAACTATTCAACAAGTATGATAAAGCATGGTGAAAAAGATTTGGACATGGCCGAGGCCATATGCGGAATAACTTACTTCTCAAAGAATTAATCTCGTGCATTAATATCAGCTTTCTGATTAAACTATTTAAAATGATCATAAATAATGACATGAATCATGTGATCTAATTGAGCTTGATGATATTTTTTCCCCTGTGATCATTTATGCAGGGGGAAAATGATGAAAACGCTTATTTATTTATTAGTCACTGGATCTATATTTCTTTCTTTAAACTCGTATGCCAAGCCAGCTAAACACAAAATGCAAAAAGAGGAAATCTCACAAGCCGATAAGAAGATGTATGTTTATGGTGCTATCAATATGGGTAGACGTTTTGAAGAAATTGGAGAAGCTGATAATAATGCTGCTGCCTGGGGGCTGGTGCACTTTGAGAGGCCAGGTTTTGGTATTGGTGTTGATTATAGATTAGATCAGAAATTTCTTATGGATGAGCTGGAGTGGAGAGCTGGTTTCTATTATGAATTAAAGAGAGAGTCACAACAGCTAACTAGTACAGCAGGAACTACCAGGCAAAGTGATCTAGAGCTACAAGCAAAAATTTTAAGTATTACAGCATTATATAAGTTAGAACAATTTGATGTTTTGCTTGGGGCCAACTACACCCTAATGGACAGTGATGGATCTAACAATTATAAAAACCATGATGTTAAAAACGATTATGGTTTTCATGCTGGTGCAGGATATGAAAGAGATGGTTTAAGATATCAGCTCGTTTATCGTTACTTAACTCATGAAACAAAGGATGATAATGGTTATACAGGTGAGATAAACCTATCATCCTTTTTGATAACAATCGGTAAGTATTTTTAATTAGTAAGAATTCATTAACTTGCCAGTTTTATCCCATAAGTAAGCCCAAAGGTCTTTGTATGTGGCAAGGGTTCTACGGCGAAAAAGACGATACTTTCTGTATTGGGCGATTGTGCCGTCACAAAGCTCTTTGCTATCATTCAAAGAGATAAGGATATCGTCAAACTTATCTTGGTTAAGATCTTTATATCTTGTTTTTAAAGCGTTGAAGGTATCATTATAATGTTTAGTGTTTACGCCATCTTTGTTTATAGCCTCATGTAAAACCGTGTAAACCATTGCTCTTTGGTTAAGGCCATAAAGTTTAGCCTTCGAATAAACGTAGAACCCAGCCCCTATTGGCGCAGCTGCAAAAAATCCAAATTGAGGGCCAATAAGCAGTCCCCATGGTCCAACTAAAACCACACCAAAATATGAAAAAACACCAGTTACACCGATGAATGTACCCGCTGTTGAATTTACTGCAGTCGAGTGATTTTGTTTTAGGTTTTGAAGTCTCAATTCAATATTGTCTTCATAAGCTGGTAAGCAATTTGCCGTAGCATTTAGAGTAAAAACTAAGCAAAACAAAGCAAATATAAGATTTTTCATATATCCTCCCAATTCTTAAAACCGGAGAATACAAAAAAAATATAACTAAATAACGCAGTTTGAAATAATTACGTAGAAGTGGCGCTAAAGTTTTATTAAAGTCCGACCAAAAGTATCGAATTAGGTGATATCAAGTAGCTGGCAGGAGTTGAAAGGTACTATCTTTAACAAAAAATAGAAATATGTATAATAATCCAAAGAGGATTATTATGAAAAAGATACTACTTACTGTCTTTATGATGACAGCAATTCACTCTTATGCATTTGCATTTAGATCTAAAAGAGCTTCGGCTGGAGTTGTGCTTGGTACACCTACTGGATTAAGCACAGCCTATCGGCTCGATAAAATAAATCAAATCCAGGCTGACATATCTTCTGATTATATTTCTGCAGACTATATGTGGAGAGATAGGAGAAACTTTGGCGTAAAAAACTTAAGGTGGTTGTATGGAGCTGGTTTAGTGGCACATAAAGGTTTATTTGGCCCAAGAGTTGTTACGGCGACTCAATATAAAATCTCTCGCACCCCCTTTCACCTTTTAGCAAATATTTCTTTTGCCTTTACGGATAAGTCCAGGCTAGGTGCTGCGATTGGGGCAAGGTTTGATTTCTAAAAAATTATATAAGTAAAAAGCGAAGGAGTTTTCTCCCTCGCCTTTTGTAATTAGTTATTAGTTAACGTCTGTGGCAATAGGGTAAAATCTTAATTGTAATACTTTTAGCCCTTGATTATCATACTCCCAAAGGTATTCTTCAAGTCTGTCATCAAATAAAGGAACTCTTTCAACTGTTCCATCTCCATCCAGATCAGCATAAATATATAAAAGTTCTTTTGAAACATTTTCGAAACTGGATTTTCCTTTTCTGCGTTCCATGTGCAGAACTTCTAAGCTACAGATTTCATCCCCCGTTACAGGATCTGTTGCACAGGTATTCATTTTAGCGCTTCCGCCTGGTTTACCAAGGGCGCGAGCAAATACCGAATAGCTTGTCACACCGTCATTATCAGCATCAGGAGCGGGCAGTTGAAACTTGGCGGAGCCATCCGTACCATTAGCATCTAATACCGCAAAGTCACCTTCACCCAAAAGAATTCTTGTTTTACCTTCCTCCTTAACAAAGATTCTTCTGCCGTTGTTATTATCCATATCAGCAGATTTAGCTTTTGGAACACCAATGATGTTAAGTTGATAGTGAGAACCACTAGGTGCACCATTACCGGCATAAATGTTAAAAGAAGCGAGTGTCAGAGAAAGTGTTAGTAAGCGTGAGACTTTTTTCATTTTCCATCCTTTTCAGTTATTGAGTTTAATAGTTCAGCTTACGTACCACTGCTTTTAGTATAGAAATAATACTAGAGTAGATCGGTGCCACAAACTAGCAAAACAAAAAAACATCTGCAATTACAGCTGGTTGGCAACATTTTCTTTTTGGAAAGTGCCAAGGTTATTTGGCAAAAATAAACACCTCTTTAGTTAGTTATATTTGCAACTGAGTAAAACGGGTAAATTAAATTTATTTAACATTTTCTAACATCAAGACTAGAAAGCGATTTTTCTCTTTTTTTTTGGGCCATTTGAAACTAAATTAAACTTAAGAAATAAAGAAAATTTATTTTAGTAATCGTTTTTTCAAGGAGGAAATAATGATGAAATCGTTCTTGTTTTTAATCATATTAATTTCACAGAGTACACTTGCCCGCGCAAAATCCATTTATTTTATAGAGTGGCGGGAAAATCTTACTAACGAACAGGAAAATAAGGTTAATAGAATCCTAAGAAATAATAACCTTATTATTGGCAAGGATGCTTGGCAAATTGTGACAAATGACA
>JBFEUX010000418.1:0-1081 GCA_041547255.1 Bacteriovoracaceae bacterium
TAATGGGTGCAGCCAAGGATCAAATGAGTATAGCCTTTATTTTTAAGAGGGCTTAGTTCCAGCTGAATCTCACTTTCAACTTCATTAAAACTTTTTTTAGCTGTTCCCCAGGCTTCAATTAACATGGCCATTTTTTTTAAAGGGAAGATGGCGACTTGATTTTTATGGTCGAACTTAGTTTGTAAATCTGAAAAACGCTCTGACTTATATGTCGCCTCGGTAAGAATGAGTGCAATCTGCTTTTGTGCTTCCTGACAACGATTGAGATAATTTAAATAGGGTTCGATACCTACAAAAGGATGATCAAAACTTTCTCTTAACTTACTAATAGTATTAACTGTTAGTGTATTACAGGCCAACAAAATAAGATCAACATTTTTTTCCTTGAGTCGTTTCACCATTTTTTGAGTTTGGGAAAGCATGAAGTCCTGGCTTTTACCTCCGTAAGGAACATTTGCCTGATCACATATGTAAAAGTATTCTGCAGCATAATTATGATCTAATAACTCTTTAAGTAGAGTCAGTCCTCCAATTCCCGAGTCAATTATACCTATACGCTTACAACTCATTGGTAAAACCTATTATAGATTATTTGGAAATGAAATTTTAAAAGATCTAAACGCGTATACACCGCATGGCCAAACAGTGTTTTTAAGAAATTCGGAAACTCTCCATTATCACCATAATCAACTAAGAAATGATGTCCCTGATTATGTAATCGCTGTCTTTTTAAAATATTTTTTCGCATTATATCTAAGTCAGCACCTTTATCTAAGATCTGATCCAATTTCTTATTGAGTTCTTTTTCCCTTGGGATAGGAGAAATCATATCTGAACCTTCCCCTCCCCACTGTTGTATATAATCCCCACTTTTAGTCATGAGAGCACCGACTAACTTCCCACCTAAAACATCATGTGAGCGATGATTGATAAAATGAATTAAGCGCATACGCTGATTCAAGGCCCATGGATAGCGGGCAGGAGTACCAAAAGTAACAAAATCAAAAGACAAATTTTTCAACGACTTTGTCATTTTTTGTATTTCTTTGGAATTAACTTCCCCGCCCATCGTATCCAATAA
>JBFEUX010000091.1:0-10566 GCA_041547255.1 Bacteriovoracaceae bacterium
ATCGACTTCACTATCTCTTTTTCTAATTAATCTTTTTTCAAATTCAGCAACGAATTCTTCAGGAAGGTAAGAATCAAATCTTTTTTGAAATTTCTCATTCTTCTTTTCTATCTCAATTATTCGTTCTTCCTGCCGCTTAAGATCAAGTTGAGAGTTAAGCTGTCGTGCTCGTACCCTTGCTTCCTCAACGCTCATGTATTTATAAAACCCAAGGGCCGTCCAACGATCTTTTGAAATATCCCATTCCTTTTTGGGAAACTTAGCCGTTGAAGCCTTAGTATCTTTTTTCTTGAATGAAACATATTGAACCTTCCATCTTGGTTCGCTTTTCTTTTGAGGCAAAGCTCTCACGTAGTAGCCCATCCTAGCTCCTTTTCTGATTAAATTTGTCTGATTGGAATAACATCGTCTCCATCGTCCTAATCGGACGATGGTTTTCTTTCTAAAGTACTGATTTCATTGAAGGTTTTGGTGGAGGTGGCGAGAATCGAACTCGCGTCCAAAGTTACGTCCAATAGAGGGCACTACGTGTGTAGTCGCATTAGAGCAAGCGACGGCTGTGAGTGGCTTGTCAACCACACGAAACCCGGTGGGGATTTAGACAGCAGGCCCGGCACGCTGTTGGGGCTTAGTTTTCCGACCTCCCCCGCGAGGTCTTTACCTACTTTTTGTTATTGGTGTAGGCCCCGCAGCAAGCGCGATAATCTTAGATTATGCAGCCATTGCGAATTCGTGTTCGTTTCCGAATACATTCGATCGGCTTTTTACTAGGCCGGCCGATCAACCTAGACACGCACCCAATCCTTCAATAACCCTGTCGAAACCAGTGCACCCCCAGATTGTGTGAATTGCAGTATAGCAGAAAAACTTATCATGCGCTAGCTTTCGCTCTATAGACAACTTATTTGGTTTTCTTGCCATGCGGTGAAAGGCTTAAGTTTTGATAGCTTAAAAATCTGGTGTCTTTTACTTTATTTGCAATTAAAAACCCCGAGATTAGTCGGGGTTTAAACTGCTACATTTTTAAAAGGCTTCTAAAACTTGGGCCTTCCACAAAATTTTAGCATGTTTTTCTCTTTCGGGTCAATGAAGACCCTACTTCCTTGGAGGATACTCATGGAAGAGAAAACTGCTACATTTTTGAAAGTAATTCTAGTTATTTGGCTTGTGCTTTATAGCTTTAATTGCTTTTAAAACCTGGGCCCGTGAGAAATCGCGGGTCCTTGTTTTCGCGCCGGCGCGGAGTTTTTGCAATAAAAAACCCCGAGATTAGTCGGGGTTAAATCGTTTTACTTTTAAGATGCTTTTAAGACCCGGGCCTTATAAAAATCTTATCACGAATTACTCCCGCTCGGCCACTCTACCATCCACCAGATAGATTTCGCGATCTGCCATGGCCGCATAGTCTGGCTCATGGGTAACCAGACAAATGGTAGTGCCCAGCTCTTGATTGGTTTTTTTAAGAATATCCATCACGATCTGGCCATTGGTGGTGTCCAGGTTTCCGGTAGGCTCGTCTGCAAAGATATATTTGGGATCCATGATGAGGGCCCGGGCAATCGCCACCCGTTGCTGCTCCCCTCCTGACATCTGGCCTGGAAGTTTATGCATCACCTTTTCAATATTCATCATTTTTAATAAGGCCTTGGCCTTCTCAGTATACTCATCCACTTTGCCTAAGTTACGGGGAGGTAACAGGATATTTTCCAGTGCCGTTAGTTCGGGCAAAAGATAATGAAATTGAAAAATAAAACCTATATTGAGATTGCGAAACCCATGGATCTCTTCCACACTCATTTTGGCCAGATCTTTATTGTCGATAATCACTTCCCCAGTAGTAGGCAGATCCAAGGAGCTCATGAGATAAAGAAGCGTACTTTTACCACTGCCCGAGCGGCCGGAAATAGAAACAAACTCACCATCAGTTACTTCAAAACAGATATCGTGTAAGATCTTTTGCGCTGGCTCACCAAAACTTTTACAAATATGCTTAACACGAATCATTCTTGCCCCCGGATAATATCAATGGGAGTCATCTTACTAGCGGCCATGGCCGGAATGAAACTGGCGATGAGTGCTGCAATGAGTGCCGCCACAAAAGCGGTGAGATAGATACTTAAATCATAACTGATAATAAGATGATTGCTGTCGCCGATTTCAAAGCCCATATCCACAGAGCCCACAACTTGGCAAATCATAAAACCAAATAACAGACCTAGAAGCCCTCCACTGAGTCCTAAAAAGATGCCCTGAAAAAGAATTAATTCTAAAATGCGCTGAGGGGCATAGCCAATGGAGCGCAAGATCGCAATCTCCTTGCGCTTTTGATTAATCATAATGGTCAGCACATTATAAATGCCAAATGCGGCCACAATTAACACGGAAATGGTAATGAAGTAACGAACGATGTCCTGCATTTTTATCATCTCCATAAACATAGCGTTGGCGTGCTTCCAGTCTTGTACTTTATCCTTACTAAACAGTGACCACTCACTGGCGAGCTCTTCTGCCTTTTCCATATCGTTTAAGGCCACAGCAATCTCCGTTACCCGTCCTGGAGTTTTATTTAATTTTTGTACGTCGGTTAAATGGGCAAAGGCCAAGGAGCGATCTGTTCTTTCATCCCCAAACTTTATGATGCCTACCACCTTAAAAGGTTTCACTCCCCCGTCACCGCTAATCACATCTACAAATTGACTCATTCTGACCCCAAGGTCTTTGGCCACTCCCGATCCAATAATTATTTTATTACCACCACTGGCCAGCTCTTCAAAACGACCCTCTTGTAAATAATCCTCAATCTTACTAATGCGCAGTTGTCTTAAAGGCAACGACCCCACCAGGCCCACCGAGCTTTTAATGGGACCGCGTTTTACAATGACATTAATAGAAAGCCGGGGGGAAAAATCATAAACGTTGATATCGGCCCTCAGTTTTTGTGCCCACCCCTGATAGTTTTCTAATTTGGATTCATCACGTTTCCCTGAAGGAGGAGAGATCCAATGTACTAACTCGGTATTGCCAAAGATGCGCTCTTGCACTTCTTTTTTTTCAATCTCATTTTCCGAACCGGAAATAATAATATGAGCAGTATTATTTAATAAGGCCGAAGTAATATAGGCCCTAAAGCCTAACTGCACACCCGAGATGGCCACAAACAACATGGTCCCAAAACTAATCCCTAACAGGATAAGAAAGGTTTGCTTTTTCTTAGAGAAAAGTTGTTTTAAGGCCAAAAACAGCATTATTTTTCCTTAACCACCAATTGATCAGTAAGCTTAATGTCTCCGGAGGTAACTTCCGCCCAGGTGCCATCATTATGTCCGATCTCAATAGCAACTTTACTTCTTTTGCCAGCGCGCTTTCGCAGTACTTGCCCATCGGTAATCGCTTTAATGGGAATAAGCAAAGCATCTTTTTTACTGCCTACTTCAATCACCACATCCGCGGTCATGCCGGGCAGGATATTTTCTTTGAGGTTGTTTACGATAATATGAGTTAAAAAATCCCCGTCTTTAGGATAAATGCTTTTAACTGTTCCTTGCATTTTCTCTCCCATTAGACTGGCAAATATAATTTGGGCCTGTTGTCCTTTGCGCACTCTCAGTGCAGCTTCTTGTTCCAAAGAGACTTCAATATATTTATCGTTTAAATCTTCTAGTCGCATAACGGGAATCTGCGGCAAAGCAATCTCACCTTCCCGGTATTGTACTTTAGTTATGGTTCCTGCAAAGGGGGCCTCAAAGCTTGCGGAGCCATCAAAAGAAATCAGCATATCTCCCTTTTTCACCTGATCTCCTTCATTGACATATTGTTTGAGTACCGAGGCCATCATACCTGTTTTGACTTCAAAAATTTTATTGGATGCCACGGTACCCAGCCCGTAGATCGCTTCTTTGATATCTCCTTTCTTAGGACTTAATAAAAGAAGATGCTTATTCTGATAACTCTTAACTGATATACCGGCGATAAGAGCGAGAATAACTAACACAATGAGAATAATATATTTTTTTGACATAGCAGGCCCCTAAGAACAAAAAAGAATTTCTGCTAAGAAGCATATAAAAATACAGAGAAAAACAAAAGCGATAACACTGTAATTTAGTTTAAATGTTGAGACTTGCATTGCATTATTCATGTAAACTTAATCTTGTTAAGCTAGGCAGATATAATGATTTATGGTTATATGCAGCTATGACGATGTCGGAAAATAAACTTACTAATATTGCCCGCGAAATGATGTCCGGAGTGGTGCAAATTCACGTGGAAGGATTTGTGGAAGAAGATATTCAATCGCTGATGAATCCAGCGGTGAGATTTCCGCGCATCTGGTCTGGTTCGGGATTTTTTGTAAAGTTTCAAGAACTAGAAGGATATATCGTCACCAATGCTCATGTCGTGCGTAACGCTGAAAAAATTGAGATCACTTCCATGCTCACCAGTGAAGAACGTTTTAACGCCGAACTGGTGGGTATGGTCAAAACCCTTGAGCCGGATGTGGCCTTAATCAAATTAAATAAAGAAGAGATTACCCGTTTTAAACAAGTGGCGGTAAAGCCGATTGAATATCTAGAGTTACATGAAGATTCCAAGATAAGTCGCGGCGAAGAAATTAAGGCCATTGGCTACCCCATGGGAATGGTGGAGCCAAATATTTCCAGTGGGGAAATCACCAATTTTGTTTCCGGTTCCGAATACTCCACAGAACGTTTTGTTACCGATGCCGCCATTAACCCCGGCAACTCGGGTGGCCCCAGTGTGTGTTCCGCTGGTACCGTGGTCGGACTTAATACTGCTGTCATTGCCGAAGCAGAAAATATTGGCTTTATCACACCGGCCAATTTTGTAAAAACCATTATCGAAAACTTACTTGAGCAAAATGAGCCACGCTTTGCTGCTTTAGGTGCCAAACTACAAAAAAACTCCGAGGCCTTTAATCCCCTGTTAAAACAAAGTTCACCTCAAGGGGTTATTATTTCCAAGGTGCTTAAAAATGGCTTTGCCGCCAATGCCGGCCTAAAAGCGCGCGATATAATTCTCTCGCTCAATGGCATTGAGTTTGATCGCCATGGCATTGTGATTGATGTGGAAGGTTTTTTACGCCATAAAAATATTTACGATATTATTAAATTAATCCCCATTGGTTGTGATGCTGAAATAGCCTATCTTCGGGACGGACGTATTCACACTGCGAAGGCCACGGCCCAAGCTTTACCGGAAATGGGAATAAAATCCAGGCCGATTCTCGCTGACCGTACCTTTATTGAACTTTATGGCATGGTGATACAAGAACTCACCTATGAAATTATTGAGGCCATGGTGGATATTGACGTCAATGCCCAGATAGAAATGGTAAAACTGATCGACAGTGAAAAACCATCTCTAGTGGTTACCCATATTCACCAAGGCTCGCAAGCCGATATCAACGAATGGAGTATTGGGCAACTAATTCATAAGGTGGATGACAAAGAGGTATACACGCTGGAAGACTTAACCACGCAAATTAAAAAGTCCAATAAAGAGTATCACCTATTTGAATGTCGTGGCGGACGCATTGGATATTTTAAGGCGCAATAATTAGCTATGATTGAAATAAAAGCTCCTCATTCCCTAAGTATTGAAGAGATTTTTACAGAAAGCAAATCTAGTGACGATGGCATTAGCCAAGAGATTGCAGATATTCGCGTCCAGCAATTTGGTCCTAATATCTTGCCCAGTAAGCCTCCCACCGGAGTTGTCGCCATCTTTGCCAGACAATTTCTCAACCCACTTATTTATATTTTATTTAGCGCCTCCATCCTCTCCCTTACTTTAGGTGATGAAAGCGATGCCATCTTTATAGGACTGGTGCTGCTGATCAACGCCATTATTGGAACGATCCAGGAAAGTGGCGCTGAAAAAAGTGCTCATGCCCTCAAGCAAATGAGTGCCACCATTTGCCGAGTGGAAAGAGATGGCGAAGTTATGCAACTGGATAGTAGTTATCTGGTGCCAGGGGACTTGGTGCTATTAGAATCAGGTAATAAGGTTCCTGCTGATTTGCGTCTCATTCACAGTCATGGATTAGAAATTGATGAATCACTCTTAACGGGTGAATCGCTTGCGGTGCATAAGCTCGCCACTGAAAGCTATGATGAAAACACGGCCTTGGGAGATCGCAAGAATATGGCCTTTTCCGGATCGATGGTTACGAGAGGCAGAGGCAGAGGCATTGTCACCAGCACTGGCCTTAATACGGAACTGGGTAAGATCGCCAGCTCCCTTAGTTATAGTGAAGATAGTAAACCGCCCCTGGTGATCAGAATGGAGAGGTTTACTAAAAATATTGCGATCTTCTTTGTCATCATCACAGCTTTTATTGCGCTCATTCTGTTACTAAAAGGAGAAGGCTGGCATGAAGTGCTGATGTTAAGTGTGGCCCTCGCCGTTTCGGCCATACCGGAAGGGCTACCAGTTGCCTTGACGATCGCTCTTTCGATCGCTGGCCGCCGCATGGCCAAAAGAAATGTCATTGTAAGAAAACTGCCAGCGGTAGAGGCCTTAGGGTCTTGCTCCATGGTGGCCACCGATAAAACAGGAACGCTCACGGTTAATCAGATGACGATAAAAAAAATAGCGATTCCCGGTAATCAGGAATTTTTAGTCCCTGGTAGTGGCCTGACTCCCGAGGGGGAAATCCATAGAGAAGATCAACCCGCTTACTCCGAAGAACTTGCTCGCTTGCGCCCACTTTTAGAAACTGGAGTACTTTGTAATGAATCCAAGCTCATCCAAAAAGATGGCATTTGGCAAGGACATGGGGATGCTGTGGATTTATCCTTTTTAGTCCTCGCCTACAAAGGCGAAGTCATCCCTGAAGATGTTTTGGATCGCTATAAACTTATTTGTGAAATACCTTTTGAACCAGAAAACCAATACTCCGCGGCCATGCACGCAGAAGCGGGAACCCATATTATTTCGATCAAGGGTGCGGTGGAAAAATTATTACCCTTGTGTGATGAAATGCTCACCCTGGATGGCCCAAAAACTATTAATACTCACGACATTAATAAGCAAGCCGAAGAGCTGGCCAGTGCTGGTTACCGGGTTTTAGCGCTGGCCAATAAAACCTATGAAACCTTTTTAGAAGATGAGGCATGTGATCTTAATTTTCATCTGGAAAAACTCACCTTTTTAGGTCTGGTGGCGATGATTGATCCTTTAAGAAACGACACGGTGGAAGCGGTCAAACAATGTCAAAGTGCTGGAATTGAGCTCGCCATGATTACAGGTGATCACCCCAAAACAGCTTTTGCCATCGCCAGTGAGCTGGGTTTTGCCTCTGATATCAAGGAAGTCATTACTGGCCCCGAATTAAAACTTAAAGAAGCACAACATAGAACGGATATCATTGCCCAGGCCAAGGTTTTTGCCCGGGTAGAGCCTGCACAAAAATTAGAAATAGTACAAAGCCTTATTAAAAATGGACAGTATGTGGCGGTAACTGGAGATGGGGCCAATGATGCCCCCGCTTTGAAAATGGCCAACGTAGGAATCGCCATGGGAAAATCCGGAACTGATGTGGCCAAAGAAACAGCTGATCTGATCATTACCGATGATCACTTTGCATCCATTGTGGCGGGCATAGAAGAAGGGCGTATCGCCTATAACAATATTAGAAAAGTAGTTTATCTACTTATCTCCACGGGGATGGCAGAAGTTGTCTTATTTATTCTTTCCATTATTGCCAATATCCCCATGCCCTTAACTGCCGTGCAATTATTATGGCTAAACTTAGTTACTAATGGCATTCAGGACGTAGGACTGGCCTTTGAACCTGGAGAAGGTGACGAGCTTAGCAAGCCGCCACGCAAACCAGGAGAGCGCATATTTGACCGCCCAATGCTCGAGCGCATTATCTTAACCGCAGTGGTGATGGGCCTTATCTCATTTTTTTATTTCCACTATCTAGTGCGTACAGGAATGGAAATAAACATGGCCCGTAACCTGACTTTGTTATTAATGGTGTTATTTGAAAATATTATGATTGCCAATTGTCGCTCTGAAACCAAATCAGCATTTAGCATCAATCCCTTTAATAATAAAATACTTTTATTTGGAACTATCGGTGCGCAATTGCTCCATATCGGTGTGCTCTATACACCAGGTATCAATAAAGTGCTAGGAGTTATGCCGGTAAGCTTTGCAGATTGGTTGCTACTTTTGGGACTGGCCATTAGCATCTTAGTGGTGATGGAAATTTATAAACTAATTAGACGTTAGCCTCTGACAAATTGCTCCAGCTGCTGGGCATTCATCACCCCACTTTGGCGACGCACTTCCCTACCATTTTGAAAAACAATGGTGGTAGGAATTCCCCTTACGCCAAGTTGCGCGGAAAGTTGCCCCTCCGCTTCGGTATTAATTTTTAAAAACACAGCATCTTTATTTTGCACAGATGCTTTTTCAAATTCAGGTCCATACATCTTACAAGGTCCACACCAGCTGGCCCAAAAATCCACCACCACCGGTCCATCTGCCTTAGCTAAAATTTTCTGAAAATTAGAGGTTGTGACATCTGAAACCAGTCCATGCATATTAAGTGGACCACCGCATTTACCGCATACCGGTGTTTTGCTTAACGCCTTCTCAGCAGAAAATTTATTTAAACTATGACAGCGGCTGCACTGGGAAAATGTGGCACTCATAAAACCTCCTTACTTACTTAAAACCAATATGGTTTCTTTATAATTATTGTCAAGGGCCAGCTCAAAATGCTATGTTTTAGCTATGAACAGAATACAAAACGTCCTTTTACTTTCTATTCTACTACTCGCCAGTCTTTTGGCATTTTTGGGCTATCGTTATCAAAAATTAGAAAATCGCAACACTCAACTAAGACAGAAATTAGAACAAATTAAAAATTTTAAAACGGCCAAAAAATGGGATGAGATTAAGGCGCAAAAAATAGTGCCGGCCAAACTACCCAAGCTGGAAAAAAGTGCTGCTAAGGAAGTCGCAAAAACAAAAGCATCACAAGATATCCAGCTAGTGCCTACCAGTGAGTTGGCCACTCATATTGAAGATGACTTAGCAGATTATACCAATCTTGATGAAAAACAATTAGAAAACGTCATTCAATATGCAGATGAAATTATAGATAGAGAACCCGATGCCTATTCGGCCTATAAGGCCAAGCTAATTAGTTACCTGGCCATGGAAGCCAAAAACCAAGATAAACAATATGAAGATGAAATAGTTAATCTTTTAGAAGAGCTGGCCAGTTTTGATACCGACTCTGATGAAATGATTAGAGAAGAAGCTTTTCTTATTGCCCGCGAGAACATTGTTACTCCCACTGTCGATTTGACGGAAGAAGAATTTGCAGAAGAAGAAGTGGAAGTGATTCCAGAGGAAGTGTTAGTCAATCAAGATTTGATTGAAATCTATTTACAAAGAACGCTGGCCCAAGGGGAATTTGAGGATGTGATGTTGGAGGCGCAGGCCCTGATCGAAGAATACCCTGGTGCACTTATAGGTCATGAATACCTTATCCGGGCCCTGGAATTGGATGGCCAGCTGGATGAAGCAGATGACTATATTTCTGAGTTAAATTTAAATGAATTTCAATTAAGGCAGTTAGAAGAGAATCTGCGCCGCTTTCGCCGCACAGACCCTAAAAATTATTGGCAAGAGCTTAGTTTTTAAATTCGTTTTTTTTCTGTTCTAGATATTCAACCACGACATCCATCTCTGCCGCTATTTTTTCACTATCATTATCCTTAACAGCTGCTTCTATAATTAAGGCACTGTCAACTAATTTAGGATAGCCATAAGGTGCACTGAAACCTTTCCAGCTATGCACAATTCTTTTAATCTCAGATAAGTTATTTTCTTGTAAACAAGCATTAATTTTAATTAAATCGGCATCTCTTCTCTCCTGAAACATGGGTAAAAACTTAGTTAAATCATACTTTAGTTTATCTTCAGAAAATTTAAGCATTTAACCCCCTCGGTCTGCTTTACAAGAATGAAACACTATTATAACCATTATTCCAAAGCAAATAACAAAGTATTACATTTGGTCAGCTAAAGCAATATTAAGGTGATCATAGGAGTATAATTGAAGTCCAAAGTTCTTTTAGTGGATGATAGCCACGAGATTTTTATCATGGTAGAGCAGGCCCTGACAGGCTTACCGATAGAGTTACACGAAGCAAATACAATCAAAGAAGCAAAGGTATTGCTTAACAAGAGCAGTTATGACCTCATCTTTTTAGATGTAGAACTACCAGATGGAAATGGTTTTGAGCTGGTAACTTATATCAAGTCATTACCATATAATGCTGCTATATTCTTTCTTACTGCTCATGGCGAGCTATCAGAAAAAGTATTAGGTTTTGCTATTGGGGCCGAAGACTATATTACCAAGCCTTTTCCTCCTTTGGAGTTAAGGGCCCGTACTGAGGCCAAATTAAGACGCCTGGAAAATGAAAGCAAACGTCTAGATGTTAAAAAATGGAAAGAATTAGAAATAAACTTTCATAGTCAGGAAGTTTTTGTTTTTAATAAAGATGCGCAAGCAGA
>JBFEUX010000148.1:0-7441 GCA_041547255.1 Bacteriovoracaceae bacterium
ATTGGCTATTTGCAGTTACCCCACCGTTAAGTGTTACGGGATTTTGTATCGTCCTTTGCTTTTTAGTATATGCTCGTCGATAGCGAGCCATTTTAGCTCGGTTTTCCGCATCAATTTGACTGTGAATAGATTGCACATATGACGAACAAGACGAAATGATAAAGAATAATAAGAGGGAAAAAGTTATTTTCATAGTTCTACAGTTGCCTCGTTATAATTAGTTACTTTTCCTAAAAATATTTTTTTACTAGTTGGGTTTTCGATTTCAATATATTGACCAATTTTACCATTCTTTTTAGCGATCCCTACGCTTTTTAAATGAATGTTCTTGTTCAGGATAGTTAGTTTAACCCTTTGCCCATAGGTGATTAGGTTTTTGGGCGTTAGGTCTGTAGTCTTAAGGATGTCACCTTTTTGAAGGTGTTTGTTGAGTCGGTAGTACTTTATATTTTTTATATCTTGAAAATACACACTTGGATTATGATTTACGATATTTACTTGTTCAAAATCTGACGTTTGAAGTATGGGAGTTGATCGAATTAAACTATTACTAACTTTGAAGGCTTTAGTCTTGGTTTTAAAGTTAGCACTTATCCAGAACGTTTTATGTGAGGTTTTTAGCTTTAGGTTTTTTGAGCCATTACCATTGCAGTTTTGGCATGAAAGATCCATTTTCTCTTGGGAGTTAAATAAAAGAGCACTTTTTCCTATAAGGGACGAGACTTTAGAGATAATACGATCCGAGGATCCAAATTTTTGTTGTACGAGATCTATTAAGGTTGCAACGTTGATTTTTACAGGTGTGAGGCTAACTGTTGTACCTTTTTCTGCTTTTAGATATTGCTTGATAGCTTGGTTTTGGAGTTTGCCATTAGCATTAGAAATAAGCTCAATAAAACTTTGGTTGATCTGGCTTGAGCAATTTGATGTTTTGATAATGGTATCATCCAAAACTTTATTAATTTTGATGATATGTGCGTAAGATACAATTTCACAACTGTCAGCTGCAAATGAACTAGAAATAAAAAATGTTAAAATTAAAAATATTCTCATTTTACCTTATGTTGTTTACTGTTTGTAACATTTGATCTGCAACACCCATAACTTTAGAGTTCATTTCATATGCCCGTTGTGCTTTTATTAAATTTGTCATTTCACCCATTACACTAACATTTGAAGACTCAAGAGTTCCCTGTTGGATAACACCTGCGTTTTCATCACCCGCTATTCTTTGCTGTGCTTCCCCTGATGCGGGAGTAACTGATGCAGTATTCCCACCACGGTCGGTTAGTCCTGCAGGGTTAACAAAGGTAAATACTGGAATCTGGCCTAACTCTATCGGTTGATTCTGTCCGGTGACAAAAGCTTGAACATTGCCATCTTCTCCAATATTAAGTGATTTTGTATTTGGTGGAACCGTGATTCCTGGAACAAGAGTATGTCCATTTCTAGTTTTCATGACACCCTGGGCATCAACGGTAAAAGAACCATCTCTCGTATATAAAGTTTCATTACCTGCCTGTACGCCAAAAAAACCATCGCCCATGATCATAAGGTCATATGGTCTATTGGTAATTTGCGGACTGCCCATAGAGTGGATTCTTCTCGTCGCTGACACCTTTGATCCTGATCCAACCTGATGGCCAACCGTGTATTCAGTATCGGTAGATGATCTACCTCCGGCTTCCTCGACTGTTTCATAGAGAAGATCTTCAAATTCAGTCCTTTGAGATTTATATCCAGTTGTATTCGCGTTTGCGATGTTGTTTGAAATCGAATTAACCTGTTGTTCTTGGGCAGTCATTCCTGTTGCGGCCGTATTTAGAGCTCTAATCATTTATATCCTCCAGGGACTAGTTAAAATCAGCGATATCATTTACGATTTGTCCGGAGATTTGATCGTAGGTATTAATCGCTTTTTGTATATTCTCAAAATGTCTGTGAGCGTTTATAAGCTCAGACATCTCTTTAACAGCATTTACATTGGAGCCCTCAATAAAACCTTGATTCACCGTGGTCCCAACATTGTTTCGTACAATATTTTCATCAGCATTGTTAATAAAAAGGTTATTTCCTTGTTTGCGTAAGGCATTTGCGTCTTTAAATTCAATAACAGATATCTTATTTACCAGTCCGTCTTTGCTAAAAATATCCCCCTGTTTCGTGATTGAAATTTTTTGTCCAGGTGGTAGCTTGATAATTCGATTTTCAATAGCATTGTCATTATTTTCAGCATCAGTGTTATCAGAAGAAATAGGGGCCAGTAACTTGAAACCACTTTCGGTTACAAGTTCTCCATTTTTGTTTAAATTAAAAACACCTTTTCTGGTAAAACGAATTCCACTAGGAGTAAGCACTTCGAAAAAGCCCTTTCCAAATAAGGCCATATCGAGAGGGTTACCAGTTGGATTCAAGGCACCTTGTTGGAAATTGGTATAACTACCATCTACGCGAACAAAGGCATTCTCTCCCCCTTGTGAGCGATAGAAATCATCAGGACTCCATTCCTTGCGGGGTAAATCAATAATTTCACCTTGTTTATTGAGGGCCGTTAGATGCTCTTTGAATGCTAAGCGATCTTTCTTAAAGCCAGCAGTATTTGCATTGGCAATATTATTGGCAATGGTTTCAACTTTTCTTTGCTGGGCAATTTGTCCAGATAAGGGAACCCATATACTTTTCAAAATTCCTCCTGAATTTCTTGGAAAGAATTTCCTATTCTCTCCATCCTACTAATATATTAACTCCTAAGTGCCAAATATGTATCACCAGGAAAAAACAGCCATATTAGTTAAGTATTTAAAATAATGAGCATTTGTAGTTTCCTTATGGTAGAATTTTGACGTCTTAGGTGCTAGCCTAAACAAATATAAATTACGGGTGGTGGTCATTAGTCAAAACTCTGACACCCCGGGCTACAGGAAGGTTAAAATGAGTAAAAAAGGTTTCGAAGCTTCCCTTGTAAACTTAGAAGAAGTAGTTAATTCTCTGGAAAGTGGTGAATTAAGTTTAGATGAAAGCATAAAAAAATATGAAGAAGGCATTAAACTTTATAAAAGTTGTAAAGATTTATTGGCCAGTGCTGAAAAAAAAATAGCAGTTCTAACAGATAGCCTAAAAGAAGAAGAGTATACAGAAGAATGAGATTTCTCTTATTCATATTGCTTTTCATATCCTGCACGACGGCCTCTCAGAAAGATATAGAGATCGTGGAGGTTAATCTTGCTGATGACCCCTCTGAAGGCGTCACAATAGAAGATTCCACTAATAATTCTTTTGGCAAATCTGAAGATGTAGATAAGATGTTGAAAGAAGAAAGTCCTAAAATCGCTTTGACTATATACTCTTCTATCTATCATTCACTTGCCTTTTTGCCTTTAATAAAAGAATTAGAAAAGAAGAAAATTAAACTTAACTATGTCTCATCCCAAGGTTTTGGGGCGCTGATCGCTGCATTATATGCCAAAGAGGCCAGTGCCAGTTATTTAGAATGGAAGCTCTTTGATCTAATGAAGAAGCTGAGAGGGAAAAAAGTATATTCTGAAGAATGGAACTCAACTATTGTTAACTTTACTCAAAAAGAATTCAAAGAATCCAAATTAGATCAATTAAAAGTGAAATTACTGATTCCTGAAATAGAAAATCGAAAAATTGTTTTAAATGAGCAAGAGAAAGTAGTTGATGCAATTAGAAAGACGATAGATTTTAAAAATGAGAAAAACTACTTCAACGTACCTGACACCTATCTTGGCGCTATTGATAGGGTGGGTGTCGATTTGAATTTGTCATGTATATTTATACCTGAGCAAGTAAAGTTCAATAAAATTGATGGATATAATTGGGGAGTAATTACAAAGTATCTAGGCATGGTAATGCGCCCATTAGACGGAATTTATCAACTAAAAACAACTGAGTCAGTTGAATTAGATGCGGAAGTACCTTTGTCAGATTTAAATAGGTTTTATCAAGATTCCATAAACAATTTTACTCAAGAAGTAAGCAGAAGCATTGGCAAGTGGAAGGAAGAAAATACAAATCATTTAAATAACTAAAGATCCAGATATAATGGTAATTAATAAATTCTTAAGTAAAAATGAGAGGAATTTTTGAAAACATTTTTAAAGCTACTGTATGCAGCCCTTGCTTTAGGTTTTTTTGCTGGATTAGGGGTCTTAGGTTTAGTCATTTATATATCGTATGATTTACCACAAATAAATTCATTGAGTGACTATAGTCCGCCAATTCCAAGTCGCGTCTTTTCTAAAGATGGCCATCTATTAATGGAGTTATCCAAAGAGAATAGAGAAATCGCCACCATTGAAGAAATTCCACCAAAGGTGATTAATGCTTTCTTGGCGGCGGAAGACGATAATTTTTATAACCATTCAGGGATTGATTATCTTGGGATTATTAGGGCGACATTAATAAATATAAAAGCTGGCCGAGTGGTGCAAGGGGCATCTACGATAACCCAACAAGTGGCAAAATCACTACTTCTTTCTAGTGAGAGAACATTTACAAGGAAGATAAAGGATTTGATCCTTGCGACTAAAATTGAAAAGAAATTAACAAAACAAGAAATTCTTTTTCTATATCTTAATCAAGTCTATCTTGGGGGCGGTTATTATGGTGTCAAATCTGCCTTTAGAGGTTATTTTGATAAAGAACTAGCAGAGGCTACAGTGGCCGAAATGGCACTTGTTGCAGGCTTATTGGTTGCACCCGGAAAATACTCACCATACATCAATCCAGACTTGGCAAAAATGCGACAAAAGTATGTTTTGAAAAGACTGTTGGTAACTCAAAAAATTACACAAGAAGAATATGAACAAGCAATTGAAGAAAATATTAAAATTCAGATAAGAAAGCCTGTACCTCTTAAAGCTGGCTACTTTACAGACTGGATAAGACAAAGACTAGTTGCACATTTCGGTAAAGAGGACTTTATTACTAATGGTTATGAAGTTGTAACCACATTAGATTGGGCCATACAGGAAAAAGCTGAAGAAGAAGTTAAAAAAGGTGTAAGGGCAATCGACAAGCGACAAGGATATAAAGGACCTCTTAAGCATCTGGCGAGTGAAGAAGAAATTACTGAATTCATAAAAAAACAAAGAGATAAAATATATGAATCAGCCTCAAATTATTTAATATTTAATACTGATGGAACGATTAAGAAAGAGTTCGCTTCCGAAGAGAATGAATATGAACTAATAAAAGAAGATGAAAAGTTAACTTTAGTTGAATCAGGGGTTAAGGCAAATAAAATTTATCTTGAGATCGGAAATCTTGGGGATGATCGAATTAAGAAATTTGTTGATTTCACAGATTCAGTCGAAGCCGTTGTTACAAAGGTTAGCAATAGTCAAAGAATGATTTATGCAAATTACGCAGGCTTAAAGTTAATGATTCCACATGAACATTTTAAGTGGGCCCATGAGCGTAAGATTCAGATAGAAAGAAATTACTGGGGCTATGAAAATTTTCCTGAGCGGATTGTAAAACCTGGTGATGTGATTCTGGTTAAACTTAGTTCTAATCTAGAAAGTCCTGCGAAGTATATCTATAAGAACTTTTTAACAAGTTTTGGAAGTGATAAACAATTAATTCAAAGTATAAAGGCGCAAAAGTTTTTTGTCGCAGAATTGGATCAAGAACCTGAGGCTCAAGGAGCTTTAATTTCAATGTCACCGCATAGTGGAGAAATTATAGCGATGGTAGGAGGAAGTGATTTTTCCAAGTCTCAGTTTAATAGGGCCGTGCAATCAAATAGACAGCCAGGGTCAGCATTTAAACCGTTGATCTATGCTGTTGGTTTGGAGAATTCTTATACGCCAGCTTCGAAACTATATGATACACCACAAGCCCTTGGAGGTGTAGATGATGGTTTAAGCTGGAAACCTAGAAATTATGATGGAAAATTTAAAGGGACAATGACTTTACGTCGAGCTCTTGAGGTTAGTAGAAATATCCCAACCATTAAGCTCTCTCAAGACGTTGGTGTTGATAAGATTTTAAATTTTGTAGAAAGATTAAAGCTAGATACTAGTCTACCAAATGATCTTTCCGTTTCGCTTGGCTCATTTGGAATAAACTTATTAAATTTGGTGAAAGCCTATAGTATTTTTCCTAATGGTGGAAAATTATTGAAGATAAAATCTATTGTTTCTATTAAAGACCGCTATGGCAAAGTCTATTACCTTGATAAAGAAAAGGAAGACGAATCTTTGGAGGAACAGGCTAGTACTACGAGTAAAGAGCAAGAAGCTACAGGGTCCAAGTTAGCTGAAGACATGAACATGGAAAAGACCGACCCAACAGAACAGCCGGATGCAGAGGGTGAAGAAGTTGTTAAGGAGCAAAATCCATTTTTGGTTAATTTAAATGAAACTCAGGTGTATGATCAAAGACTTGCTTATCTAATGTCTAATATTTTAAAGGGAGTCGTGCAAAATGGTACAGGCAGGGGTGTTCGAGATTTATCGCTAAATATTGGTGGTAAAACAGGTACAACAAATAACTATGTGGATGCCTGGTTTTTAGGTTTTTCAAGTCGGGTTGTAACTGGTGTTTGGACAGGATTTGATAACAATCAAACGCTTGGATTTGGAGAAACGGGAGCTAAATCGGCCCTTCCTATTTGGAGAGAGGTAATGAAATTGGCCTTAAGTAAATATGGAGATGCTGAAATTCTTGCACCAACAGGTATTGTAAATGTTGCCATTGATTCTGAAACGGGAGAGCTTTATAAAGGTGGACCAAACAAGTTTATTGAAGCCTTTGTTGAAGGAACAGAACCGGGGGTGGCGGCAAATTCTGCCGATGAAGAAGAGCAACCTGATGATATGTCAATACTTGATGGTGAAGGCTACTACGGCGCACAGTAGCCTCTAAAGTCCAAAACTTAAGCTACCGATACCATGATGAGGTGGTTTAGTAATGGAAATAAGTTCATTAAAGATAGCAAATAACAATCGTGTACTTTATGTTTTTGTAGCATGTTCAGTGCTGTTCCATCTTTTAATATCTTTTATTAGCTTGAAGGAGTCGGTTCCAGATTTTTTTACTGAAAAGAAGGTAGAAAAAGTTATTCCTATAAAGTTATTAGCATTAAAGAAAGAGCAGTCAAAACAGATCATAACTACAGAGAAGTCGATATCTAAAAAAGCTGTTGATGCAAAATTTCTATCTGAGACAAATAATTATTTTGATCGACAAACAAAGAGTTCTAGAAATGGGAGCTTTCAGTCTGCAGCAAAAGGTGAGAGGACTGCTAGAAATCAGAAAGACACACAAGTTGTTAAAAAATCTACGGTACAAAAAACAAAAAAATTAAGTTTCTCTGACCTTGCATTTAAGTTTAATGAAAGCATTAAAATTAAGAAAAAACGAAAAGTGGCAAAAAAACAAAGTGCCAAAAAGGGTCTAAAGACAGGTAAAA
>JBFEUX010000195.1:0-5634 GCA_041547255.1 Bacteriovoracaceae bacterium
GCTTTTACTAAAACACCAATAATCCCTTTTACCAACACGGCGTCACTATCTGCTATAAAAGAGACTTTCCCTTGTTGGTAGCTGGGCTTGAGCCAAACTTGTGACTGACAGCCTTTTATCTTATATTTCTCCGTATGATCTGCCTCATCCATAGGTGTTAGTGAACGACCAAGCTTAATAAGTAATTTATAGCGATCTTCCCAATCATTATATTGAGTAAACTCGTCAGTTATATTTTTTATTCTTTCTTGCATTTCCATAATTCCCATACATTCCATACTTTTTAAGCCATTTATAGCATATTCGGCAATATTTTCACAATCAGATTTATTTAAAGTTCCTATGCTCGTTTGTCGAAAAACTTAGCAAGGAGTGCAACAAACAGCATGGATGAATTAAAAAAATACATTGACCTAACTCCACTTAGTGATGAGGACATAGCGGCAAGAAGCATTGGCCTGGAAGATTTATGGATGGTTAAAGACGAAGAAAACCAAATCCATGGCCCATTTGCTACAGATAGTTTAAAAGCTTACTCTGCGAATCATCAACATCTGTTTGCTAACAGCAAAGTTTACAATTTAAAAACTGAAGAGTGGAAGGATATTTTTAGTGTTAAGTATTTCCAAAGAAGAACCCCCGCACTAGTTTCTTCCCAAAACCTTATTGACTCCAATGAATTTTTTATTCACTTAAATGGGCAAAAAAATGGACCTTATCATAAAGATGAAGTGCAAGCCTTTTTAAATAATGGTCAGATTACTCCAAATACGGAAATAAGTTTAGACAAAGGGCAATCTTGGATTAAGCTTTACGAACACCACGCTTTTGATAGACGTAGTAAAAAATCTAACCAGGAACTCCCCTTTACCCCTTCGCCTGATGTTTTAGATAAAGTGGCAATGACTAAAGAGGAAATTCTGAAGGCCAAAGCGAGAGAAGAGGCCATTATTGAACTTGCTTATTTAGGTAATACCCAAAACGAGCAGGAACATGAACAAATTCCGACTACGCCAAGACCACAAAAACAAGCCAAAAAAGAAGAAGAGCAAACAACACAATATCGTTTCCTGGTTCCTGCCATGGCAATATTTCTATTCAGTTTTTTTAGCTTTGCAGCTTACAAATTATTTACAGGAATGGAACCGAAACTAGAAACACCTAGCCAGGTAACCAGTAAAGTTGAAAGTATCGACAACTCTGAGCGAAATAACACTAGAAAACCGGCCAGTGTAGAGAAAAAAATACAAGCTAAACGTACTATGCCACAGCGTACGACGGCCAAGCGCTTTAAACCTAAAGCACGCGTACCATCGACCCGTAGAACACGTCCGGCCAGACGAGTAGTGCGTAGAAAACCAATTCGTAGAAACCGAGATCAAATCGATCAAACAGCAGAAAGTATCGATATCAATGATCCTTATGTTCAAGAAAAAATCACCCGTGAGCTGGCCGGGCAAGATGATGGTGAAGAAGAGGACAGAGATAACGAGCCGGCAGAAAACTCAGAAGACTTCTTTGATGAACCGCAACATGATGAGCCTAATGAGGAAGATGGTTATATGGGTGAAGAACCCCGAGAAGAACACACAGCGGAAGACTATTAAATTTTAATTTAGCGTCCAACATGCTATGCTCCTTCCATGGCAACACAACAATACAATGATATTCTCCAGGATTTTCATCAATATCCACAACGAGACTCACTATTCATTAGCTTTGAGGGAATAGAAGGCAGTGGCAAATCCACTCAAATAAAGCTACTTTCCGAATATTTTGAGCAAAATGGGCATCAAGTTATTACTTTTCGGGAACCGGGTGGCACAAAATTTGGTGAGGGTCTACGAGAAGCTATCTTACAATCAGATACCCCACTACACCCCATGGCCGAAGCTCACCTTTTTGCCAGCTCTCGCGCGCAGCTTTTACATCAGGAAATCATTCCTCGCCTGAAGCAAAAAAAACAAATTATTTTACTGGACCGCTATCTTGACAGTTCTTTGGCCTATCAAGGTATGGCCAGGGGCCTAGGTGTATCTACGATTTTAAAATTACATCAGGATGCCCCTCTTAATCTATTGCCCCATTTAACTTTTTACTTAAAAATTTCTTTGGAAACGTCCATGGAAAGGCAAACAATCCGAAACAACAAAAAAGATTATTTTGAACAAGAGAATCACGATTTTTATTTAAAACTTATCGAAGGCTATGATCATTGTGCAGAGGTTTTCCCTCAAAGAATAAAGACCATTGATGCCAGTACCAGTGTAGAAGAAATTCAAAAACAAATCATAGAAACAATAAAAAAATTATGATGGAAGAAAAATTAGAGCAAATTCTTAGCAAAAAAATTCGGAGTGATAATTTAGCTCATTTCTATATTATAGAGCCAGAACGCAAGGATGAACAAGATTATAGCTATCAATGGCTAACGTCCCTACTAGAGAGTTCTTTAGAAACTACTCACTTAGAAAATGATCCCGATATCATGTTGCTAAATGCGCAATCAGATAAAAACTATTCCAGTGAAGATATCACTGCAATTCATGAGTTTATGCATTACCCTGCGGGCAAATTATCGAGAAAGTTTCTGCTGATTAATAAGGCCCATCTACTCAGTGAAATAAACCTGAACAAACTTTTAAAGACCTTTGAAGAGCCTCCTGTTAAAACGAGTATCTTTTTGATCAATAATCATAAAATAAAATTATTACCCACCATTTTATCCCGTGGGGTTTTAACCAAAATCAAACTCCCCAAGCAAACTATGGAAAATTTTTTCCAAATGCATGTGATAAAAGAAATGAGCTTTACCGAGTTTAACCAAAATCTTGAAGAGTTAAATATATCGACTAGACAATTACTCTCACAATTTATGGCCTTTATTAATCTCACTCCTCCCAGCTTCAGTAAAATGCTAGGTATATTACAGGAACTTAAGGCCTTGGAAGATGATCTTATCTTTCGAAATTCTGACACGGCAGTGCGTTTAAAAATATACCATTTAGCACAGAGCAGCTAAAGCAAATGTGTTCTATATTGCGCAATACATTGACTATTCGTAGATAAAATTTGAGAATATAGGTTAAGTAAACCTAATTGGAATAAATAAGCATGACAGATATACAAGAATTTGAGCAGACGCAAAGATCGCAAGAAATTAATGGCAATGAGTCAGAAAAGCGAAAAAAGAATAAATTTGCTGTAAAAGAAGACGTAACTGAAGAAAATTGTAAGTTTGATGAAGGACAACTCCTAAGATTTGTGCGGGTAAGGTTTCCAGGTCATGCCAAAAGTTATGCCTTTCTCATTGGAAAGCGTAATCTTATGTACGGACAAAAAGTGATGGCCATGTCTGATCGTGGTATGGCCGTGGGTTATATTAACTCCTTTGAATATGAACTGCCCTTCACTAAGACCATGTTACCACTGCGAACCATCAATAAAATGGCCAGTGAAGAAGATATAGAGAAAGAACATGAGACCTACAAAAAACAAAAAGAAGTAGAAACTCTGTGCCAGAACTTAATTGATAAACATAAACTGGACATGAACCTTACCCATGTGGAATTCACCCAGTTTGGAAAGAAAGTTGTTTTCTATTTTGTGGCCCCGGCCCGAGTTGACTTTAGAGGTTTAGTCAAAGACCTGGTTTCTGAGCTAAGACTTCGCATAGAATTAAGACAGATTTCAGTAAGAGATCGCGCCGCTTCCCAAGGAGCACTTGGGCCATGTGGTCGCGAACTATGCTGCTCTTCCTTTTTATCCAAATATGGTAATGTCTCCATTAAAATGGCCAAAAATCAGGACCTCACTTTAAACTACTCTAAACTAAATGGCGTCTGTGGCCAACTTAAATGTTGTCTACAATACGAAGATGAAGTCTACGCCCAAAAACGTAAACATCTACCTAAAGAAGGCGAGCTGATTGAGACTCGTAATGGGGATAAGGGAAAAATACGAAAACTCAATATCCTAAGTGAGCAGTTCGATCTTTTAACCATTAAAGGTAAAATTAAACGCTATACTTACGATCAATACAAGAAAAGTTTAAAAGACACAGAACTAAAGTTTCCAAGACATTTTGATAATATTTCAGATGAAACGGGCCAAATTATTGGTCTTAATGAACAAGAGGCTAAAAAGACCAGACAGTTTGAAAGAGATATGGAAAAAATCTCTAAAAGGGCCAAACGCTATGCTCATGACCGCGTCGAAGAAATAAGTGAGTTTCTACCAGAAAGAGACCGTAGCAGTGAACTTGCTGAAATTGAAGCTATTAAAATCTCTTCTGCAGATAAATTTAAAGAAACTATTCCACAGCAGGATGTGATTCACGCTAGAACTGAACAAGACACTGGAACAGAACAGTCTGAAAGTACCGCAAGTGATGGAAACCAAGATAAGTCTCACTCGAAACAACAACGGAGACCTCGCCCTAAAAATTATCGCAAAAATAGTGGCCGAAGAGGTAAGCGTCCTCAAAAAGGACAAGCCAAGCCTTCCTCTTCCAAAAATTAATATAGCGTAATATGATAAAAATTATTCACACTTCAGATTGGCATTTAGGCAAAAGACTCTTTAAATGCGATCGCATACAAGAACACCAATTATTTCTTAATTGGTTGCATGACTATATCCAGGCAGAAAAAATTAATGTCTTAATGATTGCAGGTGATATTTTTGACTCCCCTAATCCCCCTCATGATGTGGTCAAGCTATTTTATAATTTCTTATATCAAGTTAAGGATATAGAAAATTTTCAAACCGTCATCATCAGTGGTAATCACGACTCCGCCACTTTATTGGAAGTGCCCCAACAGTGGTTCAAGGAAGGAAATGTGCATATTTACCCACGCCTGGCCAATGCTGAAGAGAACACTCATTTTATAGAGCATGCAGGTCAGAAAATTGCGATAAAATGCCTTCCCTATTTCAGAAACTTTGAATTGATCAATCATATGCAGGCAGCGGGAATAGAAGGTAACTTAGAAGAGTACTTCTCCCAATTTTTTAGGAACTGGCAACAAGAATCCATTGAGCACAAAATACTGCTGGCCCATCATAACTTTGGTGAGTTTTTGGCCAGTGGCAGTGAGCACGCTCTTCATCTCTCAGGGATGGATAGCTTTCCTTTAGAGTGGCTACAAAATGAGTTCGATTATGTGGCATTAGGACATATCCATAAAAAACAATGTTTAAATATGTCCCCGCCTATTATCTACCCAGGCTCTCCATTGCCGCTACGTTTTTCTGAATCCAATCAAAAATTTATTTCTTTAATTGAAATAGAAGATAAGAAGCTCGAACAAAGTTTTATAGAAGTTCCACTTCACAAATTTCTTATTCAACTAAGTACGACAAGCGACACTTATAAAGAAGATATCAAATCCTTAGTGGCAAAGACACAAGAGGATGAATATGAATATTTTTTAGAAGTAAAAATGCAATATACGCAAGCGCAAACAGGTCTCGCTGATCATATCCGGGAGCTTTTACAAGAAACTCGCATAAATATGATTTCTTATATCCCTAGTATCCGAACACAAGAGGATAAGAATCTAAATTATCAGCAAGTCACAGAGCTAAGTCTTACAGAGTTATTTGAGAACTATTATAACTATAAATATAATA
>JBFEUX010000372.1:0-1822 GCA_041547255.1 Bacteriovoracaceae bacterium
GATATCTAAAAAAGCTCAAAAAGAATTAGATAAAAAGAAGGAGATTTAAAGTCCTAAACTTGCTAGCAGATTATCAATGGACTCTTGATCGGCCATTTGAGTTCCTTCAGCTTCTGCTCCAATAGTCACAGAGGCCCTTTGGACATTTTTAAATTTTTCCTCAAGCCAACGTAATCGCGTTGCAAATGTCACCAAATTAATTCCTGAAACTTTTTCGACTTTTTCTTTAGCAATGTTTTGGTTCATGACCATTAAAATTTCTACAGTATCAAAAAGCACGGCCACAACGATATCTAGTAGCGCCTTATCCATGGATTGACTGGCCTTATAGGAAATAGTCTTACCCAGTTCGCAGTAAGTACCTGTATGCTTAGCACCGATGGACTTTGCTGCTCCCATGAC
The DNA here is from genome assembly GCA_041547255.1 of Bacteriovoracaceae bacterium. Taxonomy (GTDB): domain Bacteria; phylum Bdellovibrionota; class Bacteriovoracia; order Bacteriovoracales; family Bacteriovoracaceae. Next base: position 403 of record JBFEUX010000372.1, read on the forward strand.
GCGGTCAATGATTTGGCCAAATTCTTCTAAGAGGCTACTTTTTGGCCGTTCTTCGTATTGTTCTAATAATTGTTCCAGGTTATTATAGATAGACTCAGATTCCTTGCAAAAATCTTCTACGATTTCGGCCATTTCTGGATCTTGTAGCATAGGCATCGCTTACATTCCTAAGGAAAAATTTTGTCGATTTTTTCTTTGAGTGTCACAATAGAAAAAGGCTTAACGATAAAATTACTTACGCCAGCTTTCACGGCGATAATAACATTTGCTTGTTCTGCTTCAGCAGTAACCATTAAAAAGGGAAGGCTTTTAAATCTTTCGTCGGCCCGTAGGTTTTTTAACAAATCAAGACCTGACATACCAGGCATGTTCCAGTCAGAAACTATAAATTGAAACGGCTGTCCTGACTCGTGAGCTTGTTGAATCATTTCCCATGCAGGAGCACCATCATCTGCTTCATGGATATCAACACAACCCATTTTCCCTAACATATTTTTAATAATTTTTCTCATCGTATTCATATCATCAATAATTAAAATTTTTTGTTTGGGGTCGAAGGCCATAATGATTAACTCCTAAAATTGTTTATTTATATTCTATTATATAATCGGTAAATCACCTAAAGATTTTGACAAAAAATTTCAAAGATATATTTATTCGCTCGAGTAATTTATACTTTATTAAACTAGGTGTGCATTATATAATTTAAGCTATTAACTAAGGAAAATTCGATATGGGATATTTGCCTATTAGGGTATCAACAATTAAATCTAATATTCAACTAGGTTTTAATGTTTATGTGCAACTTCCTCACAAAACCTTGCTCTATGCTCATGGGACTGATGATATTGAGGAGCATCGTATAAATTATTTAAGAAATAAAAAAGTTAGAAAGTTGTATATTGATGACAATGACGAGTCGAAATATCAGGATTATATTGACAGATGTTTGATGGAAATCGTGGAGGATGGTAGCGGCCCTAATGCAGATAAAGCTTCTATGGTCGTTGGGGCCGTAGAAGCCACTGCGGAAAGAATATACGAGGATCCGAATTCGAGGAAAACATATATTGCGGCCCAAAACACTTCCCTAAACCTGATTAATGTTCTCAAAAAAAGTGATGATTTACTTAGAGGTATATTTGATACAAAGTTAGAAGAAGGTAATGAGGGAAATGATGCCCGTATGCAAAAGCATGCATTAAATACCTCTTCCTTGTGTATTAGTTTTGCTGAGCATTTGGGGTTTTCTCAGTCCAGTGTAGAGTACTTGGGACTTGCAGGACTTTTTCATGATGTGGCCTATTCTCAGTATGAAAGCACTCGCAAAAATTTATTTTTCAAATGTGTAAAAGATATGGAGCCCACTGATTTTGCTGCCTACAAAGAACATCCTAAAGAAGGTTCTGAAATATTAAAA
>JBFEUX010000161.1:0-6967 GCA_041547255.1 Bacteriovoracaceae bacterium
AATACAAGTGTTGGTGTGATTATTGCCAATAATAGTGATGAGGCCATTGGCTTTTTTAGTTTAATCGACGATATTTCAGTTATTATTTTTGATGATGCCAATAAGGATATAATTAGCAAGGCCAAAGAATGTGGCCAAGTTGTTGATCTGGTTTATTTGGGACCAAATAATTTAACAGATGATAAAATTGATATTCACTGTTTCGATGATGTCGAAAAGATTTCTTACTACATTGTTAAGAACACGGGTGATATCCCAGAGGATCCGGATGTCACTGATGATAAGCAACTTTATTATCCCATTAAAACATCAATTATTACTACCATTAAACTGGCCCCTGTAGATATCTATATAAGAATGAAAAAAGAAGGCTATTTTCATTATATAAAATATCTTAATATTGATGATCAATTGGATGCTAAGCAGTTAGCAAAAATTACGGGAATGAGCGAAGTTTTTATTAAGCGCTCTGAAAAAGAAATTTATTTTAAAAAAATCAATCAATACCTTGAGCAGTTACTACGCTCGCAAGCTAGTGAGGATAGTCCGGATGTAGATTTAGATGTTAAGCAAGAAGTATTTAATCAATTGATCTCTGTTGGACTAAGTGAAGATTCAGTAAAGGTGGCAGAGGCCACGATCCATAGTGTGGTGCAAAGTCTTTCTAAGGGGTTGCAGTCAGAGATAAAGAAAATTTCAAAATCGGATAAACCACTACATTTTCGCAAAAGTTACCTTACTTCCATTTTATGTGTGACTATTGCAGATCAACTGGATTGGGTCAGTGAGGCCAATAAAAATGACCTTGTTCTTTGTGCTTTTTTTAATGATCGCTTTTTGAACAAAGATGAGATGCATATGATCGATTCTCTGTTTTTGCTTGATAGTGCCGATTTTTTACCTGAAGAATATAAGCTTTTTATGCATCACGCACAAATAACTGCTGAATGGGTAAAAAAGCAGGAGTCGATCCCCTATGAAGTGCAAAGACTTATCTTACAACATCATGGATCAGCTAAAGGAGTTGGTATTGAGTATCAATTAACCGCGCAAATTACTAATCTATCTATGGTCTTTATAGTTGCCGAAGCTTTTGCCATGCAAATTATCAAAAATGTCCAGGGTAAGCTGGATGTCAAAAGTACTTTGGAGGAGCTGAATAAAACCTATGCTAATCCCAAAGTAAGTCAAATCATTCAAGCCTTGTTTAAAGGATTAAAAGCAGCAGCTTAAGTTAAAAAAATTAATAGTCGCATCCCGGGAAATCCTTTAAAATAAGTCAAAGTGTTTTAAATGGAGTTTTCAATGCAAGCAGTTTATCTGGTCAAGGGTAATCGTGGCCCTCAAGCAAAGTCAGGAACAATTCTTAAAGATGTGGCCGCCCCTTATTTGGGACATTATTTGATCCGCGATATTATGGATCAAGTTGATATCCCTGTAGATGAAGTAGATGAGGTCATTGTTGGTAATACCGGTAATCCGGCCAAGTTTCCTAATGTCGGAAGAGTGATTGCATTGGAAGCTGGTTTAGATAAAAAGACCAGTGGCTATAGCGTGCATCGTAATTGCGCTTCTGGTATGGAAGCCCTTTCACAGGCTTATGTTAAGATCGCCCTGGGACGCAGTGACGTTATTTTCGCTGGAGGGGTAGAGAGTATGTCGCAAATGCCTCTTCTTTTTGGTGAGAAGATGACTGAGTTTTTCATCGATATGATGAAGGCCAAAAGCCCGGCAGATAAAATGAAAGTTTTTTCCAGTTTTCGTTTTCCTTATCTCAATCCCGTTATTGCCATTGAGCAGGGTCTAACCGATCCATTCTGTGGGCTTAATATGGGGCAAACAGCAGAAAAACTGGCCAGAGAATTTAATCTAACTCGCGAACAACAAGATCAGTTTGCAAATGACTCCCATGCCAAGGCCATAAAAGCTCAAGCCGAAGGCAAGTTTGTGGACGAAATAGTGGGAATCATTGCAGGTAAAAATATGGACACCTTAGTCACTGAGGACAATGGACCCCGCGGTGATTCCAGTATGGAAAAACTAGCAAAACTTAGACCTTATTTTGAAAAACGCACGGGAACCGTTACCGTTGGTAACTCCTGTCCCATCACAGATGGTGGGAGTATGTGGCTACTTTGTTCAGAAGCTGCTGTAAAAAAATACAACTTAGAGCCGATGGCGCGCATGGTGGATTTTCACTTTCACGGTCTTGAGCCAGAGCGTATGGGGCTAGGTCCAGTAATGGCGATGGACGGTGTGTTTAAGCGTACAGGCATGAGTCTGGAGCAAATGGATCTTGTTGAAATTAACGAAGCTTTTGCCGCACAAGTACTAGGCTGTTTAGAAGTAATGAAAAGTAAAGAACTCTCGGAGCGCTGGAAAGTAGAGAAATTAGGAGAGTTGGATCTTAATAAGTTAAATGTTAATGGTGGGGCGATCGCTCTGGGGCATCCGGTAGGATCAACCGGTTCTCGCTTGGTCGTAACTTTGGCCCATGAATTAGCAAAACAGAAAAAACAGTATGGTGTGGCCTCCCTTTGTATTGGTGGTGGCCAGGGTGGTGCTGTGATTATTGAAAACTTAGTGAGATAGGATAGATATTATGAGCTTTGAAAAAATCACGTTAGAGTTAAAAGAAGGAATTTATTATCTTGGTTTTGGAAAAAATGAACCAAAGTCGTTGACTGTTATTACAGAACAAACGTTGTTGGAATTAGATCAAGCTTTTGAAGATATCAGTAAAGATAAAAACGCTAAAGGCTTAGTGTTATTCTCCCACAAGCCTGATTGTTTTTTAGCTGGGATGGATGTGACTGTTATACAATCTTTGAGTTCTGAGATTGAGGCCACCAATGGTTGTGAGAAAGGTCAGAGTGTTTTTAATAAAATTGAAGATATGAAAATCCCTTCTATCGCCTTGGTCGACGGTGTTTGTTTGGGAGGCGGGCTTGAGATGATTCTTGCCTGTGATAAAATTATATGTTCCGATAACTCGAAAACGGCCTTAGGTTTACCTGAAGTGATGCTGGGGGTTTTACCTGGTTTTGGAGGAACCTACCGTCTACCTAAAAAGGTAGGGCTGGTTAATTCATTAGATTATCTTTTAACTGGTAAACAAATAAAAGCGAAGAAGGCCGTAAAGCTAGGACTTGTCGAATACATCATGCCAAAAGAGCGCATGTTAGAAAAGGCAGCTGAATATTTATTTAAAAAAGAAGAGAGTAAAACTTTGCAGGAGACACTTACTGAAAAGGCCAGTGAGAGTTTTATTGCAAGGGGAGTTATTTTTAGGAAGGCCAGACAAACTGTCTTAGAAAAAACGAAAGGATTTTACCCTGCTCCTTTAAAGATATTAGATCATTTGGAAAATAGTTATGGAAAGCGTAGATCGAGTTATCTTGCTAATGAAGCGCGGGCTTTTGGTGAGCTTTCACAAACTTCTCAGTCCAAAGCCTTACAACATGTATTCTTTTTACACGACAATGCTAAAAAAATAGAAAATAAAGATGAAGTACAGTCGGTAAGTCATGGTGCTGTGCTGGGAGGCGGTACGATGGGAGGTGGTATTGCCTGGTTGATGGCCAACTCCGGACAAGCTCCAATCCTAAAAGATATTAACAACGCAGGTTTAGAATTAGGTTTAAAGCAGGCGAGTCTTGTGTTTAGTAAAGCACTTAAACGCAGAAAAATAAGCATGGACCAGTTTCAACGTAAGCAGCGTTCCATCAAGCCAACCTTAAGTTATAATGGTTTTAAAAAAGTAGATTTAGTAGTTGAGGCCGTTATTGAAAAAATGGATATAAAAAAGGCCGTATTTACAGAAGTAGAAAAACATGTCGGTTCTGATTGTCTTCTAACCTCTAACACTTCTTCTTTAAGTATTGAAGAGATGAGTGGTGCGCTAGAAAAACCTGAACGCTTTGCAGGACTTCACTTTTTCAATCCGGTTAATAAAATGCCACTAGTAGAAATTATTAAACATAGTAAAGTCAGCGATGAAACAGTTGATCGTCTGTATAAATGGGTACTGGATGTAAAAAAAGTTCCTGTAGTTGTGAATGATTGTCCCGGCTTTTTGGTGAATCGTATTCTGGCCCCATTCTTAAATGAAGCGGCTTACCTATTAGAAGAAGGGGTAAGCATTGAAAGCATTGATAGTGCAGTTTTAAACTTTGGAATGCCAATGGGAGCTTGTCGTTTGATGGATGAAATTGGTTTAGATGTCTGTGCTCACGTGGGGGAAATCATGGAAACGGGCTTAGGTGCCAGGGCCAAGGCGAATCCTCTTTCTCAAGCGGCAGTGGAAGCGGGCTTGTTAGGTAAGAAAAATAAAAAAGGCTTCTATACTTATGATGAAAAAGAAAAGTCCAGTGGAGTTAATCCAGATATGACCAAGCTTATTCAAGACCATGGTAGTAATGATATGGATGAAACGACCATTCAGATGCGTCTCATTCTACCAATGATCAATGAAGCCGCCAGTATATTGGATGAAAAAATTGTTACTAACGCTGATGCTGTTGACCTAGGAGTTATCTTTGGAATAGGTTTTCCTCCGTTTAGAGGTGGTCTTCTGCGTTATGCAGATAATGAAGGGCTCGATCGCATTGTAGGGGCCATTAAGAAGTTTGCTTCTGAAGTTAATGCCGATCGCTATGCCTTGAGTAGTTACTTACAAAAACTAGTCGATGATAAAAAGAAATTTTACGAAGCTTAATCTATGCAAATTAGTCTTTTAAAATATTTTTATAAATTTATCTTCTTTAACCGCACTCGGCAGAAGTTGATATTTCTCTCTATTGCGGGCCTATTTATCTCATCTTTCTCCCTAACTGTCCTACAAGGAGTGATGGGAGGTTTACAAAATGGCCTAGTGACCCGTTCAAAAAATGTTTTGGGGCATGGGCATTTGGATGTGGACAGTTTATCTCAGCAACAAGTGAGTGAATTATCCCGTGCGCTTGATGATAAAGGGGTTATCTTTGTTCCAGAATTGGAATTGGAACTTATGATCCAAAATGAAAATTATATTTCACCCATCGTTTTGCATGGGATGAATTTTAAAAAATATGTTCCTCCTTTTTTACAAAATAAAGAAAGGACAGGGATGGTCATTGGAAGTGAGTTGGGGCGTGAGATCCGCTCTTTTTTTGGTTCATTGGCGACCCTGACTAGCCCAGCACACGCAGAAGTCATATTTAAAGAAATTCCCCGCCAAGCTGCTATCCCTATTTCTGATTTCTATAGCAGTGAATTGCCTGAAATTGATAAAGTACATGGATGGGTGCGTTCTAGTTTTTTACAAAATATGATTCGCAAGCGTAAGTACAATCGTCTTCGCATTTTTAGTAAGGACTTAAAACCCGTAAAAGAATTAGCTCAAAGTTTTGCTGTTCCTTTTGTGAGTTGGGAGGAACAAAACTCTACACTGGTTTACGCCTTAAATTTAGAGACACGGGTGATGCTCTTGCTATTTATTGGAGCTTCATTACTGGTAAGTATTTGTATCACTTCGGGCTTTCTTATATTCTATAATAAGATAAAGGTTGATCTGGCCTCTTTTTGGATCCTCGGTTTATCTAAACACAAACTGCTTAGGCTTATCTATACTTTTGGCCAGAGTTTAAGTGCTCTTTTTTGCCTTATAGGTGTGCTGGCCGGGATAGTCTTTTTAGTTTTACTAAAAAATAATCAATTTATCATTATGCCGGATCACTTTGTGGAAAGAAATATTCCCGTGCGTCTGGACTATGTGCATTGGTTAGTGGCCTTTTTCGTTCCTTATATAATGGCCTCAGTTTTTACTCATTTTACCTTTAAAGTTTTTAAGAAAGAAAATTACTCATTTATTTCCTTAATTAGAAAAGTCGGTTAAGTCGTCAAAAACACATTTTTTATGCTAAAGATCCGGAAAAATTTGCCGTAGAGTTTAGGGCATTTGGATTAAGGATTTGCATGAAAAAAATAAACAGTGATTTTAGTTCTGAGTGGGTTATGAATGAGTTGGTAAAGGGAAACTGGACTAAGCAGTATGCCTTCGATGAAAAGGCACCCTTTTATTTTAAATTTAACGACCAAAAGAACTTTATTAAAAAAGTTCAGTATAAACTTAAAGAGAATTCTACTTTTCACAATATCTATGATTTACAGAGTAAATTTATTAAAGAGCTGGCCTCAGTCAAGCTGTGGTTAAAGCACGAAAATAATATTATGGAAATGAATCTTCTGGATGTGTACACAGGCTTGATTAAACATCTGAAAGATTCTTCGTTCGAGGATCAATTATTTAATGCCAATGAAGTTTCTTTCCTTGGGCCATTAGGGCCATTTAAGTTTATGCCTTTGGTAGAGTGCCTAAACGATGATATTACTGAAAAGCTTATCTTTACTCAAATTCTTAAAAATAAATTACCTTCGCGCAAAATGCGTATCTGTACCCAGGGAAAAGTTAAAATTGAGTACGGTGAGTCTTTTGATAAGTCTGCCCATCTTAGTATTCGTCAAATCACCGACTCAGGAATTCTTTTTTCTTGTACCGATGATCATTTTTTAGGACAAATGCAAAAAAATGAATTTTTAAAATTTTATATTGATACGACTTCACTTAAGCAGTTTATAGATAATGATTTAAATTTAAATCAAACTCCTCCAAAAGAGTTCTTTTATACGGAAGACCATTTGCGCTATTTTTTTATCGAAGAAAAGAATGTCGTTAAAAGTCTAAGCTATAATTCTGGTACGAGTAGTGAGATCTATTTATTTACTCGCTATTTTCACATGTTAGAAAGTGATGTTCCTACTATTTTCAACGAATTCACAGATAAGGTAGATGAGTTGTTTAAGAAAGTTGGCTAGTTAGTACAAACTCGTCCCAGTACAAACGCGTCCCAGTACAAACTCGTCCCAGTACAAACTCGTCCCAGTACAAACTCGTCCCAGTACAAACTCGTCCCAGTACAAACTCGTC
>JBFEUX010000190.1:0-5810 GCA_041547255.1 Bacteriovoracaceae bacterium
GAATAAGCTTCACGTGATCTGTAGTTTTTTACTATCCCGTAGGAGTCGCACATCCTTTTGAATTTACGAAGTGCTTTTTCAACTGGAAAACCATCTCCAATACTTATTTTAAAGTTTTCAGATTTTTCACCCACGTAGCATTCCTCCTGCTTTATAAAGTTTGTCGATGATTTTCCCGTTATTATAGCAGCTTTCTTGTTTCAATCAAGTCTTAGCCTTTTATAGGAACAAATGCCTGAACCGTGACAATATCTTCAACTCCGAGTCCAGCGTAGCTTATGTCCTCAATTTTATAGTGTTTTAGGTTAACTTTGAACGTCGCTTTCATAAGTTTTCCCTGAACTTTATAGCTAAAATTAATAGGTTTCTTTATTCCTTTGATGCTTAGGATCGCTTTTCCTTTACCACCAGCGGCCATCACTTTAGTGACAATAATTTTGTTATGTTTACCACTGATGAGTCTTTTATGTGTATGTTCATTTCTTAGATCCATTCCACTCTTCAGGTCTTTCACCTTTACATAAAGTTTGTCAGCTTTATAGCCTTTGCCACTCTTAACTAGTTTACCCTTAAGCTTACTGCACTCTAATTGGAATGATCCGGCTGTAAGAGGAACCTTAACTTTTACACCTTTTTTGTCCTTAGCAAAGGTAGTGAATGAAAGCATTAATAAAGAAACGATAATAAAATTTTTCATATTTTTCCTTTTTTTAAAGATCAATCTGATCTTGTTTTATAAAAGCTTATCCATTTCTAATTCTACCTGAATAGGATAGTGGTCACTGGGGTGAGACATTTTTTCTTTTCTGTTTTTGGGGAAACTCACTCTTGTTCTTCCACAAAAATCTAGGACTTTGGTCTCTGTACCCACTGCTCTTGTATAACTTTCTTGAATAAGAAAGTAGTCTAATTGCATCAACCGATCCTCGCCATTATTATAATAAATATAAGTACTACGTTCAAAAAATGGTATTTTTTGTACCTCCATGACATCTGTGAGCCTCAGTTTATTGGCAAAATGGCGTAACTCATGATCATCACTGTCTTTGGCTATGATCCCGTTAAAATCTCCACATATAATGAGTCTTGATTTGGGATCTCTGATGATTTTTTTACCAATTTCTAACAACTTAAAAACTTCTGCTTCTCGTTGTGTTCGTCCTTCAAAATCTTGGCCTTTTAAATTAAGTTTAGATTTCAGATGAGTGAGTAATATATGTAAATTAATATTATTGTAGGTTAGAATCAATTCGAGGGCACCTCGGGCGAATACCTTATCTTTGTGCAGTTGAAAATTGTAGGGCAAAGGGAGATCTGATCTTACCATTATGGCCAGGTCGATCCCTCTGTCTGAATTGGAAGGCTCGTGAATAACTTGGAATCTTTGATTTAAAAAGTACTTATTAAAATTATCTAAGCTTTCTTTACCACCTACCTCTGTAAATAAGCAGATATCGGGTGCTGTATTTTCAATCAGTTCGGCAATGGCCCGCACCTTTTCCAATTCTTTATTTGACTTAAAGCTAGTGGTGAGAAGTTGGAATTTTGCTTCAGTTAAATCTGCTAAATCTTCTCCCTGGTATTTATCCATGAATAGAAAAAAATCCTGCAGATTCCATAGCAAGACTTTAAGTTTCATTTATAAAATAAGACCTAAGGGTATTGCTATGCCTAAAGCGATAGCGCCTAGAATGGCACAAGCAACTAAAAATGCGGCAATGGGCTTTAAAACGAGGGCCATATAAATCCTTTTTGGTCAGGTTAACTGTATAAGGCAATCATTTGCTAAATACGATTTTATCAGTATCTTGTTATTACTCCAAGTTTTATCTTGAGGAGAAATCATAATGAAGTGTCTTTTTTTATATATGAGTTTTATTCTGTTAGGCCACAGTACGGTCTTTGCGCAGGATAAAATTTTAATTATTGGTGATTCCTTGACTGAAGGCTATGGAGTCGATGCACAATACGCATATCCCACACGGCTACAAGAAATATTACTTAAGAATAAACTTAATTATCGGGTAGTTAATGCAGGTGTTTCTGGGGCAACGACTGCATCGGGCTTACAAAGTTTAAAATGGTATTTAAAAGGAAAACCAAAGATATTAATTATTGCTTTGGGCGCGAATGATGGACTGCGAGGAATTGATGTTAAAACTTCTGAAAAAAATCTAGAAAAAATGATTCTTTTGGCCAAAGAAAAAAATATTGTGACTGTTATTGCGGGCATGCAAATACCACCCAACTATGGAGAAGATTATGGCCAGAAGTTTAAAGGGCTCTTTGCGCTCTTGGCAAGAAAGTATAAACTGCATTTGATACCTTTTTTATTGGAAGGAGTCGCAGGAAAAAAAGAATTAAATATCGAGGATGGTATACATCCCAATAAAGATGGCCATAAAGTTATGGCGAGTACTGTTTATAAATACATTAAAGAGTTATTATGATTGAGTTTAAAAATGTATCTAAAAGTTTTCAGCAAGCGAATAAAAATATCCAAGTCTTACAGAATCTTGATTTCAAGTTAGAAGAAAGAGGTATTGTTGCTATTGTTGGAAAGTCGGGAAGTGGAAAGTCTACTTTTCTTTCTTTGTTGGGGGGGCTAGATAAGCCCAGTGAAGGTAGTGTGCTTGTTGGTGAGCAAGATATATCTAAGATGAAAGAAAATGATTTAACTCATTTTCGCGCACAGAACATTGGTATTATATTTCAGCAATATAATCTAATAGATAATTTTACGGCCTTAGAAAATGTACTTTTACCTCTTGAAGTTGCTGGAGTTAAAGAACCGATGCAAAAAGCAATGAATGTCTTGGAACTTGTTGGTTTAAAAGACAGAGTTCATCATTTTCCTAATCAATTATCAGGTGGTGAAAAACAAAGAGTGGCCATCGCCAGGGCCTATGTTAATAATCCGCAGATTATTTTAGCAGACGAGCCTAGTGGTAACCTGGATCCGGAAACTGGAAACAATGTTATGGAGGTGCTTTTTAGTACGGCAAAAAAACTAGATCAAACGATTATTTTGGTTACACATGACTATGAATTGGCAAAAAAATGTGATCATAGATACGAAATTAAAAATCATCAAATTGTGAAGTTATGATAGCTTTTAAATTAGCAAAAAGAGAAATAAAAAATAATTTAAAGTATTGGACGTTCTTTTCTTTAAATTTATTCGTCGGTCTGCTTGGCTTTACTTTCATTCTTATGTTTCGTGCCAATGTTAATGCCAATTTAGAGTTGCGTGCAAAAACATTACTTACCAGTGATATGGCCATTACAGGTCGTAGGGCCTTGCAGGGAGAGGAAAAAACAGAGGTTGTTAATTATTTAAAAGATAAGGTTAGGACAAAAGCCAGCTTAATAGAGCTTTATTCCATGGCCAAGACCTTAAATGGCAAGAAGCAATCTCGAACCCGACTAACAAATATAAAAGTCATCAATGGTCATTATCCTCTTGTTGGTAAAATCACTCTGGCAGATGGAAGAACTCTAAATAAGGAGCTTATTGAAGAGTTAAGGGAAAACACCTATGTTTTGATTTCTAAAGAAGTTTCTCATCAGTTTAAAATCAGTTTGGGAGATAAATTAAAATTAGGGAAACAAATTTTTGAAGTTTATGGGATATTAGAAGAGGACTCAACTTCTTCTATGCGTGGTTTTAATTTGGCTCCAAAAGTTTATATTAGCCTTGAGCATCTTAAAAGCACTGGGTTAGTTTCTTTTGGAACAGTGGCCTGGTTTAGTGATTTTTATTTATTAAACAAGGGCCAAGATCTTGCTAAGCTACAAACTGATTTACATAAAATCATAACAGATCCTGCTATTAAAGTGCGTTTACCTAAAAACTCAAGTGAGCAAATCGGTCGCGTTCTTAATTATCTGTCTGACTACTTAGGTCTTATTGGAGTAATCGCTTTACTCATATCAATGGTAGGGGCTTCATACTTATTTCAAACTTATATATTTGATCGCATTAGACAAATCGGAATTTTAAAGGCAATTGGCGTTGCCAAGGGCCAAATACTGCAGTCTTACTCATTCATTATATTATTTATGGGTGCCATTGCATCTTTGTTAGCTCTTTTTATTTCCAATTACACATTGCCTTTCGCTTTGGATTTACTTGCAAATTGGTTGAAAGGTTCCATGCAGATGATAGTCCCATTTGAGATTGTGTTCGTGGTGCTCGCAGTTGGTATTGTGATTAACCTATTGGTGTGTTTGCCTATACTGAACAGAGTCTTTCGTCATCAAACGAATCAGCTGTTGGCCGATGAGTTACAAACGAAACTCTTATGGGCAGATTATCTGGGGTATCTTCCCTTGTTAATTTTCACCTGGCTGCTTTCGGTGTATCAAGCTCACTCTTTTGTGATCGGATCCGTTTTTACTTTCTCTCTTTTAAGCCTATTCGCTATTGTGCTTTTTGTACTTCCGATGCTTTTTAAAGGGATAAATAATTGGTTAAAGGGAAGGTTAATTTCATTTCCGGCCACGATTTCCATAGGTTTTGCTTTAAGAGTTTTAACCAGAAATCGAATGACTTCAGTTTTAACTATTCTTTCCCTGGCCATGGGAATTTCTCTTATGAGTGTTATTGGACAACTGGACGCTAGTATTAAATCAGAATTAGTGACTTCTGAAGTGGAAAAACCATCTTTGTTTTTATTTGATATTCAGGGTGATCAATATCAAGAATTAAAAAAATTAAAAAAGAAATATGATATTCCCTTATTGGAGCCTGCTCCTATGATTAGGGGACGATTGATTAAAATTAATGGAGAAGAAACCAAGCGGCAGCTTTCCGATGATGGTTTTAGGACCCGAGAAGAAGAAACATCAGAGCGTTTTAATAATAGAGGAGTTAATCTTAGTTATGCCACTGGAATTAATTCTGCTGAAAAAATCATTCAGGGTAGGCCCTTCAGTGGAACATAGGAATTCCTCTCGTTAATGATCGAGTAATCCGGCCCTTTATGTGTGTGACTAAAGCGCAGATTCGTCGTTTTGCTCAGTATTTGGATTTACCATATCTTGAGGATCCCACCAATGAGCTGATGAAGTACGAACGTAATTTTATTCGTGGGGAAGTTATTCCCGCCTTTGCTGATCGTTACAAAAAATATCTTAAGCATTATGTTTATCGCCATAATGAAATAGCTCGTCGCTTGGGGCTGCATCAAATTTATAAACAGACTTCTGCTTATCAAATGAACTTTGGTGAAGACGGAGTTTTGATTTATTCCATTAGTAACCAAAAAGAATACTCGGGACTGGGAGAGTTAATTTTAAAAGGACTAAAACATCTTAATCCCCAAGGCCGTGGTGTGGTGTCCAAGCAATTAGCGAAGATTGAAGAGGCCATGCAGAATGATAAATATGGGCCATTAAGTTTAACCGGTGGAGTTAAGGTTTATCTGGATTTTAATTTAATTTTACTCACACAAAAAAAGGCCCCTGCGCTTAACTTTAACCTAGGTGAATTTGAAACATATAGTTTTGATGAGTACCACGATTTTTTAACAGAGTATTTTGATCGTGAAGATAACCAAATGAGTTTTCCTTTTTGGGTAATTATTAAAGGCCCTAAACTTGACAAGAGAAATTTTCAAACCAACTTTGGAGTTGATGCAGTCAGTGAATTTAGAAAGCGTGGTCTCTTGTATTATCCCGCCCTTAAGCTATGGCGTGAGTGGTCAAAGAAGAAAAATAGACACAAAGTGTTACGTTTGTTCTTTGTTGATCGTTAGTTTTCATAGGTAATCCGTGTTTTTCTTGATTTGTGAGCTGGCCACCTCTAC
>JBFEUX010000362.1:0-1920 GCA_041547255.1 Bacteriovoracaceae bacterium
CATCAGCGGAGGTAAGGTCAATGTGGCTTCCCTCAAAATGGGAACGTACTATATTCGCGAAGAAAACACGACAGGCTATGATAGCTTTCAGATAAAGGCATCTAGAAGTCTCGACTTCAAAATTGAAAAAGCAAAGCAATACTTTTATAAAGGGAAACTTCCTATGCACTGGAAGGGGCGCCCCGAGTTAGGGTACCGCATCCAAGTCGCTGTTAATGGGATAGAGTTATTTAATAAAGTGGTTAAGGGTAATAGTCTTGATTACATCCTAGAGAAAGAAGGGCAAACCATAGTCACGCTTACAGAGCAAAAGTATAGACGTTCTGAAAAGCAGAGCCTCCCGGTGGTGTTCGGAAAAGATATAAGAATCCTGGGGCTGGAGGATATTACAGAACGAAACAAAATATATAAAAACTTGAAAATTAGTAACCCTCGTGAAATATCTTACCGGGTAAATGTCACCTCAAAGAAGGGAGAGATTCTTATTAATAAAGTATCTCAAAGTGAGAGCTTTAAGTTTCGTCTGAAACACCCAGGTGTCTATAGATTAAAAGTTTTAAGTACACGAGATGATGTTGTTTATTATGACTCAGAACTTATTAATAAAAATCAAATAACTCGATATATGACTAAAGGCCGAATAATTACAGGCGCAAAATTATTTAACATCGACTTAAGGTGGAGAAGACAAGGCACTTTTCCTAAAAATATAGATTATATTCTTAAAATGTTTAGTGATAAAACAGAAAAGAATCTATTGCTAGAGAAGAAATTAAAGAAAAACTCATATCATTTTAAACATAGAAATAGTGGTGTCATTTATTGGAAAGTAGAATCCTCGGCGCCAGAGTTCGTAGAAGCTTCACCTCTTTATTCGCTTGTTTTGAGTAAGGCGGCCGTGCCAGTCATAGGGGCTGCACCAGAACTTGCTTTGAAATATTTTGCAAAAAATGATTGTTATCGCTTTCAGTTACCTATCAATAAGTTTGCCAAGCGTTATGAAGTAAATATTTATAGTACACGTACGAAAGTTAATAACAAATTTAAAAAAGTTGATACCCTTCTTCTCGATACAAATCGTGGTTGTTTAAAATCCCAGGGAGTTGGGAAGTACTTCTATAAATACAGGATTGAAGATAAGTGGGGGCAAAAATCTAAATTTAGTAATGCAGCGACTATCCTCTTTCCTATCTCTCCAATATAATGTTTACTCTCTTATTGAAAATTTTCTAAACTATTATTGATAGAAGTTAGTTTTTCTTCAAATTCCTTGGCCTCAGCTTTTACTTTTGCTATGACATCATCAGGAGCATTTTCGATAAACTTTGGATTTTTTAGCTTTTTATCCACTTTATCAAATTCTTTTTGAGTTTTACTACGGTCATTTTCTAGCTTTTTAACAAAGGTATCTAAGTCGATAATGCCTTCGAGGGGAATGAAAACTTCAGTGTGCCCAGTTGCCCGCATAACAGATTTGGCAGGTCTTTCAACTGATTTGTCTTTAATTTTTCCAGCTTTAATACGGGCCAGTTCTTTAAAGAAACCACGACTCTTATAAAAGTACTTGGCAAGTTCTTCATCGTCAGTAAAAAGCCTAACTTCAATTTCCTCTTTCGGCTTAATCATAACGGTATTTCTTAAATTTCGAACCGAAGTGACAATCTCAATAAACTTATCCATTTGTTCTACGTCCCCAGTGAAAACATAGTCCGGTTGATATTCAGGATATTGCTGAATGATGAGTAGATCTTCATCTTCAGTTTTTAGGTATGACCACATTTCCTCTGTGATAAATGGGGTAACTGGATGAAGTAGTTTTACAATCTCTCTAAAACAGTACTTGAGAACATTTGCCCGCTGGATTTTTAGCGCAGTATTTTCTGAGTTTAAGATGCCCTTAGAAAGCTCAATAAACCATGA
>JBFEUX010000068.1:0-12516 GCA_041547255.1 Bacteriovoracaceae bacterium
TATCTTTTTGTATATTTAACGGCCTTAGATTACAATTCATATATGCAGATTTTTAAAGTATATCCATCAGTTTTGATAAGCATTTTAATACTTATGAGCGGCAATGCTTCTGCGCAAGCTTTTAAAAAGCTAAAGTATAATCAAAAGGAATCTGTTAGTTTTAACGAAAAGCAATTTTTAGCAAACTTACAATACGATTGTGAGCATTATGGTTACAACCGTAAAATTAAGGAAAAGTCCCCCGCAGATATTTTGGCCACCTATCCAAAGGAACTTAGTATCCTTTATTTAAATAAACATTATAAGAACCTTTGTTATTATAGTGTTTCTACTGTTTTAAAATCTCTAATTTCTGACTTTAAGGCTCACACCCAAAAAATTGTTACTAATATTGTTGAAGACTGTTTGACTGGAGAGAGAAAACACAAAGTTTGTGAGGATATCAATAGTAAAGCAAGTTTATTCGATCTCACGATCTTACTTGGAAGTTATTGCAATAGAAAAACTTTACAAAGTTTCAAAATTGTTAATTGTGAATATAAAAAGTTGGCCGAGAACGAGTGCAAACTTTTTAATAATGTAGAGAGTCCTTTGAGGGAATGTCCTTATGAATTTGCTAATAAAAGTGAGATTAATGAGCTTCACAAGTCTTATTTTGGAAAGCATTGTAAAGGGCTTCGTTGGCGCAGACCTAAGTGCCTGGAATAAAGTTACACCTTTTTATCATTTATATTGCTGATTGAGAGAAAACCTTATTTTTGCCAACTTTTTTTGCTAGTTGTATACCTTCTAGCAAATGGCCATCTATTTGAAAAATATAGCTTTTGTTGTTAAATCCATAAAAGATTAAGTTTGATTTTTGAAATATCGTAAAATGTTGTTATTCGGGTTAATAAAGTAAGGATGATTACAAAATATTTATAACTTCACATATCTAAATTGGGCATTAGAGAGAGGTGCCTGAGACAATGGCCCTGGCAAAATAAACCTTTATTTGTGCTTACTTTTCTTCTCGCCAGGGCCATTTGTATATCTATAAAATTAATTTAGTTTTCTTCATTTTCGGTCTTAACTTTGCATTAATCTTTTGTATGAATTCAAAGACTAGTTACAGTTAGTTGGCATGTATTATTGTCAATTTCTTTGACGGTTTTACGTTAGTTTATACAGGGGTTGTATATTTGAGACAAAAGTGTTGGATTTATTTATTCATTTTTATTTGGGGCCTTAGTTTTGTAGAGGGTGCTCAAGCAGTTTCTAGTGATAGTCGTTTTTATGTTGCTGTGAGAACTACTTTTATGGAGCAGGGAGAGTTTTCGCTAAGTAAAATTGCTCGTTATAGAAAAAAAGTGGAGCTTAGGCGGGAACAATTATTGCTAGCACTTGAAAATTATCAAAATAAATATCTTCAGCAATCAATTTTTGCAAATAGATTGCGAGAACTATATATAGCTGAGATATCCATTTTAGATGTGTTGATAAATTATTCTTATGAACTAGAAGCAAATCGCAGTAATAACCAAATAGATATTGCTAGAAAAATACTGGAAATCGATCATGCTACAAAAAAAAGTTCTGTAAGCATTAACCTATTAGCTTCCTTTAAAAGACCTAGAGCAAAAAATATCTCTTTTGTTGTCTCTATGGATAATGATCATCTTTCTGAAGCTTTTAACTTAATAAAGAACTCATCTTCAGTTTATGAGCAGCAGGAATTAAATGCTAAAAAAGATTTTGGAGAAGATTTATCTCTGTTAAATCCAAGTAATGGTCTTTTATGGCAAGAAAAACTAATTACTGAACAAAATGTTTTTAAAAACTACGATAAGAATGCAGAAGCCTTTAAGGACATAGATTTAATGTTCGCTAAAAGAGCGGGGTTATATAAGGGAGTAAAGCATTTCTATGGAAGAACCTTTCTTAATTTTGAAACTCATATCAAGCAGGAGAATCAGCAGTTTAAATTATACCTTGGTGAAGAGATTCATCGCGATCTCACTGGTTCTGCACTTGCCAGCGTTCTTGGTTATAATACTATCCCTAAGGAAATTGTAAAGAACTTCACACTTTACTTACCCAAAGAGCTCTCTGCCAAGAGATTTATTCAAAAGTGGAATCGGGTTGATGGAAAAAAAGATATAAATAATTATATTAAAGAGATTGGAACGACCGAGGACAATAAATCATTTATAGTATTTCACGAAGCCCTTATCGAAAAAACATTCCCTGAATTAAAAGAGTTAGGTCCCTGGCGTATTAAAAGTTTAGGACATAATGATAGGAGAGAAATACGAGCTCTGGCCTTGTTTAATTTATGGATTGGGCATAAACAATCATTGCAAGAGGGTAAGTTATTGTTAATGAAACGCTCGGATTCAGAACAAGGTCTTCATGCGTTCTATATGGATTTTTCTCAAGCCTTTGAAGGCTTGGGGGCAAGTCATCCAAAGCGTTTTGACTTGCTCATGCTTAGAGCGCAAAATAATTCAACTGTCACATTTAAATCTAGTTATACAGACTTTCACCAACAACTGGACGAGATAAGTTATGCCGATGTTAAGTGGATGGCCCGTAGAATAAACGAAATTTCTAACGAGCAAATCCGTCGGGCCATTTCTTTAGGGGAATGGCCAGATAAGCTGGCCTATAGGCTTTATAAAAATCTTATTGCACGTAAGCAGCAATTGAGCTCTGCTTTTAATTTATTGAGCCCTTCTACAAATGAGCAGCCTTTATCAAAAGAAAAATTTATGAAACAAAGATTGATGCGGACTTTGGCAAAGCCAAAGAAGCTCGGAGCAATCTCCAATGAAGAAAATACAGATATCAGGGATATTCTTAAACCTATTTATTCGAAACTGGGATCTTTAATTCTCAAAGCATCCTTGAAGTTAACAAGTGCTTTTAGTAGTATCCAAGTAGATACATCTACGCTTGGAATAGACTCAGTCTTTCTTGCGGAAGTCGAAGTTTCAACAGATCGGCAGATAGTGCGTAATCCGCAGCAAACTGGACAGCATGATAAGTGGTTGGTGCATGATACGGCCAAGGTCAGATTTGGCTTAGGGGCAGGCTTTGTTGTAAGAGGTAAGGCCAACTATTATAAAGAGTATAAACTAACTTATCCGGTCGCGACCCACGCGGCAGCTAAACATAAAAATGATTTTATTTTGAATGCTATGTTGCCAAGTCATAGTCGTTCTGTTGAGCTACCAAATCACTATGTTTTACTTCTGCAAGATTCAATCGAAGTTGAAGGAGAGATTTTATTATCTCATTATCAATCTCCACTTTCAATTAGGCTATCAAAAGGAAGTGGCGTTTTAACTCGAACTGTAATTAGCAAAAATGAGAACGAATATACAGTTTACCTTGACCGCGCTCCTTTTGATAATATAAAGCGAACACTCTATGCAGAGTTGCTATTGTTTAGGATACCAATATGGCATTCACCACATTCGAATGGCGATTTGGTGCGTAAAGCTTATGTTCTTTCAGAACAAGTAACGAAAGGTGAGTGTCAGAATATTTTGGATGACGTTGTTGTTCTCGGAGACCTTGGAAAGTTAGTCGAAGTTGCCGAACATCGAGAAGTCTATTCAAGCTATGTGGAAAAGCGAAGTATCTCAGACTTCTTTGGTCTTTTTGGAGCAACTGGTTTGTTTAGAGAAGATAGATTTACGGAACTTATTTACTCCAAAGAAGGGGATATAGAGAATCGTGATTTTTACCAATTACAAATCGAAGAAAGTGGCTTTTGGGACTTTTTTAAGTTGGGTGAACTAAAAAGACATAATTTGCGTCTATTAGGGAGAGTGGATAGAGAGCAAGATCAATTAAGTGAAGCTTATTTAGATTTTAGGTTTTTAATAGATGATAAGCAAACAACAACGGGTGAGTTCGTTAACTCCTCTTTAAAGCTAGTGGATGATCTTTCTTTGACTCCAGATTATTTAAATTTTACGCCAGAACTTTACTCAAATGACGAAGGTTGGGGGCAAAGTTATACTCAGGTACGAATAGGTTACCCTCAAAAGACGATGGATAAAATTATCAATACTGATGCATCTATATTTTATGAGTTACTAGGAAAATTTACCAAACGTTCTGCCGCTTTTTGGAAACGACGCTCAAGAAATAAGTTGAGTGTGGCCTTGAACAATTATAAAAGACGTTTGCGAAAATTTATGAGTTATATAAAACAGGCGCGTGGCCTAACTGGACAAAAGCGTTACAAGAAACTCCTAAATGCCATCAATACCATGACCTGGAGAGCAAACGGTGGTTTTGACACTTCTTTTCTCAAAATCATTAATCATATAGTTGGAAAAGATAGCTATTATTTCGAGGCGTTAGTCTCTTTACCTGATGCTGGACAAAAGATTCTTTTATTTGATTCAACTCTTTATAATCACAGTAATCCCTACTTGCGACGTGATATAGGAAATTATGAGTTTGAATTTTCCAGACCTGAGAGTATATGGAGTGCCTTTTAATCTCATTAGCCCAAATGCATAATTTTTTACATGATGGCCAAATAACACTTGATGCGATGCGTTTTTGTGATATCAATGCTTTATTTGAAAATTATAAATAATGGAATAACCCATTGTAATTCAAATGAAGGTGTAGCTTATGAAGTATTTATTAACTGGAGTACTCTTTTTTGCGTCTCTCTCACTATATGCAGATACTGACGCTACTGTAAAAGAAAAAACTTTATATGAAGTACTAAGTGAAAAATTAAAAGAAGAAAAAGCTGAACTTCCGGCCATCGATAGCGATAAAATATTTCAAGCACAGCAAGCTCAAGCCGTTATCGAGGTGGATAGGAACAAAATCTTTGATGAGATTGATAAGATTGAGGATCACTCTATTCGCTATGACCTGCAAGACCTCCTACTAGATACTAGTATGGCGGGTATTATCATTGCTAGTAAATCTCGTATGGAGGATGATAAGTATAAGCATTTTGTAGCAGGTGCCGTTATCGGTTATACATCCACTCAGATCTCAAAACTCCTTTTTAAAAATGATAAATATAAAAAACTGAAGTCCATTTTAGTAGGGGTACTGATGGCATCAGCCGCCGCAGGTTTGAAAGAATATCGTGATGCACAAGGATTCGGAACACCTGAAACGAAAGATGTACTATACACAATAATGGGTTCCGGACTCTCTGCCATAAGATTTGTTATTAAATTCTAAAATTTACTGGAAGCCCATCCAGTTTAGATAGATGAGCTTATTGCGCATAGTCACCTTATTAATGTACAACCCACTGACCTGCTAAATTCTTAGATTTCAATTAATTAAATAATCCCTACGTTTGACTAATCTGGTCCACGATGCCTAGAATCATTGCACACAAAATGAGGGAGTAGAAATAATGCAACAAACAAACTATCGAGAGTTAACGTTTGCAGGGGTGGCCCTGGGAATCGTGCAAGGTGTGATTTTAAATCTCGCCTTTGTTTATGCAGCACTTAAATTAGGTTTCTCCATTGGTGGCTCTACAGTAGCGGCCATTATGGGTTATGCCTTACTTAAAGGAGTCTTGAAGGTCGGGACTTCGGTAGAAAATAATATTAACCAGACAATTGCTTCTGGGATCAATACGGCAGGAACGGGGATTGTCTTTACCCTGCCTGCTTTGTTTATGTTAAATGCCATGTGGGAAAAAACTGGCGAGCCTGTATTGAACTTTACTGCAGGGCCATTTTTACTGGCCGCAGTTGCTGGTTCTTTGATTGGCGTTGTCTTAATTATACCACTTAGAAAACAAATGATTGATTTAGATCGTTTACGCTTTCCATCAGGGGTGGCAGTTACCACTATCATTCGATCGGGAGCTACAGGAATTGGTAAGGCCAAAATTTTGGCCATAGGCTTTGTTATTTCCGCTCTATGGAAGATCTTTGTTGTAGGTTTACACATTCCAGGTTTTATTGAGCATGAAGAATTAAATCTAACTCTAAATGGTATGCTTCCGATTCCAGATTATTTAGCTCCTTATCTTTACTTATCATTAATGAATATTGCTGCGGGATTACTTGCTGGCCGTGGCGGACTTAGTTTTTTTGCTGGAGGAGTGCTTGCGTGGTGGGTTGTTTCTCCTGTTGCAGTTGCTTTGAATTGGGTTCCCCTGGATGCCCATGGCATGGCCGATTCTGGTTTTATTTATGGCAAGATGCTTAGACCTTTAGGCATTGGGGCTTTAATGGGTGGAGCGCTGATGGGAGTGGTGATGACTTTTCCAGCCATCAAAAGTGCGATTGTCTCTTTGATGAATGCTTCTAAGCTCGCTAAATCTTCTGGAAACACAGAATCAGATGAAATGCCATTTGCCGTGTTAATCATTGGTCTTATTTGTTCGATAATTTTATTTTTTACAGCAGCGTTTATGGTAGAAGGTGTGACCTTTGGCCAAGCCATTCTTACGGCAATTATCGGACCTCTTTGGATGGGACTGGCCGCTTTGATTGTAGCCCAGGCGACAGGGATGACAGATATTTCACCCATGTCAGGAATGGCCTTAATTTCAGTGACGCTTATGATGTTTATTTTAAATAAGAACATCGCTGCTTCTATGGTGGTTGCAGTTGCCGTATGTGTGGCGATTGGCCAAGCCGCTGATATGATGCAAGATCTTAAAACTGGTTTTATGATTGGTGGGCGACCGGTGAAACAGCAAGCTGTGCAATTTGGTGTGACTTGGATTGGAGCTATTATTACAGTGGGCGCAATCTATGTACTATGGAAAGCAGGCCCTAATGGCCAGGGCGGATTTGGAGAAGGAACTGCGCTACCTGCACCGCAAGCAGGGGTACTTATGGGAATTATAAATGGTTTAAAGACTGGTGTTATTCCCATGGATAAATATCTTCTTGGCGGTGGGATTGGAGCCCTTTTGGCCACAGCACCTATTAGTGGCTTAGGAGTTATGGTAGGGCTAGCGATGTACCTTCCGTTTTCTATCACGCTTGGTTATGGAGTTGGTTGCTTGATTCAAATGGGTATCCAGGCCAAAAAAGGCATGGCCTTTTGCGAACATAAATTAGTACCTTTTGCCGCTGGTCTCATCATCGGTGAGGCGATTACCGGAATTGGACAGGCCGTTCTCGGTATTATTAAGGCAATGTAAGGAGAAAAAAATGTTAGATCAAAAAACTAAAAATATGAGATTAATTGGGATGATTATGTTTTTTGCAGGCGCAATCATTGCTATTTCTGCCGCTGCAAAAGTTCCAGCTGCTGATGCTGATTATCCTAATACTACCGCCATTTTCACGGTTGCCTTAATGATAGCAATTCTAGGAAATATTTTATGGCATAAAACGGAAAAAGCTTCAGTCTTGGCCCAATTGGAAATGCATAAAAATGATGAGGCCAATAACCCTATCGTTTTACTTGAAAAAACTATCCCGGCCCTTGAGCATGTCTTTGAGCAAGTTGACCGGGTAAAAGGCATGGAGTTATGTGACAGAGTGGATGAGGTCTTAGATAACTATATTCATCCTTTTACAGAAAAGCGTAAAACCTTTATGGATATCTTAGGCCAGGCTCATGGAGCGGAGGTTCTTCTTATGATTGCTTACGCCGAAAGAATGCTTAACCGCGTGTGGTCTGCCAGCTCAGATGGCCATCATGAGGAAGCAGTTAACTGCCTACAAGATTCTTTGCAAAACTATAAGCAAGCCTTAAGAAAGACCAAAGAATATCAAAGCTAAAGAAGCAGGGCCTAAAAAGTGGTATTAGCGTTTATAAATACCTCGGCTTGAGATTCCTGCTCACCTTCTTTGAGTTTATTTATTAAACGGATACCGTAGGCGAGAGGTAGCTTTCTAAAAGTATTAGAATTAAAGATAAAATCGACACCTTGTGAGTTAAGGGCGTGGTAATCACCAAACTCATTACGTTTATTGGTGTGATCAGACCAAACTTTGGCGTAGATACGGGTAAAATAAATCCAGTCTTTATAACCACCTTTAGGGTAAGCTAGTGGCAGAATATATTCTAAGCTGGCCTTGTTAAAATCCGCTGTGAATTCGTAATTATACCCTCGAGAAAAAGTATATCCGAAGGTCGGTATATAATTGCCCTGTAACTGATATAGATTGCGATTTTTTGGGCGCCATTCTCGTCTTAAGGTAAGGTTCCATCCATGATTATGTAAAAAGCCAGGTAGGTTAAAATTCAAACCCAGTTGTCCGTAATAATTTGTAACATCGCTATTTTTAGGAGCAATATCTGTATAGGATAAATTCATGCTGGCGGCATAGCTTGGTTGGATTTGTCGATAGGTCATATTTTTTTCATAACTGGTACTGATATTAATTTTTTTTGTGTTTATTTCATCATCATTAAGGTGTTCGGGATCTGTGTAGTCGTTTTCACTGACGGCGATTCTACCGACTCCAAGAGTTAGACTATTAATACTGGTGTATAGGTTATGAGTGAAAATATAGGGAAGGGTCATATCCAGGTTGGTTTTGAGTTCTGTCCATTCACTATTCAGTCCTGAAATAATTTCTAAATTTCTTTTAACATAGTCCGCAGTGAAGGAGAGGATTGGGTAGTACTTTGCATAACTTAAATTAAAACCGGTAAAGGGTCTATTTTCTTCTGCGGAACTGCCAATATACGCATTGAGCCCCCACGCACCTAACATGGTATTACTGGTGCCTTGTAATTGCCATCCACGAGCACCTATGAAGGACCAGGAGTGGGGAGAAAAAAGACCTGTTAATTCATTATGCGCACTAGGAGCATCTGCTTTTTTAGTATAAAACTTTTTATAGTTTTTGATTTCAACAGGATTGGTTTGATGGTAGAAATCACTGGCCGTTTTTCCCAGGTAAGTATTCATTGCAAAAAGGTTTTTTACGACTCTTTGGCATTGATCCAGTTCAAGCAATTTGAGCCTCTTACCGTTGCGGCTTTCATTTGAGTAGTAAAGTGTGTCTTCAAAAATATAGGGCGTGTAGGCTGCGATAAATTCTGTGGTACATTGCTTTGTGGTCATTGATTTTGGGTGATAAGAAAAAATTTGCGTCGTTCCCTTATAATCAGCTTCAAAGTAAAAGCGTTTTTGGGCATATCTTAGATTGTAAAGATTATTGCGGGTAGCAGGGGTTAGGTCTGTAACCTTATTTGTTTTAAGATTAATTTGGGAGATTATTTTCTTTCCCTGGTAATCAAGCTTAATGATTCCTAATGTGTTGTGATCCACCCATGTTGCTTCAGCTATAACTTCATCATGTCCTAGTTTAATTTGTTTTATGAGTTTACCTTTTAGATCTAGAACTGATGCGTGGTATTTGTCATTATTGTCCATTTCTATCGCCACAATCCTTTTGCCATCAGGACTAAATTCCGGGTGGAAGTAGCGTTTCTTCCAACTAATTCTTTGATAGCTACCCAGCTTAGTGTGGTATAAAAATAAATCAGAATATCCTTTGTAGAGGTAGCGGTTATCTAAAATGTTTTGAGCGTGGACAAAAATATCATTTTTAAAATCTACTTGAGAAAGTTCAGGTAGTATATTGAGCTCTGTTAACTTTTGTTCGTCTTTGTAAAGTGCCCATTGTGAGTCTAGGCTTTTATGCAAGTAATACTTATTTTCCATTTCATCAACGAGAGGATAAGTTTTATCGTAATAAACTTGAGTATGTCTAATATGGAATTCCTTGGTAGGCCGCCCCCATCTCTTTTTTAAGTCTTGAATTGTTTCAGTGAAAAAAACATCAAAGTCCTTACCCGTAACGTATTGGAAACCATTGTAAAAGGCATAGGGATTAAGTGGACGTTCACTGGCATAAGCCGCGATTTCCTTCATAATATCTTTTCCGTATACATTGTACATTCTCGTGGCCAGGAAATAACCAAAGATATAGTGGTTGGGAAGCCTGTTCGTATAATCCCCTGCGATAAGATCATCGTATGAAAAATCCTGCATAGAAGTTATAAGCGCCTTCAAGCGGCCAGACCAGCGTGGACTTCTTCCTCTTCCTGCATCAGAGTAAACTGTTTCGGCCCAGACCGCATCTCCTTCGTAGTACCAGTTTGGCATAACAATAGAGTTTAAAATCATTAAAATGTTCTCTCCAAAAAGATAGTAGCCCCAACGAGTCTTTCCCTGGCTAATATAATCAAGCTGGACGACATGACGGTATTCATGCACGGCCAAACTTTGAAACCATTCTAATGATCCTACTAAAGGGGTAATCGCCGAACTGTTAAACCATTCTGACCTTCTAGGGGCATAACTCACAAACCCATTGGGTAATGACATTTCCGGTCGAATAACCAAGGTAAGTTTTTTAGGGGAGTAGTCATATGACTTTGCAACAATGGGACGATAGTATTCAAGCAAGTTGAGTGTATAGTTGGCACGTTCTTGCAGATACTCGGGAAAGACAATTTTAAAATTTTCAGAATTAATTTCCATCCAACTGATATGACTATCACTTTGTGAAATTTGTAATACCTTAGCTTCTTGGGAGTAAGCTGATAGAGAAAAAAGCAGATAATTTAAGCATATTACGGCCAAGATTTTTTTCATTGTTCATCCAAATTGATCAAGTAAACAGTTAACTATAATAATAACATATCCTTACATTTCTTGCGAAACCTTAATTTCTTTCATTCAATTAAATATATAATATATTTTATTTTCATGTATCATGGAGGATCGAATGAAAAGCCTATTGCTAGCCGGAGCGCTATTAAGCTCGTCTGTGTACGGAGCAGAGTACATCGTTAAATTAAAGTCAGAAGTAAAAAGTTTCACAAATCTAGAATCATTTGGTCAAGTAAGAGAACTTAACTTATCATATGGTAATTTTGTAGTTCTAACTTCTAATGACAAATCAGTAGTTCAAAACCTTTCTAACCACGCAGCTGTTGAGTACATTGAACCTAATCTTACCTATACACATTTTGCTGCACCAAAAGATGCCGATTTTGAAAAGCAATGGGGATTAAATAATACTGGAAAGAACTCTGGTGGTTGGTGGAGTCCAGGAAAAGCAGGTGTTGACGTGAGCGCACTTGAAGCCTGGAAAATCACCAAAGGTGATCGTGAAGTTAAAATTGCAGTCATTGATACCGGTGTCGATTACAATCATGAAGATCTAAAAAATAATATCATGGTCAACGAAGCTGAGTTAAATGGTACTGAAGGTGTAGATGATGATGGTAATGGTTTTGTAGATGATATTTATGGTTATGACTTTGCTAATAATGATGCTGATCCTATGGATGGCCATGGACATGGAACACATTGTGCCGGTGTCATCGGAGCAACTCATGATTCTAAAGGAATTGCAGGGGTTAATGCGCATGTACAGATTCTTCCCATAAAGTTTTTAACTGATAAAGGTGGCGGATCTTTGGAAGGTGCTCTTAAGGCCATCGATTATGCAACCAGTAGAGGTGTTCAAATCATGAGTAACTCTTGGGGAGGCGGAGGAAGATCTCAAGCCTTATTTGAAGCTATCGAAAGAGCTCAAAAAGCAGGAATTACTTTCATTGCAGCTGCAGGAAATTCAAATAGCGATAATGATGCAAAACCGACTTATCCAGCGAGTTATAAACTAGATAACATTATCACTGTTGGTGCCATTGATGGTAAAGGCGAACGCGCTTACTTCTCAAATTATGGTAAGAAGTCAGTTCACGTCTTTGCTCCGGGTGTAGATATTTATTCAACAGTTAATGATAATAAATATAAGAAAATGTCTGGAACGAGTATGGCCTGTCCTCACGTTTCAGGAGTAGCGGGATTATTACTGGCAGCAGAGCCAAATCTAACTTATAGTGAAATCAAAGAGCGTTTAATGCAAACATCTGTTATTTCAACTGAGTTGGAGAATTACACTGTTTCTGGTTATGTAGACGCATTTAAGGCCTTAACTAATAAGAGATAAAAATTGATGTACTTCTTATCATTTAAGGATAAAAAGTTGCCCCTCTGCAGGAGGGGCTTTTTTTATTTCATTTACGATACATATCAAGAATAAGCTTACTTATAAAACTTTCAGCATAATGCTTAGCCTCATTTTCAGCAAAATTAAATTCTTGCTGCATAATTTTGGCTAGTTCTTCAACCGTTATATCCTGATTTATATGTTTCAAAATATTAAAAAATGTTTGGTTAAAAGCTTTATAATTTTCAAAAGTGGGATCATATATTATGCCATCCGGGTTTGTTGGAAACTCTAAGTTTTCTTTATTTCTTTTAGGCTTTTTACCCGCCAAGAACATGACTTCTTCTAAACGATTTTGCGAGTTAAGTGGGTTGTGTAAGTAGTTTATTTGTTTCGTTTGTAAATTAATCTCAGCAAAATTATTTATAAGCATATCTTTGATTTCTTCTGCTGTTAATTGCTGACTGATATCATTTTTATGAACATTATTAGGTCCATATATAAGCAGGCTCCCTGTCTCAGATAAATATCTAAGTGTATGACGTACTGATGTAATATATTCAGTATCCAAGATATCAAAAAACCA
>JBFEUX010000245.1:0-4025 GCA_041547255.1 Bacteriovoracaceae bacterium
AATGAACGTAATGGTTTTGTGATCATTGGAAAGATTATAAATTATTTGCTTAATCTCTCGCGGAGAGATACCAAATTTACCTTCATACATGGCCTCATTATCGAACTCATCTCTTACTTCTTCCCAACCTAAGCGCAGAACTTGTTGCTCTTCTTGGGTAAGGTATTCCGGCATACTTCGATCAGTTAGATAGAGTGCTTTTTCCAGTGGAGTTAATTTAGGAACAATTTCTCCCAACTTTTTATCTTTATAATTTTTAACTTGCGGGTGGCGCATTCTTGTCATGGTTGCCCATAAAGACAGGGACTCCAGTGCATGAGGTTCGAAATTAGCCTTTTCTCTGAGATTATTTACTTGTTCTTGATAAATGAGCATTTCTTCTTTGTAGTTAAGTAGGTAAGGAACTTTTAAAAAACTAAATCTTCCTTTAAAGGAATTAAAGTCAGGGTGTTGTTTAAAAGCATTGAAATGCACTTCATTAGAACTTCCCATGAAGAAAATATCCAGTTCAGTTAAGATTCCCCCCAGATTGATATTCTTGGTTTCCATGGTCATTAATAGATATTTAAAAGTATCTAAAGGACGTTTTAGTAAATCTGAGTATTCGAGAATCCCTCTGTTGGCAAGAATAACTTCTCCACTGAGATTGAATAAATTGAGAGACTGTAGACTCGGTGGAAGTGAGGCCAGTCTTTTATCCATGGTGATTTGCTGTAGTTTGGCATCCACGTGTAATTGTGGCTCGATAGAGGTAGCACCTACTGAGTATCTTTTGTCGATATAGTATCTTTCCACACGAATATGTTTCATGACCGATTGGTAATCACCTTTATAATTTTTTAAAAGGGCGTCAAAAATAAGTTTATTTCTTTTCGAAATATCACCGTTATAAAGATAGGTTTGTTTAATTTGTTGCAGCTTATCTGGGTTGCTTTTAAAATGCTTTTCAATAAGTTTTTGGCGTGATTTTACTGGAATAAGCAGGAGCGGATGATCTTTTAATTCACTTGGCAGAATCGCATTAATTTCAGCATCTTCTAAATGAGCAAAGCTATTGAGATGTTTTTCCGTTTGACTACTGCTTAGACCAAGACTTCCTTTTATATAATTTTCAATAGGGAAAACCCAACTAAAAGTATAAAGGGCACCTTCTGGCTTATGCGAATAATCCTCAGCTGCTTTCATTATCTTTTTAACAAGAGATGATTTGGCAGAACCATTAGGTCCTATGAGTAGTAAAAATTTATTATTAAATCCTTCTTCAGTGAAGTTGATGAGATTGTTGTAAATTTTTTCTTGCGTTAGGAATTGTCCCGCTACTTTGGGAGCGCCGGGATGCTCTAGTTTGAATAGTTTAAAATGTCCCTCTTCATCTTTTCCAAAATAATCAAAAAGATCTTTGAAATACATGCCACTGGTTCTTAATTCTTGTAGAGTATTCTCTTTGAAAATATTCATATATTCATCAAAAGAAAAAATTTCTTCAAAACGCTCTTCTTGGTTATTTACTTCTTCTAGCCATTCCATATACACTTCCTAAGAGATGGTAAACAATCTAAAAACAATTATATCAAAATTTTGGCCATTCGCCCTCTTAATCCTTCTTTTACCTGCTTATTGGTTTTATGAGTATGGTCGCAAACAATTTACAGTAAAAAATGGTGATTTTGTGAGTGAATTAGATGAGTTCTTAACTCAGTTATCTAAGCGATGGCAGTTGGGCGATATAGAGGGGGCCTGGAAGCAAGGTAACTTAACTTGTGCGGATATTCCCGGGAATGTTGAGTTTATAGATAGTGAATTCTTAAAGTGTAATGCTCATTATTTAAAATGTTTTTTTCGCCAACAAGAAAAGTCGGGTAAGGCAAGCATTGAAACCAAACGCTTCAAATTTCACGCAGATCTGACAAGTATGGCCAGACTAAGCGGAGGAGATTTAAAAATTAGCTTTTCTGAGGAAAAAACCAAACAGCAGTTTTCGGTCAGATTAGAACATAATTGTCACGATACTTATCTGCCGCAAGCGGTTTATTCGGTTGGGCCAGAGCCTCGCTCTGAATTAGTATGGGATAATTTTGGCAGAGATATTTTTGTCGATAAAAATTATGTGAGTTATTGGGATGTTTGGTATTTTACTGATAGACCAATCCCAAAAACTAAAAAATTTTATCAACCAGTCATGGACTTTACCCCTGAACAAATGCATAAATATTGTCAGTCTCTGGGGAAAAAGCTTTTAGATGCCCGGGTTTTAGATGCGGCCAGCTTTTATCCAACTCAGTTTAAACAAGGTTATATGTTTAAATCATTTTACCCCTGGGGAAAAAGTAGACATATCATCAAGGATGAAGAAATCAATGAAAAGACTTGTGCACGTTTTTTTACAAAAGAGTGTCTACAGAAATATGGACAAGCTGCTTGGTTTAAAACGCGAACACCTGGCTGGACAGGCGTATACTATGTCTTAGGTGGCTATATGGAGTATCTTGAAAACGTAATGGAAGAAGATAGAAATGTCATGGTATCTAATTTAAACCTGGATAGAGCATCGAAATGGCATAGGCTTGGTTTACGAAGTAAGTGGCAAGAAAAAGATAGGGTAGCATTCAGATGCATGCGAATAAAATAATTTGGTTAAGTTTTTTATTGATGAGTTTTGTCTGCTGGGGAGCGGATATTTCTCAGATTCAAAAAAACTGGTTGGGTGTTTATCAAGTTGATATCAATCCTAATTTAACAGCAGAAAAAAATATATCTGAACCGGTAAATACTCATATTCGTATTCTAAGTGTAAATCTACATAACCAAAATTTTGAAGGTATTAAAAACTGTCTTGTTTATAAAACTCCGCTGAATGGTAAAGGGGGAGAGTTAAAATTGTTGCGAATGTCTTTGCATGACAACTGTGAAGACAAGCTGTTGGATATAGGTGAGATCTTGGTCCAAAATGTTTTTAACTTTGGTTTTAAACAGCAACGCAATCGTCTTACTCTGTTTGTTGATGATAAGACCTGGGTGTTTGAATTTTTAAACTTAGCAGTTGCAAAATCCTATGAGCGTTATGATAAGTCTTTCACTACTAATAAGTATCCAGGGTTATCTCTTGCTTTTGATATCATGAAAGGGGAAAAGCAGCTAGAAGAGGGCGATATTTGTTTTGATATAGATAAGAACTGTAATGTTACGAAAAAAAATATCTGTCATTTATGTCCAGCTGGCGTTTTAGAAGTTAAGGCGGGTGCATGTAATAAATATTATAGACGTTATTGTTCAGACCAAACATGTGGAGAAAAAAATCAATATGCCTGTTTAAGAGGAAGTAAGGCCGTTAATTATAGGCAAGATTATTGTATTGCAGGAAGTCCAGTTGCCTTTTGCAAAGCCCCTAATCAAGTTATCTGTTTTAATGGGGAATTAGTTTGCCGTTAATTATTTGAGCCGAGGCAAATCTCTGATTTGAATCTTTTTCCCAAATAAAAATGCGGGCATAACTTCCTGGTCGCTAAGTTCACCTTCAATAAAACAATCTTGGCTTTCTTTTAAGAAATTATGGCAAAGTTGGATGGGTTGGTGGATTTTTGTCATGGAACGATCAATAGCATTATGTTTTTTATCAAAATATAATTCCACCCATGCTAAATAATCGCCATTGTAATTTTGTAAGACGGGATATTCGTTAAGAAAGTTAGCAACCTTGGATTCTTTTCCACTTGTGAAGACCACATCAACTGTTCGCGGTGGAATTTGTTGTAATGTCTCAAAAAGTGAGTTGTTGTTTGTATCACAGTAATTACTATTGTTAGGGTCAAAATTGACCTTTGATTCGCTAATCTGTTTTTCATGGGCAAGCATAGAAGTACAATCCAAGCCAGCATTCATTAACAATACAATAACTTCAACACCGCTTCTTCTAAGTTCTTTGGCGTGCACAATAATTTTTTTGGCCGCATTCTGAATATAGAGACCGTTAATATTTTCATCAGGAACTTTCTCGGCCAGTTTAGGAGAGATAATACCGATAAAGC
>JBFEUX010000090.1:0-10577 GCA_041547255.1 Bacteriovoracaceae bacterium
GAAACAGGGTTTCCTGGTAGACCAAAAACCAATTTGTCTGAGGTGGCCCCAAACCATAGCGGTTTTCCAGGACGCTGACTTACTTTATGAAAAACTTTTTCAACTTTTAAATCTGCAAAAACTTGTGGAATAAAATCAAATTTTCCTGCAGAAACGGCTCCTGATAAAACAAGCACATCGTGTTCTGCCAAAATATTTTTTAATTCATTAAAAAGTAGTTCCTTATCATCTATCAGATGAAACATATTAACATGGTTAAAACCAAAGCAATTTAACTCTGATCTAAGCGCATATGGATTTGAACGACGAATCTGGTGATCTAATGGAGTGTGACCTAAATCAACAAGTTCATCTCCTGTACTGATGACGGCAATTTTAGGCTCAGCATACACCTCAACTTCGTCGTAACCATTGGCCGCAATAATTCCTAGTTGGGGACCGCGAAGTATGGTCCCGGCCTTCATCACAATATCACCAGCTTTATGATCACTACCTTTTTGATGAACATTGTTTAGCATATTAAAGACCAACTCATCTTGAACCTTGGCCACACCATTTTGGATTTCGACATCTTCGTAGCGAATAACGGCGCTTGCATTTTTTGGTAATACCCCACCAGTCATCCCTTCAATACAAGAAGCTTTATCTTGTAAAGTTAACTGAGGAGATCCAGCTTTTTGAATGTCTTGAATTTTGAATTCACGACGACCATTTTGATACTCATCAAAATCAATAGCGATTCCATCCATCGCCATACGGTGAAAAGGTGGTTGATCTCGCTCGCTTCTAATTTCTTGCGCTAAAATTTTACCATTGATTTTTGCTAAAGGTAGTTTTTCAACCTTGCACTGTGGCAATTTGCTAGCAATAAGACTAACTGATTCGTTGACCGTAATCATTTTCTGGCTCCTTTCCAAATACGGGAAGCATATCCGTTTCCAGACATGCCGCGTCTTTTATTCATAGTCCTACTGGCCCTTAGATATAAAAGATTAGGATATAAAAAACTAACAAATTTTTTACAAATTTTATATGAAAATGTTTATGATATGGATCATTAGCATTATGTATTTAACTTATATATAATGATCCCAAATATTCAATTATCATAACTCATAGCATAGGATTCAGCATGTCAGAAAAACTTTTAGAAAGTAGGCCGTGGTTAAAATACTTTATGCCATTTCTTACTTGGTTACCCAATGTTACTAAGCAATCGCTAAAGCAAGATATTATGGCCGCTATCACAGGTGCAATTGTAGTACTACCTCAAGGGGTTGCCTTTGCTGCCATTGCAGGAATGCCACCTCAATATGGTCTATTCACTGCCATGGTTCCGGCCATCATTGCTGCTTTTTGGGGCTCTTCATTTCATTTGGTATCAGGTCCAACGACAGCTGCTTCCATTATGCTAGCAGCCTTTCTTAGTACCTTAGCAGAACCGGCAAGTGCTGATTATGTTACATTGGCCCTTACCATTACTTTTATGGTTGGTGTCGTGCAAGTGACGATGGGGATTTTTAAGCTCGGAGCTCTTGTTAATTTTATTTCTCACTCAGTAATTGTCGGATTTACAGCAGGTGCAGGTATCTTAATTGGTTTTAAACAAATTAAAAACTTTTTTGCCCTTCCTATTCCTCGTGGTTCTCACCCACATGAAATTGCTCATTATTTTTTCACTCATACCAGTGAGATCAACTGGTATGCATTTGCAGTTGGGATTTCAACACTGCTTGCAGGTATCATCGTTAAAAAATGGTTTAAAAAGATACCTTATATGATTGCGGCCATGGTTGCTGGTAGTGTTGTCGGTGTTATTCTTAATCAAATGTTTGGTGGTGCTGAAGTGACGGCCCTCAAAACAGTAGGAAAACTTACTGAATGGTACCCACCACTATCTTCTCCTGATTTTTCTTTTGAAACTTTTCAAACTTTAGCTCCGGCCGTATTGGCGATTACCTTTTTAGCGCTAACCGAAGCTGTTGCTATTGCAAAATCAATTGCTGTGAAATCGGGACAAAAACTTGATGGTAACCAGGAATTTATAGGACAAGGTCTTTCTAACCTAGTAGGAAGTTTCTTCTCTGCGTACGTAGCAACAGGATCTTTTAACCGAAGTGGTGTTAACTACGAAGCTGGTGCTAAATCTCCTATCGCTGCTGCAGTTGCTGGTGTGCTTTTAATTTTTATTCTTTTTGCCGTTGCACCACTAGCTGCTTATCTGCCAGTCCCATCAATGGCGGCCATTCTATTCTTAGTGGCCTATGGAATCATTGATATACATCATATGAAAATTATTACCAAGACTTCTAAAGGTGAAGCTGGAGTTCTTTTCTTAACTTTTTTCTGTACGCTTTTCCTTCACCTGGATCAGGCCATTATTATTGGTGTTATTGCTTCATTTATCTTTTACCTACTTCACACATCTAAACCAAATGTTAGTGTCAGAACAATTAATCAGCATGATGAAAGAAGAAAATTCACAGAACTTGATAGCGACAACCCAAAAGAATGTCCTCAAGTAAAATTCATAAGAGTTGATGGCTCACTTTTCTTTGGAGCGTTAGGAAATATCGAAGATAAATTCGACGAGTTTGCGAATAAATGCCCAACTCAAAAACACCTAGCTTTATTAGCTCAAAGTATTAACTTTATCGATGTTGCCGGCTCGGAATTTCTAGTAAAACTTGCTGAAACCAAGAAGGCTGAAGGCGGAGATCTTTATATCTATAAAGCGAAGCCAAAATTTATGCGTCCATTAGTTTCTGGTGACCACCTCCACCATATCGGTGAAGATCACTTCTACGATTCTAAAGGTGATATCATTCGAGATCTTATCCCCAAAATGGATCTCGAAATTTGTAAGACATGTACCAAAAGAATTTTTAACGAATGTGAAGGATTACCTAAGCCTTAAGAATGACTTATGAGTTATGAATTATTAACCATTTTCTTCTTTATGATTGCTTTCCTCTACAGCTCTGTAGGCTTTGGTGGAGGAAGCTCTTATATAGCACTCCTTTTTATAAGTTCTATTTCTTATAAATTAATCCCCTCCCTTGCACTCATATGTAATCTAATTGTAGTGACAGGAGGGGCCATTCATTATATCCGAAAAGGACATCTCAACTGGAAATTTATTCTTCCTTTTATTTTAACATCTATGCCTATGGCCTATTGGGGTGGTTCAATTCCTATTGAAAAGGATTTGTTTAAATTATTATTAGGTTTTTTCTTATTCTTGGCCGGTTTACGTATGATCCTTTTTAATAAGAATAAAGATGATTATAGTGATTGCTCGCTTCCACCTATTTACGCCTCTATAGCTTTAGGTGCGGGACTTGGCTTTGCCTCTGGTTTGGTTGGTATTGGTGGCGGGATTTTCCTTTCCCCTATTCTTTTCAATTTAAGATGGGGAAAGCCCAAGCAGATTGCGGCGATCTGTTGTCTATTTATTTTCTTTAATTCTATCGCGGGACTAGTTGGACAAATTCAAAAAATAAATGACTTCACACTCCTCTTCAATTACTGGCCATTATTAATTGCCGTTTTCCTAGGAGGACAGCTAGGAAGCTTTATTGGTGTCGTAAAATTAAAACCAAGACTCGTAGAAATGGGAACGGCCTTTCTGGTACTAATGGTTTCTTCTAGGATTCTCTTTTTCTAGAGAACTGACAGTCTAAGAAAGATTTTCTTGGATTTGCTTAAGCATGACTTTTGCTTCATGAATACGATTTACCCATACATCAGCAACAGGCTTTACGGGATAGTCTGTATAAGATTTTTCCCAGTGCGAAAAATAAGCATCAAACATACTAACAAGCTTATCAATTTTTTCGTAGTTTACGGCCTCTTTAAAGATGTTTTCCATCATCATCACACGAGTTCCAAAGCCAGTAGGAATTTCTAATTGAGAAGCAAAGCTGGTAAGAGTTGGTTTAGAAATAAACACACCACAAAGCCCTGGGGTCATAAGTACTTCCCCAATATCTTTTAATGATGTCTTCTCATTTTCTAGTAAATCTTTCTCAAAATCATAAGGAGTTAGCTGAAAATGAAATTCATCAGTATGCTCACTGCCATTTAAATTAGTCCACTCTTCGATAACCAAATTCTCAATATGGCGAACAAGAGTTGGGTAAACCAATCCATTTGTTTCGCTTAAAGAAATGGCGAGAGAATGAATCCAATTTAAAATGAAATTATCTAAAAAGAAGCGTGCTTCATGCATCTTCCCAGTTTCTCTTAAATGATGTAGGAACTTTAATTGAGTCCCAATATGTGTTGGGCCCATGCCATAGCTAACGCCTTCAAAGTCAAAACCAAAATCAGCATAGAATTTCATTAATGGAGCATCATTACCAGCGTAGTTTCTCACCGGAGAAGTGTAATAATGTCCAAAAGGAAAAACGGTAAGTCCAAACGTTGAATAATGTTCGCTACCGATATCATCATCAGAGCATGCTTCAATCGCGGCTCTTTGATCATCACTCCAAATATCCAGTTCAAGCAAGCTGGACTTGAAGTTAAAATTAGGGGGACCTAAAAGCAGGTCCCCGTATAAATTATAGTTTGCTAATTCTGCCATTTTCTTCCTATTTTCCAGGGCGTTTAAATGGATTCTCAGGAATCTTATAAGCTTCTCTCACTGGCTTAAGTGGACGCTTGAACCAATAAGGACGTCTTTCCCCAGTTTTAGAATGTGTCACACAACTACGAGTTAAGTCAACCCACTTATTGTATACTTCCATCGACTTTTTAGTGTCAACAAATACATCCCCGTACTGATCATTCGCACCAGCTTTAGTGACTCTAGACCATTGTAACCAACAGTGTGCCCCACTCATTGGATCTGGATGAACAGCGTGAGTTAAATTTTGATGTACCCCAACATCAGTCCACCAGATTCTAGAAGTATCTGGATCAGATGATTTCCATGGCTTACCTTGCTCTAGAATTCTAAGAGTGTGACCACCATTTCCATCTTCTTTTAGATCAACAAGGGATGTCATACCTGGAGAACCAGATCTGTACTCATCTCCTTCAAGACGCCAACGTCCAAGGTGGTGAGAACAAGCAACAACTCCTGGCTTAATCCCGTGAGTTACCCAAGCTTTATCAACAAAGTATCCAATTTCAGTTTCAACTTTTAATAAATCTCCTGATTTAACACCTAAACGATTTGCATCTTCTGGGTTGATCCAAATTGGGTTTTTATGAGAAATTTCATACAACCATTTAGCGTTCGCCGAACGAGTGTGAATCAATGTCGGTAGACGGAAGTTAGGTAGTAAGATCATCTCCCCAGCCGCTCTATTAACATGCTTTTGGTGAACATGAGACTCTAAATGCCAAGGAATAACTCTTTCTTTTTCTGGCCAGCCGAAATCTCTTACTGTTTTTGAAACAAATTCTAGTTTTTTAGAAGGAGTTCCAAATCCGGCATAGCGTTTGCCATCAATTTCGATTCCACCATCAGTAACTTCTTTTTCATATGGCTTGTAGTTAGTTGCTTTAACTTCATAGCAACCAAATTTTTTCATATATTGAAGTGGTGTTAATCCATGTTCCTTCGCTGCCTCAGGAAGTCCTGGCAGCGAGTTTTCAAAGATATAAGACCAATACTCATCTTGTGTAATAGGTTCCCCTGGACGATTTGGAGATTCGAAGTGTTTACGAATTCCTAATGTGTCATCGTGGTCCATACGCCAAGAAAGTTCAACCCATAGTTCGTTTTCTTCCCAAACTTCACCTGGATTGGCTTCATAGGTATATTTAATTTCTTTACCATCAGCTTCCATGGCCACACGACGTACTGGTTGTCTAAAACCAACCCATTGACCAGAGTGAGTTTCCTGACTCATCATATCGTGACGCTCACCAGAGTGCCCCATTGGTAAGACATAATCAGCGTACCAAGCAGACTCATTCCAGGTCGGAGTAAGCGCTACGTGAAATTTAATTGTGTCTTCGTTTTTAAGATGTTTCATCCACATGAAACCATCTGGGTTAATCCACATGGGGTTATAAACACGGGTAAAGTAAACATCAATATCTCCTCTTCCCTCTTCTAAAAAGTGTGGAAGTAAGAAAGACATTTCATAGAATACCATTGGCCATTCGTGTGGAAGGTGTAATTCATTCCAAGCATTAAATGGCTGAGGTTTAGTAATAGGTTCTGGTACAAATTTAGACCAAGAGTTACCATTCGTTCCACCTTTTGCTCCAACTGAACCAGTTAAAACATTTAGGAACATGAGTGTTCTAGCAACTTGCCATCCCCCACGGTTACCCATAGCAGCTGAACGCCAAACGTGAGCAGCTAAACGCCCTTCACAGTTAGCAATAGCTTCTGCTGTTTCTTGTAGTCTATCCAAAGGAACTTCAGCTTCTTTAGCGGCACGCTCTAAAGTGTATGGAGCGTAAATAGTTTTCATCGCTTTTTCAAAGTGATCATAACCTAAGTTACTAGCTGATTTATATTCAGCTTGAAGAGCTTTAAGTTCAGCGGTATCACAGAACTCATCTCCAGCTTCTTTAGTGAAGTAATCCAGGAAACCTTGCCAGTCTACCCATTTTTTTACGTATTCACGGTCATAAGTTCCCGTGGTTAACAAATAGTTTGCAAAAGAAAGTAAAACAACCGGCTCAGAACCTGGCCATGTGGGTAACCATACATTTGATTTTGAAGCAGTGTTTGATAAACGAGGGTCTAAAGTTATAACCTTCGCTCCGTTCATTTTTGCATCAATAATTCTTTGCGCGTGTGGATTGAAATAGTGACCTGTCTCTAAGTGAGAAGAAACAAGTAAAATAACCTTCGCATTTTCATGATCTGGTGCAGGTCTATCGAAAGCGGACCAAATAAAGTATCCAAATCTAGCAGCAGCAGAACAGATATTGGTGTGAGAGTTATGCCCATCTACACCCCATGCAGAAATAGCACGGTTAGTATAATGATCTTCACCTGGACGACCTACGTGATAGATAATCCCGTCAAGACGCTTATCTCTAGATGCACGCATTTTTCCCGCAACATCATTAAGTGCTTCTTCCCAAGAAACTCGTTTCCATTTCCCTTCCCCACGAGCACCAACTCTTTTAAGTGGGTACATAATTCTTTCTGGGTCATAAACTTGGTTGTGAGTAGCTGGCCCTTTAGCACAGTTACGTCCTCTGGAACCAGGGTGGACTGGATTTCCTTCGAACTTTCTAATTTCGTAATTATCTTTATTAACATAGGCCAAAAGTCCACAAGCACTTTCACAGTTAAAACAAATCGTTGGAACTAAACGGTAGTTGTTTTTCTTTTTGGTTGGCCATGCCTTTGAATCGTACTCACTCCAATTATCCCATTGATCTGGAGTTGGGTAACGATTAAGCCTTCCATCCGGTTGGATTACTTCAATCATTTTTTGTTTATTCATAGTTGTCATATATAGCTCTCTTTTTAAAAACGTCTCTATTAACTATTTGGAATTCTTTGTGGTGCCATAACGAATGCATACTCATAGAAGTATAGACCAACCATTGCAGCTACAGCAGCAGCGGCAAAGGCCATTGGCACACCAGTCATAAGTAAGCCTAAAGCAACAATATGTCCTAGGAAGATATTTCCACCCCAGAATTTTCCTTTATAAATTCCACCAGTAATTTCATGAGCTGCTCTCGCTGCAACTTCAGAAGCGTGTGGCATACCAAATTCAAAAATCTGGAAGAATAAATCAACAACAATAGTTATAACGAAAATGTCTTTAGCAATATCCATGACACTTGGAGTGACTAAACCAAAAACACCTAAAGTTGTAAGAAGTGCTCCTCCACACATTAAACCTTGAACTAATAAGTGCCAAGGAAGTGAAGTTGATTGCCAAAGGTCACGTCCTTCTGCTTGCGCAAATAAGAACGCAGTATAAATAACGGCCCCAATCGCAAGTGGGATCATTAAATAGTTAATTGGAGTCATAAACTGATCAATGATTGCTCCATCAATCCATCCAAGTTGAGCAATTAAGTGTAGAGTCCAAACGGCACCTAAGATATTGGAAAAACCGATGAGGATAAAAGCACCTCGGGTCAGCCAAGATTTCATTTGTGGTCTAAATACAATTCTTAAAAATCTTTCTGGTCTTTCCAAGTCAAGAACAAGGAATACCGTTGTAATACCAATAAAGATCAATGCTGCTAAACCTGTCGCGACATAAGTCATACGATCAAATACTTCGTACCCTAGCGCGTATAAAACACTTAAAATAAGAATAGGGCCAGCTCCTAGACCTTTGGTTACTAGATATGCTGGAACTTGCCAGTGCCAAGGCACTTTATGTTGAGCATTGTATACTGATTGCACCATTTGCTCAGCTGATTGAACTGGCTTACTTGGTACATTACCTCTAACTGGAAGACCTTGAGTCTCAGGAACTCTCGCTGTATTACCTAGCCAAGTTTTCTTATGCTTAACAGATGGAGCGTGAGTGTCTTTACCACCAAATCTTTTATCACCTACAACATCTGCCCACATATAAGTCTCTGGAGTTGGATCTAAGGCAGTTGGGTTAAGTGAAATTGAATCCCCATCAATATAGAAAAGTTTAGGTGCAGTACCTTGTTCAGGCTTTCTTACCGTTACCTTTTCTTTACCAAGAAGTTTTGAAATTTCTGAAGTTGGATCCTCTAAGTCACCTGCAATAATCGCGTGAGTCGGACAAACGACAACACAAGATGGCTCTAAGTTGTTTTCTACTCTGTGGGCACAGTAATGACATTTAGCTGCCGTATTCGTCTCTGGATCAATATGAATTGAATCATAAGGACAAGCTTGCATACAAGCTTTACAACCAATACATTGTTCATTGTCAAAATCGACAATCCCGTCAGCACGTTGATACATGGCCGTAACTGGACAAATACGTACACAAGGAGCGTTGTCACAGTGGTTACATCTCGTTACTTGAAATCTTCGGGTTACATCAGGATAAGCTCCAACCTCCGTGTATTTTACCCATGTACGGTAAACACCCAAAGGAACCTCATTCTCACTTTTACACGCTGTAGAGCATGCGTGACAACCGATACATCTACGATTATCAATTACAAATCCATAGTTCACAGGTCAACTCCATTTTTTATAACGTTACAATTTATATAGAATTAAATAACTTAAATTATACATACATAATTAAGAAAATCATACTTAAACATGGTGTATATCACAGTTTACTTAAGAATATGCAAAGCACAACAAGAGAAAGATTGATCTAGATCAAACTTGCATGCGTCACACAAAGAAAACCTAAACAAATTTATTTTCCACAATCACCTTGTGAGCACTTTCAGGAAAAAAAGTTTAATTAATTGATAAAAAAGCTTTTTACTCCTTAAAAATCTGGCAAAAATAACGATAAGAAAACAATGAAAAAAAATGAATTTATTGTTCTTAGTTTTTTGATAAGTGTAACCGGCTTAGCAAATGAAAATCTCCCGGATTACTGTCAAGAAAACTCACCAAAGCCCATTTGTAAGCGAGAAAAAATTGCTAATGCCTCCAGGAATCTTTCTGGTCTCTTGCAAGTTGAGCATTTCTTAAAAGAAAAAGACTTTAAAGAAAATTTAAAAAATACCGCGCTTATAAAATTATTAGAGCGCAAAAAAAAATTACTACTACCTTACCCAGAAGTTTACTCTCACACAGATGGCCATAAATTTTGGGATACAGGATTAAAGAATTTAAAAACTAGTGCTAGATCACATAGGAATCAAAAAGCATTTCAACGCCACAATTGTATC
This sequence comes from Bacteriovoracaceae bacterium, assembly GCA_041547255.1. Classification (GTDB taxonomy): domain Bacteria; phylum Bdellovibrionota; class Bacteriovoracia; order Bacteriovoracales; family Bacteriovoracaceae. Next base: position 9,787 of record JBFEUX010000090.1, read on the forward strand.
CCCGCTGAATCAAAGATCAAAAAGCGCCTAGACAAAATGGATGCTGCCTTCGATAGAGAACGAAGAGATGTTGTAAATGAAGATTTTCAAATAAAACATTTAAGTCATCTTCTTTTAGGGGCCATTGCTGCAGAAGAAGGGATTCAGAAAAGACCTCAAATAGCTAAAGAAATTGAAGAAGCAGAAAAAAAGATAAAAAAATTAAAATCGAAAAGGCATCAAAGACATAATAAAAAAGTAAAACAAAACACAGAAAAGATTCAGGATCTCGAAACGGAAATAGCGCATCTCAGAAGAAAAAAAGCTTACCTGGATGAAGGGATTTTTAAAGATCCATTTTATGCCAAGCCTAGAGGGTTAGGAGAATCAATGTGGAGCCGTATAAAAGAATTCGCTAGCGGTGATAATAAATATCTACTCGGAGATTATAAACGATCAAATTTTTTAAAAGGAAGTCTTAAAAAATTACGAAGGGCCAAAGGGAGTAAATTTGTAAATGATATTCTCGAAGCAATTAAACATAGCAAGCAATACCATAAAGACAGTGGAGGCCAAGTTTCAGGAATTCAAGCAGGACAATTCGCCCTTGCATCTCTATTAAAAACTAATCCGCAATTACTAAAAGAGATTAAATCTCTTTACCTGGATGAACTTAAGCTGCACCTTAGAGATTTAAAAACTTCTATTAATGAAATTTGTGAAAATAATGGAGAGGACTTATACAAGATCTCTTCTCTAGTAAAATCAGTTGGCAACGAATTGGTAAAAAATGCGAAAGCTGAACTTGGTCA
>JBFEUX010000045.1:0-15705 GCA_041547255.1 Bacteriovoracaceae bacterium
CTTTGGAGGCTCTTTAGCAGAAAGAATAGGAACATCAGAGCTAATCTCAAAAACCTTTATAAATTGTGTCGACATCAGTAGAAAGAATATAAAGATAAACACTGAGTCCAGGATCGGAATAAGGTTAATCCTTTGGTGTTTTCGTTTCGACTTTCTACTCGTTGGCGTTTTATAACCCATCTTTTACAACCTATTCTTGTTTTTGATCTTTAGTTCCAAGTAAGTCTAAAAGCTTTACACTGAACTCATCAATTTCATTTACAATTTTATCTGATTTACTGGCTAAAATAGCGTGAACGATCATGATTGAAATGGCAGTGATAAGTCCTAAAAATGTTGTATTCATTGCAGTGGAAATCCCTTGTGAAAGGAATTGTGCTTTTTGTGAAGGATCAATCGTATCAAGAGCGGCAAATGAGCCCATCAAACCTTGAATGGTTCCCAGGAGACCAAACAAAGTTAAAATATTTGCAATTAGTTGTAGATAACCTAATCTCATCTCTACTTTGGGAACAACTTCTAAGGCAGTTGCATCTAAGGCGTTTTGAATCTGTTCCGTTCCTTGATTGGCACGCTTAAGTCCATTTTTCAAAACCTTGGGTAGAGCAGCTGTTGTTCCTGAACAAACTCTAATGGCCCCTTGAATATCGTTGGAAAGAATATATCTTTGAATTTCATTCATGAAAGAGGCGCCATCAACATCATATCCTTTGGAAAGTTTTCTAAATCTTTCAAGTGCTATGGCTATTCCTACGCCCCATACTACCAGGATAACCCCCATAAAAACTCCACCACTTTGGATGAACCCCGCCAGCTGATTAATCATAGTCATTTCTGAACCTTGCATATTATCTCCTGTTTTTTATAACTAAATAGATATAAGAATATTGTAAGCTATTATTTTTTGGAGGGATAATAGACAAAAATTGCCTGTTTGCTGAAAGGTTCTTGAGTGAATTAGTTAGTTTGAATAATGTTCAGGAAAGGTCTGTCTTTCAATACCTTCGATGAAAATATGAATAAGTTTTATATGGATTTCTTGAATGCGATCAGTGATTTGCGATTCAACGATAATAGGAACATCAACCATATCTTTTAATTTGCCGCCTTCTTTGCCTAAAAGACCAACTACTTTCATTCCTTTAGACTTTGCCATTTCTACGGCCTTGATAACATTTTCTGAATTACCACTTGTTGAAATTGCCAGGAGAGTATCTCCCTTTCTTCCCCAAGCTTGAACATTTCTGGAAAAAATATGCTCATAGCCGTAATCATTAGCAACACAGGTGATATGTCCTGGGTCTCCCATTGGAATAGCACAGATTGGATCTCTATCTTTACGATATCTACCTGTTAGCTCTTCTACGAAGTGCATAGAATCACACATTGAACCGCCATTACCACAAGCCATGATTCTCCCATCATTTTTGATAGTTGCTACAAAAGTATTGGTCGCTTTTTCAATAAGATTTAAGTTTTGCTCGTTAGCAATAAACTTAGAAAGGGTTTCGTAGGAAGAGTTAAGAGCGTCTTTAATATAGTTGTGATTCATATTTTAATGATAAGGCCATGAATAAATCATGGCCATAGAAACTTATGAAAGTTCGTTAAGGTTTTTTACGATTTCTGCTTTTGGTTGGTTTCCAACTAAAGTCTTTTTTACTTCACCATCTTTAAAGAAAATAAGAGTTGGAATACCTCTGATACCATATTGTTGAGCTAATTCACCGTGCTCATCCACGTTAACTTTTACAATTTTAGCTGTCCCTACCTCTGAAGCGATTTCATCAAGTATCGGACCTAAAGCTTTACATGGTCCACACCATTCGGCCCAAAAATCAACAATAACTGGCTTGTCAGAGTTAATTACTTCAGCTTCAAATGTATCTTTAGTAACGCTTGTTAAATTACTCATATATAATTCTCCCTTTAGTGTCTGTAGCTTGAGAAGATAACATAATAAGAATATCTCGGCGAGATTTTATTTAGACATGATGCGTGATGTGGAAAATTATTTACCTATTTATCGATACTTAAGAATTATGTAAGATTAGTATAAATGAAAAAGAAGTATATTTTAAAATCAAGTATTAATACAGCGAGGATAACTCGACTAATCGCTAAAGGCGTAGATCTTTTTATCGTATTAATTCTGGCCATGTTTTTTTATCCCTTTGGTTTAGTTTTGTCGTTATTTTATATTGCGATTGCAGATTCAATGTACGGCGGACAATCTGTGGGGAAAAGAATTATGGGGTTTTCAGTAATTTCTTTGGAAGATGGTAAGCCTTGTACTCCTAAGCAATCATTTATTCGAAATCTGCCAATATTAATTCCGTTGGCGTTTGCGATTATTCCACCTTGGGGAATTATTATTTCAACAATTTTATTTTTTCCATTGGTGTTGTTGGAAACCTATCTCTTATTTAAGTTAGATTCTGGACATAGGTTGGGTGATGTTATGGCGGATACAACCGTTATTGGAAATGATCCTAATCGTGTTGATCTTCGCAAGGCACAAGAGTCATGGTTTGATAACGCTGAAAATGGTGTCGCCCCGGTCAATAAAGTCTTTAAGGAACAATCAGTTAATCTTTTAAATTAATTTTACGGCCTAATACGAATATCGTACACTCTGTCTCCACAGGAGATAATCATGAAAAGACTAATTGTCGTCGATATAAGTAGTTTTATATTTAGAGCTTTTTTTGCCATTCGTCCTATGACGAGCCCTAAGGGAGAACCTGTTAATGCAGTTTATGGCATACTTACTATGTTGATGAAGTTACTACAAAACTACAATCCCACCCATGTTGTTTTGGCCAGAGATACCAAGGGAGGATCTTTTCGAAATGAACTATATCCTGAGTATAAAGCCAATCGTGGAGCACCTCCAGAAGATTTAGTTCCACAATTTGCACTTATTGAAAGATTAATTGATGTAATGGAAATTCCACATTTGGCCATGGAAAAATATGAAGCTGATGATATCATTGGCTCGATTGTGACTCAGTTCAAATCTGATTTTGACGAAATCTTTATTGCCTCTGGTGATAAAGATCTTATGCAATTTGTAAATGGTACTACCAAAATGCTAGATACCATGAAAGATAAAATTTATGGCCGAGAGGAAGTTCATGAAAAAATGGGTGTATGGCCAGAGCAAATTATGGATTATCTTTCACTGGTGGGAGACTCCTCTGATAATATTCCAGGAGTTAAGGGAATTGGCGCCAAGGGAGCCTCAAAACTTTTAGAGGAATATAAAACATTAGATGAATTGATAAAAAATATTGATAAGTTAACTAATAAGAGGGCCAAGACTGCACTTGAAAAAAATATTGAAGACGCTCATCTTTCCAGAAAATTAGTACAAATCCCAACAGACATACAACTAGGTTTTAAGCCTGACGATTTAAAGTACACCATGGAGGGACATGATGGTTTTCTTGAATACTTAGATGAATTAAACTTTAAATCCTTGCGAGCTAAGGTTTCTAATGGTGCCGGTAACTCTGTTTTAAATAATAAGCCAAAAACTTATATTGATTATGAAGTAATTAAGGAACAAAAAAAATATGATCAGCTTGTTGAAGCTCTTGAAAAAGAAGATCAAGTTTATATAGAAGCCTTTTTTACCCATGATGATTATTTACGTTTGGATCCTGTGGTTTTTGGTTTGGCCACTGGTAGTAAAAATTATTTGTTTTATGCAGAGGATTTTGACTACTGTGAAACTATTTTAAAGATTTCGCAAATTGAAGATTTATTGTTGGTAAGTTCAAATGTAAAAAGCATCTATGATTGTTTGTATAAGCATGAGAAGACTGCTGATATAAAAGTCTTTGATATTACCCAGGCACATTTTGTTTTGGATGCGGAAAGAAAACATAATTTGCAGACAATGGCGTTGGAATTTTTAACGGAAAATGTTCCTTTGATTAAAGATCTTAGAAAAGAAAACTTTGAAGATATCGCCAGTCATAAAAATTTTGAATTTGGTTTTGCCAAAAGATTATTTAGCGGAATCCGTGTATATCCTTGGCTTGCTAAAAAATTGGAAGAAACTGGTGTGGCCAGTGTCTTTTATGATTTGGATGCTCCTTTGATGCCAATTCTTGCCCGCATGGAGTGGGAAGGTGTCAATTTAGATGTTAAATATTACGCTAAATTAGAAAAAGAATTTACTAAAATTACTGAAGAAATTAATCAAAAAGTCTTAGATGTTTGTGGAAAAGAAGTTAATTTAAAATCGCCTAAGCAAGTAAGAGAGTTATTGTTTGAAGATCTTGGGTTACCGGTTGTTAAAAAAACCAAGACCGGACCTTCTACAGATTCAAGTGTGCTGGAAACGCTAGATCATATGGGAGAGAGTGAGGTTCCTGGTTTAATCTTGAAATACCGTGAGATTGAAAAACTGAACTCAACGTATGTTAAGGCCTTACCAGCTTTGGTACATGAAGATGGAAAATTACATACGCATTTTAATCAACATGTGGCCCAAACGGGGAGATTATCCTCTGAGAATCCAAATTTACAAAACATTCCTATCCGTACTGAAAACGGAAGAAAGTTAAGAAAAGGCTTTAAAGCGCGCGAAGGTCATGTGTTATTAGGTGCGGATTACTCACAAGTCGAATTAAGGCTACTGGCACATTTTTCTGAAGATGATGTTATGGTGAATGCTTTTAAAAATGATCAGGATATTCATGCTCAAACGGCCAGCGAAGTCTTTGGTGTACCTTTAGAAAAAGTAAGTAAAGAGGATCGTAGTTATGCTAAGGCGATAAACTTTGGTCTGATGTATGGCCAATCTTCTTTTGGGCTTTCGCAAATGTTAGGGATCTCTCCCGGGGAAGCCAAAGATTATATTACTAATTATTTTACCCGTTTTAGCAAAGTAAAAACTTACTTGGATTCTCTTAAAGAAAAATGTGAAGAGGTGGGCTATTCAGAGACTATGTTTGGTAGACGCCGCTATATTAAGGATATTAACTCGACTAACAGACAGATGAAGTCTATGGCCGAACGAATGGCCATCAACTCACCCATTCAAGGGACAGCTGCTGATATTATCAAAAAGGCGATGATTAATATTAATAAAAAAATTAAAGAAGAAAAGATCGAGTCTATAATGATTTTACAGGTTCACGATGAACTGATTTTTGAAGTTCCCAATAAAGAAATCGAAAAAATGCAAAAGCTAGTACGCCAGGAAATGGAGCATGCAGTAGAGCTTAAAGTTCCGCTTAAAGTAGATATGGGAACAGCAGATAATTGGTATGATTTGAAATAAAAATGGCCCTCTTAATGAGGGCCTTTTTTTTATTAAATAAATCCCTGGGAGGGAAGTTATTTAGTCGTTACCGTGCTTAGATAAGTATGCTGCAACACTGTCAGGAGTTTCTTTCATTGTATCTTCTCCTTTATTCCAGTTCGCTGGACATACTTCACCGTGTGCTTCATGAAACTGAAGTGCATCAACCATTCTCAAGGCTTCATCAACGTTTCTTCCTAGTGGAAGGTCATTGATTGTAGAGTGTCTTACAACACCTTGAGTATCAATTAAGAATAAACCTCTAAGAGCAATAGATTCATTTAAAAGTACTCCATAGTCTCTAGCGATATTTTTTGTGATATCTGCAATTAGTGGATAATTGATTTCTCCGATACCACCATTCTCAAGAGGAGTTCTTCTCCAGGCACCATGTGTGTGCTTAGAATCAATAGATACACCTAAAAGTTGAACGTTTTTTTCTTGGAACGTAGAAACTTTTTTATTGAAGGCCAAGATTTCAGTAGGACAAACAAAAGTGAAGTCCATTGGGTAGAAGAAAAGCATTACATACTTACCTTTGTAGTCAGAAAGAGAGATGTCTTGGAATGATCCATCTTCCATAACTGCAGTTGCTTTAAAATCTGGTGCTTGTTTTGTAACTAAACTTGTCATAATTATCTCCTTATGAGGTTAACTGATTTGAATATTGGTTTACCCATTATGGAGGAAAAAGCGATTAAAATACAATTGAAAATTCTTATTTAGATCATAGATTTTATCTATTAAGAAATACTTAAAGCTTTAGAAATATTGATGGCCAATGGATCTAGGGAATAGTAAATTCAATGACTTGTAAGTTCTTTTTTTTGATTTGTCTTAAATCATCCGGTATTGCACTGAGTAGTTCTTCTTCCAGTGCATCAATAATTTTCTTTTTTAAACAATCTTTGCTATGCACTAGGGATATTTCTCTAGTTGGGATGGGTGCTTTAAATGGGCGCACTAGTTTGCGATGATTGGGGGAGAGTTGCTTTACGGCCATATGAGGTAGGATGGTATAGCCTAGACCTTTAAGCACCATATTTTTAAGAGTTTCAAAATTACCACTTTCAAAATATATAGGATTACTAAGGCCTTTCTCTCGGTGTTGAGTACAGATATTGAGCACTTGATCACGAAAGCAATTTCCTTTATTTAGTAACCAAATTTCATTGATATCCAATTCTTCCTCTTTAATTTTATCTTTTTTATAAAAGGGGTGTTTGGATGTTACAAATAAATAAAAGGGTTCATAGTAGAGAACTCTTTCTGAAATACTTTTTTCGTGTAGTGGGGTTGCTAGTAAACCGGCATCCAATTCATCTTTTTTAAGCATTTCGATAATGTCTTCGGTTTTAGCCTCTTCTATTTGGATATTAATTTTAGGATATTTTTTTACAAAGTTTTGAATGAACATGGGAATGATGTAAGGAGAAAGAGTGGGGATGACTCCTAGCTTTAATTCTCCGGTAAGATCTTCCTTTGTTTCCTCAACCAGCGCAAATAATCTTTTTTGCTCATGAATAATACGTCCGGCTTGCTCAATAATTAGCTTACCTTCTTCTGTCGGTACGATAGGTGATTTGGATCTATCAAAGATAATGACCTGTAACTCATCCTCTAATTTTTGTAATTGCATACTCAGTGTGGGTTGAGTTACAAAGCAGGACTCTGCAGCTTTTCCAAAGTGTTTGTGGTTGTAAACAGCAAGAACATATTCGAGTTGCGTTAAAGTCATAGTCTCATCTTAGGCAAACTAAAACTGATGAGCAAGAAAATTATCCCCGATATAGGAGCGCTTATGAACTGTGAGATCTAAGATCTTTTGATCGTAGTAACAAAAACTTTTTGGCCACTGACTTTCCAATGCACATCAAATTCATATATGCGATTGGCAAAATTATTTTTGGAGGTTTTTTCGTTCATATATGATGGCCTGGGGTCCAGTGAAAGTACTTCTGTGATCAATTGCATAAGATGGTTTTTTTTATATTTTTTTTGTTCCGCAATTTGCTTGAGAGCTAATTCGCTAAACTCGACAGTGAGTAACTCTTTTTTGGTGACTGAATCAGTCCAACCTGCAGTTGCGTTTGGGATGCATTCAACTTCGGGAAGGTAGGGTTTGATATCAAAAATGGGAGTCCCATCAACTAAATCCGCACCGGCCACATGAAGCATAACATGGGATTTATCTTTGCTGATGCCTTTGTTTTCAACTAGTGACAGACCTAAGTTATTAGGGCGAAAGGGGCTGCGAGTAGCGAAGACTCCCATGCGGGTATTGCCACCGAGTCGAGGCGGGCGAACAGTGGGGGACCAGTCTTTTGCCTGATGAAACTGAAAAATAAGCCATAGATGACTAAAACCTTCAATTCCGCGAAAGGCTTCTTCTATAGCATATTCTGGATGAAGTTGAATTGTACCTTGTGCTGCTTTGACTAAGCCTGGTTGTCTTGGTGTTCCAAACTTTTCTTTAAATGGGCCATGGTAAATTCCTATTTCTTTAATCATAGCCGCTTTGTAAACCGTTTTCTCGCATCTGTCACCATGAATTCGAAGATGGCAATTATATTGTTATGAGACGTATTCATCTGCACAAGTTTGTTCTAAACTATTGCATTAAAGCTCTCTTCTTTTGATAAGTTATCGTTCTCATTATTGTCCTTACTTTTTGCATATCATTTTCGCAAGGAGGATGTATGCAGATAGAATTAAATGAAATTCAAAATATGATTTATATGATTCGCGGACAAAAAGTGATGTTGGATAGTGATTTGGCGAAGCTTTATGCTGTTGAAACAAAGAGCCTTAATAGACAAGTAAGACGAAATTTAAATAGGTTTCCTGAGGACTTTATGTTCCAATTGACGAGTGATGAGTATGAAAACTTGAGGTGCCAAAATGGTACCTCAAGTTTAGATTATGGAGGTAGACGTTACCAACCTCTTGTTTTTACTGAGAATGGTGTGGCCATGCTTTCTAGTGTTTTAAGGTCTGACACTGCAATAAGTATTAATATTGCAATAATGAGGGTTTTCACTAAACTTAGAAGTTTTCATGCATTAGAGAGTCGAGTCGAGAAAAGTGAGGGAAAGGTAAGTGTGTTTGAAAGTGAAGTGACTCAAATATTCAAGGTTGTTCTTCAGAGATTGGATAATCTCGAAGAAGTCGTAATCAATGAAAAGAACAGAAAGCAGATTGGGTTAAAGTAGCTTTGCTTGGTCGCTCTCCCAATGGTTTGCATTTGAATCCACCATGGGTAACGACCAAATATTATGAGAGTGCAGACAAAGATTCAGCGCATTGGTGTTAAACAATGTTAAATTCTTGAGTTTAACTCTTCTTGAGTTAATTGCGGGTGATGTGGGTTTTCAGAAAAGTGTTTGTTTGTATTTTCTTTTGCTGCATACCCACCATAAATATATTGGAAAAAGTCTTCCCCAAATGTCATTTGAGCATACTCTTCTAAGTCATGCTTAAAGATTTCAGTTGTGACATTGGTGTATTTTCTTTTTGCAAAATAAATTTTTAAGAAATCTTTTAAGCCTTTATGGCCAGCATTTTTCAATTGATAGTCAATATAGGCCATAAAAGAGCGTCCATACTTATATGATCTTTTATCTGTCTTTCGGGTGTATTGATTGTGTTTTGCCAGGTTAACGGACTCATAAAAAGGTCTGTCATGAGTTTGGTGCCCTTTATCACGCCAGCTGGCGATCGCTTCATCAAGCCATCCGCTGTTTCCATTGGCAGGATGAATCGCCTTTGCAAAATACTGATGTTGTAGTTCATGTCCTAGAGAAACAATTGATGTTTCGGTTGCTCCTGCATGTTCCATTCCACCTCTCACTCCAGTTCCATAGATAACTAGTTGATCATGAGGGAACGGCCCATAATCAGCCTCTAATTCCGCTAGTACATTCCATGCTTTTCTTTTTACATAATGGTTATAAAAACGATAGTTGGAATAGATCGTTACAGGTATCTTTCTGCCATCAATTGAAGGGTAGCTTAGATACCATCTTACAAAACGGTTAATAGGAACTAAGTGAAAGTATACCGATGAAGCACAGTACCACTCTGGAAAACTTACTTTATAATGGTTTTCTGTAATTTTTGTTTTCTTTCCATTTACAAATAAGCTGTGCCATCTTTTTGTTCCTAGCACTTTAACATCCATATCCATCTTGTATTGGTCGTACTCATAGTTAGTTGGTACATATTTTTCTAAAAACATTCTGTCTTTTAAGTCTCTGATGAAAAATCCCGAGGACACATTTCCCCAGTTTGATGAGGTTTGCTTGGTTTTAAATAAGGTTCCATTGACAATATTGCTGGTGATAATCAACTTATGTTGACCTTTAGTGACCTGGGTTTTCGCCACTCTTACGCGACTTACATTTCCTGGAACATTAATAAGTTCATGACTGCTATTTTTTTCGTTCACTTTAACAGTAAGAGGTGTATTAACCAGATCAAAAATAGGGTAACCTGTCTCTGGCATTTCAAAGGTAATCACTGATTCAACAAATGCTTCTTCTTTTTTTACATTATAGACAATATTGTATTGGGCATGGATAAAATCAACAAAAACAGCTTTGGTTCCATCATATTTGAATGCGGGAGGAGCGTGTTCGAATCCTGCATAGGCGTTCACCGTAAGAAGAAATAAATAGATTAGGGATTTCATTTTATAAACCTTTGTTTAATTTATCGGCCATAACATGGTTAAAACAAGCTCGCTTTAGCAGCCAAGAAAAAATTCCTCGCCTAGCTCTTGTCCCAGGCATGTATTCAGGGTGAAACTGCACCCCTAAAATCGGCCTATTGTGAAATTCGATAGCTTCTGCGATCTTTCCACCATTTGAAAAAGCAGTAACATCTAGCTGTGGCCAGTTGTCTCTGTGCTCGTTAAAATATTTTACATTCAAGCCTTGGTGGTGCAACTCTACGCCTCGAAAGTGTTTTAATTTAACTAACTCTGATATAAGTGTTTTTGGATTATGAGCATGAATTCTATCTAAGGTATAGTATCTATTTTTAATGCCTAATTCTGTTTTGATATCGACATAAAGAGGAATTCCTTGGGACACAGTGAGTACTTGCATACCACGACATATGCCTAGAATGGGTTGGGTCTTTTGCCTGGGGTTATTAAAATAACTTTTTAATAAATTAAATTCAAACTCATCTCTAATTTTTCCAATCTGAGTGTAATTCGCTTTATGTTTAATGCTTTCCAGGTACTGAGCAAATTCAGTTGTGACCTGAGAAATATACCATTCGGGATCAATGTCAGATCCTCCCGGAATAAGAATACCGTCTACTTGCGTGTAATCAATTGACTGATTGTTTGTACGCAAATTAACAATATTGATTCTATAACCCAGATTTCTAGCTTGCCAGCGAAGTGCCCACCGCATAAATCTTCCACATTGGTTGGTACAGCCTATGGTTAAACTTTCACCTTGAGGGAGTTGGCATTTTATTTGGGATGTCGTTTGAATATTTACACTGGCATTTACAGGGGAGAGGTGGAGCGATATCAAAAAGAGTAGCAAAATAAAATTCTTCATACACATCCTTAAAATAAAAAATCTTCTTTATATTTTAAGTCGGGTAAAAATTTGGGGAAAGAGGGCAAAATTGTAGAAGACTTAGCAGCTTGGTTATTCTAGATTAATACCAATTCAGCTCAGACTCTAACTCAAGTATTTCGCTAGCTTCATCACTGCTTTCTACGTCAATTTTAATTAAACGATCCCGGTCTTGGGTAAGTATATTACCAGGTTTGTAATTAAGTTCATCTGCCTGGCCATCGTGATCTACATCTTCGAAGCAGCCATTAAAGGTGTGGATGTAACTAAAACTATTGGTTTCTTCCGATTTTTTATTGCTTAACCTGGTTGAAGTATAGTCACAGTAAAACGGATTTTCTTGATCATCTTCATCATTACTTAGGTTAAAAAAGATTCTTGAGTTAACAACTAGAGCATTGCCCGCTTTAATATAGGGTTGCTCAGGAATGACTAACCAGCCAGAATTTTCTGTTTGAAAAATGCTCTCACCATAGTTTTGTGATCTTGTAACATATTTAATATTGAGAATAATACTGCCGCTATTCAGTTCTGGTCTTCTGGTTACTTTACTGTTGCTATTAGAATTAACAACTTCCTTGCCACAACCGACAAATAAGCTTAGTAGACAGGGAGTACAACACAAACATTTAATCAATTTTAAAAATAAGTTCCTAATCATACAAACTGTATCGGTCTATTGTTTGTGAGATTTAATAAAATATTCTGTTTATTTTGTGATTTGCTGCGTTGGTTATTGAGCTCTTTAAACTATGCGTTGAGCGTTTTAGTCAAATTTTTTGGTTTTTTTGGAGTTCAAAGATTGACATTAGAACAAGTGATATTAGATTGTTTTGGTACTATTATTTACAAAATTTTTGAATAGTTTTTAACGCAACGTTATAGGAGTTGGAAATGACTGTAAAACCATTAAAAGACAATGTTTTAGTAAAAAGAATTGAAGAAGCTACCAAGACTGCTAGTGGGATTATCCTTCCTGACAGTTCTAAGGAAAAGCCGAGTGAAGGTCAAGTTATCGCAGTGGGGACTGGATATTTAAATTCTGATGGTTCTTATCGTGCATTAGAAGTTAAAGAAGGAGATAAGATTCTTTTTGAAAAATGGGGAGGAACTGAAATCAAAGTTGATGGTGAAGATTACCTCATGATGAAAGAAGAAAAAATCTTAGGAATTATTCAATAGTAAATTCATCATTAGGTGGATGGACTCAAAGAAATATATATAGATATAGGAGAAATATATGACTGCTAAAGAACTAAAATACTCTGAACACGCTAGAAATCTTATTCTAACAGGTGTGAACTCATTAGCTGACGCTGTAAAAGTAACACTTGGGCCAAAAGGAAGAAATGTTGTTATTCAAAAATCTTTTGGTGCCCCTCATATTACTAAAGACGGTGTTTCTGTTGCTAAAGAAATTGAACTAGAAAATGCTTTTGAAAATATGGGTGCTCAACTAGTAAAAGAAGTCGCTCAGAAAACCAACGAAGATGCAGGGGATGGAACAACTACTGCAACTGTATTGGCCCAAGCTATTTATAGAGAAGGTGCTAAGTTGGTTGCTGCCGGTCACAACCCAATGGATCTTAAAAAAGGGATCGATTTTGCTACTGAAAAAGTAGTTGCTTATTTAAAAGAGCAATCTAAAGAAGTAAAAACTACTGAAGAGATCGCTCAAGTTGGAACTATCTCTGCCAATAACGATTCTGAAATTGGAAAAATGATTGCAGACGCGATGGATAAAGTTGGTAAAGAGGGTGTTATCACTATTGAAGAGTCTAAAACTGCTGAAACTTACTCAGAAGTTGTTGAGGGGATGCAATTTGATAGAGGATACCTTTCTCCTTATTTCGTAACAAATACTGAAAAAATGACGGTTGATTTTGAAAGTCCAAATATCTTAATCACTGATAAAAAAATCTCTAGTGTAAAAGAACTTCTTCCTATCCTAGAGAAGTCTGTTCAAACTTCTAAGCCTCTTTTAATTATTGCTGAAGATGTTGAAGGGGAAGCTCTTACCGCTCTTGTTGTTAACAAGTTAAGAGGATCTCTTAATGCAGCAGCTGTAAAAGCTCCTGGTTTTGGTGATAGAAGAAAAGAAATGCTTAAGGATATTGCCATCCTAACAGGCGCTACAGTTATTTCTGAAGAAGTGGGAATGAGCTTAGAAACTGCTGAACTTGAACACTTAGGTACAGCAAAAAAAGTTTCTATTGATAAAGAAAATACTACTATTGTTGATGGTGCTGGTGAACAAAAAACTGTTGATGATAGAGTGACACTTATTAGAACTCAAATTGCTGAAACAACTTCAGATTATGATAAAGAAAAACTACAAGAAAGATTAGCAAAACTTGCTGGTGGAGTAGCTGTTCTTTACGTTGGTGCTCCAACTGAAGCTGAAATGAAAGAGAAAAAAGACAGAGTTGAAGATGCATTAAATGCAACTCGTGCCGCAGTGGAAGAAGGAATCATCGTTGGTGGTGGTGCTGCTCTTACTCATGCAACCAAAGCACTTGATGATATCACTACTGGAAATGATGAGTATGATTTTGGAGTGAGAATTGTAAGACGTGCTATCGAAGAGCCACTGAGACAAATCTCTACTAACGCTGGTAAAGAAGCTTCTGTTATAGTAAACGAAGTTAAACAGAATAAAACTTTTGCTTTTGGATATAACGCCAAAGATGACAAGTATGAAGATCTAGTTAAAGCTGGGATCATTGACCCTACTAAAGTGACAAGATCTGCACTTATCAATGCAACTTCAGTTTCAGGGCTTATGCTAACTACTGAAACTATGATTGCTGATCTTCCAAGCAAAGAAGAACATGCAGCTATGCCGCCGATGGGTGGAGGTATGGGAATGCCAGGAATGATGTAGAATAAAATTGTGATAATTGCCTGTGGGGGCGTTGAACATCGTCGTCGTTATCCTCACGTACTAATAGTACGCTCCGGTAACTTCTCCTTGTTCACCTACCCACAATCAATTCTTACAATTTTCTAGGAATTAATTATTCTAAATAGAAATAAAAGGGGACCGAATTGGTCCCTTTTTTTGTGTGAAAATTTTTATATGGTGGCAGATTGCTTCAGAGCTTTTGTCCCTAGTGTCATAAATATACCTTAAGAAAAACGTGATTTTAATGACTTATGTTTGGCATCCGGCTTGCTTTGTATAAGATGGCCCAAGGAAGGGTCCGAGAGTCCAAGGATGGACGTTTCATTTGAGGCTCAAAAGGAATTGAGTTTCACCCGGCCAGGAAGGCCAAACAGGTAAAAGTTTTCCCCTAATTTTCTCCTTATGGGTATCTTGTAATCCAATGCACTCTTTCTTCCGATCTGTATCATATGGAAGCGAGAGAGCATTGGATTTTTTATTTAAAATTAACTAAGAATCTAACCAGGGATTTTATATCGTTAGATGCTGAGTTTAAGCAGCATAATAAGACCTTAATACCTATTGGTTTGAGGTCGCTGTTAGAATGCACCCGCAAAAGAAAATCAATTCATGTTTTAATCGTTATCCGTAGTTATAGAGAGTATCGTTACTACCATAAGAAAGTTAAAAAACTTATGAAGTACATGATGAGGACAGACAAAGTACATTTATACTTTGCTTCTAGCTTTCAACTTGCGCATGACCCGTCTATATTAAAAAGAAATCACTATGAGTTTGTAAGTTTACCTGTGCATATGGAAAAATTTTGCACTAGAATTTCAGAGCTAGTAGATATAAAGGAACAACGATTTAATTCTTGGCCGGGAGGAGTGAGGCCTAGACTTTCACTGGCAGGATAATTATGAAAACAAGTGCTGACGAAATATCTCAACGCTATATGGTTCTTATTAAGATCGATGCAACTAATCTATACAACCGTATTAAAGAGCGGAAAAATCAATACATTGAAACTTTTTCTTTGAAGCGAGATAGAAGTATCTTTCGGGAAATTTTTAGCTGTCGATATAGTAAAGGAACGCTTTTTGATCTATCTCATCTACCAGTTGAAATTATCGAAGTGAGCAATGATTTTTACACTGAAGTTAATGAGCTACTATGGTATTTAATGCATACGCAAGACATGCCTAACACCATTGAGGATGAGATTTCTCATTATTTACATCTGATCAATAAAAAATATGAAGTATTGCTACTTTATATTGATGCTGAGTTAAGTGGCACCAAAGTGGCCGATTTGGAAAATGCAGAGGATATTCCTGCGCTGGATAGTGCTGATGAATTTTTTGTAACTCAGGGGGAAACGCAAGCCTATAGCGAAGAAACCCCATTTATTGACGATTCTGATGACTCTTAGTGTCTTACTAAACTAAAAAATTCAAGGTAATAAGGTTTACAACTGTAGCGCAAGTAAGTTGCACTAATATGGCGACAGTGGAGAATTGATGAAAATCTTAAGCCTACTTTTTATTTGTTTATCTTTAAATGCTTTTGCAAAAAAGCCCTTAACCTCGAGTCGACTCAAGCAACTGTCGGGTGAGGCAAATCCTGATTTTGACCACAAAACTTTGTGGGATAAACGATACAGTAAACGTCATTATGTTTATGGAAAAACTCCTGCCACCTTTTTGGCTGAGAACTTTGATTATTTAGCACCAGAGAGTAAAGTTTTAGATTTGGGAATGGGAGAGGGACGTAATGCCGTTTTTTTGGCGCAAAAAGGTCATAGTGTAACTGGTATCGACATTAGCTCCGTTGCCGTTAAAAAGGCTAAATTATTGGCAAAAGAGCGTAATGTTCGCATTCAAACGATCACTGCGACAGTGGGA
>JBFEUX010000170.1:0-6701 GCA_041547255.1 Bacteriovoracaceae bacterium
CTGGCTATGATATGGTTCCTCTCTCGGGAATCATCGAAAGCTCTCACACTTTATTTAAAGGTCGAATTGATTTTCCAGGCTGTAAAATGTTTACTCTTAAAAGAGTAGAAACTTTAAGTAATTCTCCCATCAGTGGTAAATGGGAGGGGACTTATGATTGCTCACAAGGGTTGACAGGCCTTACGCTTACTATACAATAGTTATTTTTGGTGATTTAGCTCATATATTTAAGTTAGAAAAGCAGCTATATTGCTCTCATGGAAAACTACGAAAAACGTTTACAGGACTTTTATCATTACTTAGAAGGTAAAAGAGAGAATATGATTGGCTATCCTGCCAATTTTAGCTACGACTATTCTGCGCTTTACGATTTTTTCAAATTAAGTATCAATAATATTGGCGATCCCTTAAGCGATGGCCCATATAAATTAAAGGCCCATGTTTTTGAGAAAGAAGTGGTCGAGTTTATTGCAGATACCACAGGAATTTCCAATAATGATTTTTGGGGCTATGTGACTAATGGTGGAACCGAAGGAAATATGTATGGGCTTTATGTGGCCCGAGAAACCTATCCTGACAGTATTGTTTATTATTCCAAAGAGGCTCATTATTCTATCCCTAAAATTTTAAAGTTGTTAAAGATGCCATCAATAGCAATTCATAGTAATGAATGGGGTGAGATGGATATGCATGATTTACGAAGTGTCTTGCAAATTAACCGCACTAAAACTCCGATCTTTTTGGCCACTATTGGAACCACAATGAAAGGAGCGGTGGACTCTATTGTAGGAATTCAGAATTTAGTAAAAGAGTTAGCATTTCCTAATCATTATATTCATGCAGATGCGGCCCTGGGCGGAATGATTCTGCCATTTGTTGCTGATGCGCCAGGTTTTGGACTAAGTAGTGGGGTGCACTCGTTATCTATCTCTGGACATAAAATGTTTGGTTCTCCTATGCCTTGCGGAGTCGTTTTGGCCAAAAAAACCTTAGTCGATCGCATAGGAAATTGTATTGAGTATATTGGGGCAGTTGATACCACTTTAAGCGGTTCCCGCAATGGCCATTCCACACTTTTATTGTGGTATACCATTAAGAAAAATGGGCCAGCGGGATTTCGTAAAATGATTGCAAGTTCAATTTCCATGGCGGACTATTTGATTGAAAAATTAAAGACCATTGGAATTCACGCCTGGCGCCATCAATATTCAATTACAGTGGTATTCCCTAAGCCGAGTGATGAAAACTTAATTAATAAATGGCAATTGGCCACTCAGGGAGACATGGCCCATATTATTACCATGCCTCACGTGACTAAACATCATATCGATGAATTTATTCTTGATTTTAAAAAAAATAGCCCTCTAATTCTAGAGGGCGGTTTTAAGAGAGAAGACATAGAGAAAACTTATTAGAGTTTCAGTTTTCCTTTGGCCTTTAGTTTGGCGATAATTTTCTCAAAATGTTCTGCAGGATAAGCACCCTTTACAGGAATGCCATTTATGACGAACCCAGGCGTTCCTTGGATTCCAAATTTTTTGGCCTCAGCTATATGTTGATCGATCTTACTCATAATGGCGTCAGAGTTTAGATCGGCCTTCAGTTTTTTGAGATCTAGTTTTAGATCTTTGGAAATTTGGGTAAGGTACGCTTCACCGTTTTTAAGCTTACCTTGATTTTTAAAGACTTGATCGTGAAACTTAAACGCCTTCTGGGGGGACTGAAGTGCGATAGCTTCAAAGTACTGGGAACTAATCATGGCCTGTGGGTGAAAGCTTAGCGGGAGATGCTTATAGATGAAACGCACCTTACCGGGGTATTTTTTCATCAGTGCCTGGGCGGTTTCAAAACCGCGAGCACAGAAGGGGCATTGAAAATCAGAATACTCAACAATGGTGATGGGGGCATCTTTAGGCCCTCGTATGAGTGTTTGTTTGGAGATTACAGGTTCAAGCGGATGAGAAAAAGCGGCTTCAAACTCTTGCTCTTCTTTTAATCTTCTTTGCTCTTGCATATTGCTTTGAGCATTGCGTGCAGCATTTTGTACTGTCATCATGAACTTTGTTGGATTTTTCTCAATTGCTTTAAACACAATGTCTGGATTTTCTGCAATGGCCTTTTCTAATCTGGCATTAAATTGTTTATCAGTGCCACAGCTAGCTATGAGGATGGCCAAAGTGATGAGAGATAGTAATCTTAAAAGCGTCATGAATAAGCTCCTTTCTGCGTTTCGCTTATAGAGTTTATCCTAACTGCAAGGGAGTTATTTTGAGTCAGCTCAATGTCAAGTTTAGGTTAATTTATTTGTGCTCAGGGTTAAAACGATAACCGATACCTCTGATGGTCTCGATAATATCATTATTCAATTTTTGTCTGATTTGTAGCACATGGGTATCTACCGTTCGGGTAGTAGGATAATTTTCATAGCCCCACACTTCATCCAGAAGTTTTTCCCTGGAAAAAACTTGCTTGGGATGGGTGGCCAAAAGATAAAGAAGGTCGAACTCCATTTTGGTAAAGCTCACTTCCTGGCCATGGTAAAAAATTTTACGTTCATTCAAATTAAAAGTTAAATGCTGACTGGTAAATTCTTCAGTTTGTTCTGTGCTTATTCTATTTTTTTGTCGTAGTTGCACTCTAATCCTGGCGAGTAACTCACGGGGCTCAAATGGTTTGGTGACATAGTCATTGGCTCCACTTTCTAAACCTAGCACTTTATCTATTAAATCCGTGCGAGCGGTTAGCATAATGACGGGTACGATATGATTGATGTCTTTTAAAAGATCTACTCCCTGGCCATCGGGTAGCATCCAATCTAAGAGAATGAGTGAGAAATCACTAAACTTTTGCGTGCGTGCTTCATTTAGATTTTCACAAAGCTTAACTTCGTAACCTTCACGTATAAGTGTTTCTTTTAGGGTTGGACCTAGACTTTTATCATCTTCAACTAATAGAATTTTTTTCATCTTTTGGCCTCGTTTGTTTTTTGATTTTTATTTTAAACTCAGTGGGATTTGTACTCAAGGATAATTTGGCACCCATTTCTTTTAGCGTTTTGTTTACAATAATTAAGCCCAAACCTAAACCTTTACTATTTTTATGGCGGGAATTTAACAACTCCTTAAGATTTAAATAGGGCATATGTCCAAAATCGCGAATGGTGAGAATAATACAGTCGCCGCTTTGATCTATCTCTATTTCTACCGGGGGCTTCCCATAGCGAAGAGCATTATCAATTAGGTTCATGACACACATTTTGAGCCAATAAGGATCAACCCACAGGGAACTATCTTTTAACACTTTTAAATGAATATCTTCAGATTCGTATTCCCATAGGAACTCTTCACAAAATTCCTTGAGAGAAGGAATTTCTTTTTGCTTTAGAGAAATTAGTTCGGTGTTGTCGGTTTGCAGATAACTTTGGCTTTTTTCAGCTAAGTGCTTAAGACGATAAATTTGTCCTTCGATTTTAAGTAGCTCTTCTTGTAATTCAGAAGGCACAGCTTCGGGGTTTTGTTGGATCTGGTTCATATGTAAAAGAAGAGAGGCGATGGGAGTTCTTAATTCATGGGTTAGAGTCCTCAGCGCATGTTTTTTACGCTCTTCTTCCATCTTTTTCTTTCTTAGACGGTTATAAAGGCTATTGGCGGTTAAAACCAAGATGATAATGGTTCCTAAAAATATAACAATCGCCGATTGAGAGAATAAACTTTGCAAATTATGTGGCCTTTTATGCCAGCAGACATTGGCCACATTGAAAATGCATTCTTTTCCATTTTCGCTAAAATAGTAGCGAGCGCGTTTAAAAAAGCGAAGAGCAATATCTTTATCCACAATATAATATTTTAAAGGGCCATTTTTTATAAAATAAAAATCCCGGGCGATAAAAGTACCATCTCCTGCGATGATACGATTAAAAGTCTCATCAGGTAGATTGATCAGAAATTGTTGCGCAGTGCTGTTCGGCCACTGAAGTTTTTTAAGCTCAGTTATATGCATTGATTTAGCATGGGCATCTAGCCATCTCAATCGTTTAAAATGACTGTTTAGGGTTTTATACTTCATGTAAGCATAACTATGGCCATTAGGATGCATAAAAGGGGGAGAATCAAAAAAATCAATTGGGAGATGCTCTACTTGGTTACATAAATAGGCCTGCCATAGAGTTTCTTTATTTATATAGCTGGAACTTAATTGGGAAATTTTTGATTTAATACACTCGGCAGAACTAAAAAATATATCACTTGCTTTTGTTGCAATGATACTTTGTGGATCCAATAATTTTAAGTTTTCTTGAGTGGGATAATCAATATTGAGGTCTAAACGTTTATAGGGCGTGATTTCTTCTTGCAGCTCAACATGAAGTTTTCGAACTTCTTTAATATCTTTAAAGTCTGCTTGCCCTTCATTTTTGATGAAATAGGCCATATTTCCGGTGAGAAAGGCGAGAATGAGTGCAAAAATAAAGAGAAAAAGGTCCAGTTTCATTGAGTCAAATTTAACAAAAATTCTCATATATGTGTCAAATTTGTGTCAATTTTGGCAGGATTTGGTAATTTAAAGAAATATAAACGAAGGATAAATAGGTGTTTGCAGCAATAAAAGAAATTTTACAGGTAATTGTCGATTTTATTTTTTATATTATTCCCAGGTCGACTCCCGAAAAAGAGAAAATTCAGGCAATAAAACTAGTGGCCCATCGAGGATGGCATAATAATGAGGACATTCTTGAAAATACATTGAAAAGTTTTGAGCTAGCTTGCAAGCATGGTCTATATGCAATCGAGTTTGATATCCGCTGGACTAAGGATTTAGTGCCAGTGGTTCATCACGATCCCGACTTAAGTCGACTTTGGAATATAAATGCTCAAATTAAAGATCTTAGTTTTGCTGATCTTAGAAAATTTGTACCTCAAATACCTACACTTAAAGAGGTTGTGAATATGTATGGCCAAAAAATTCATTTTTTTGTTGAGCTCAAAGAGGAATACTTTCCTAGCCCAGTGGAACAAAAGAAGATTTTAAGTGAAACTCTTGGCCCTCTTCGGCCACTGAAGGATTTTCATTTCTTAAGTTTAAGTATGGCCCCAATTAATATTTTCGATCAGTACGATAAGAAAGCCTATTTTTTGGTAGCGAACTTTAATATCTTTGATATGAGTACACAGGCATTGATGCATGATTTGGGAGGAGTTACGGGACATTATGTATTATGCTCTAATGATATTTTAAGAAAACACCATACTGCGGGGCAAAAAGTGGGAACAGGGTTTATCCGCACCCCAAACTGCTTAAAGCGCGAAGTTGAGCGAGAGGCAGATTACATTTTTACTAACCATCCCTGGAATTTAGTAGATTTTATTGAATCCGCTGGTTGAGAGTACCCACAAATTCTTTTAAAAGTTTTTTATCCGAACGGGATTTATAATTGAATTCCACCCCATAGCCAGTGTAACTTTCATGGGCAGTGTCTTGCGCTCTACGTACAACGGCCTCAAGTTCTTTCAATTCACCGTTAATAGGTATTTTTATTTGCATTTTTTGTCCAATATCTAGTCCTTCTGCTGAGGTAAAATAGGCACCCGTTTCAGAAATATTGGTAATGGTTGTGCCTACTTGCTTTTCTCCCCATTTGAATTGAGATTTTAAGTTCGTGGTGTAGCGAGCGGTATTTCTCCAAATTCTTCGCATTTGATTCCAGTAAGGTCTACGGTTGGCAGGAACAGCAAAGTATAAAACTAAGGCCGTATTAATTGCCAGTAGAAAACTTACCGAGATGAAAGGGCTTTCAGCAACATAGGGCCAGGTAAATTTTTCGTAGCTAAAGTATGCATAAAGCGCATAAACTTGCAGCCCAATAAAGAATAGAAAACTCCAGGCGCTGACACTTAGAAGTGCATATCCTGCTAAAGGGAAAAGTCCCCAAAATTCAAAATTATTAGCAAAACCTTCGATGCTAAAAATAGTGCGAGCAAGAATCTCCCAGTCAAATGCGGTATTTACTTTTAGGTATAAAATTTTTAACACTGGTTCTAACAATAAGCTCCAGGCAAGGATATAAAAGCTTGTCGGTTTTTGGATCGTGCTTACTGCTAAAAATCTTTTGTACATTTTTTGAGGAGCGCAATTCTTTTTTAGCAGAAGTGTAAGTGTTTCTCTAAACATAGTGTTTAAAATTGCTTTAGGTAAAAATGAGATAAGGCCGTTATCAATTTCGTCTTGAAGTTTATGTAAAAAGCCCGGATCTGTGCCGATAAATAGGCAGGGGATTTGTACATGTCCAAAAACTTTGCAAAGGCGCTCAATGGATTCTTGATCAATAGCATCTATATCCACAATAACTAGATTTGTGCGCATATGAGTAAGATAGTGCAGTCCCTCATCGATATTGGTCCGAGTATGCACTTGGTAATGAAAGTCATGATTCAGACGGTTGGCGATATTGATCTGTAGCATTTCGGGAGCAGCAATAATTAAAGCAATCTCTTTAAGCGGTTGGCTTAAATGATCCATTTGATTATGCTTAACTTCAGTGATCACTGACATATTTGGCCCCTGATTTCTATGAGATATACTTACTACTATCGGCTCTGAGTTAAGTAATTTTTAATGATTTTTAGTATTTTACCACAGTTTTTTGCTCTGATTTTAATCGGGGACAAAAGCAATGGTGCCAAAATTTAACCTATTTCAATTTGTCC
>JBFEUX010000270.1:0-3549 GCA_041547255.1 Bacteriovoracaceae bacterium
TAAAAGAAAAAAAATTTAAATTATACTTATGATTGTTAATAACTTTTTTAAAAAAAAAGATTTGAAAACGACTACGATCCGTCTCTCCAATGCCTTGCCCATAGTTTATATTTAGATACAAATTAATCGGCACTTCATTTAATTTAGCATCCTTCGACGATGCCAAAGAGATTACAGGAAAAATAAACAGCAATAGGCTTAAGGTGCAACGTTTACATAACATCGAGTATGTCCTAGTGGCAAAGTTTCACCAAGATAATTGGTATAATCATAGGCAGATGCTGCGCCATAGAATCCTCCCACAACCATTCGATCGGCGGCACAACCATCAGTACATTTAAAATAACAAGTGCCATAGCTATCAAAACACTGTGATGTTGCACTTGCATCATAGCCAGGGATAGAAGCAGCTGTATATACTGTATGGATATCATAAGTAGTTGGACCAGTCCAATGAGGAAGAGCTTTAGGATCTTGTCCATTTGGATAATTATTCGCATTAGGATTATCTTTTACACTATCCCATAAGTTTTTGGTCATAATATTATACGGTCTAGTCTTACTCACTCCATTATCCGAAAAATTTGCTGACAATGAGCTACACTCTGAGACGGCATCCGCATAAACTTGAGGTGTTTTAATTGAGCCAGCATCAGTAATGACTGTTTTAGATAACATGGCATTAAAATTGTGAACATAAATATGATCAAACAAAGGAACCATTGCTCTTAAAATGGGATAATCACCATCACTTAGATAGAGCCCATCCGAAAGAGCTTCAAATTTCTTGGCGTTATAACTAGCATGTGCTCGAATGGCCACAATTTTAAAATAGTAAATATAACCTCTTTGAATAAGTGGATCCGCAGCTGCATCAAACTGTACATCTACTGGACCTGTAGCGGTGTAATAATCACCAGGAATAAAAGAGCCTCCATCTTTAACTACATTGTATAAAGTCGATTTACTTTTAGAAAAGAAAATTCTATAGCCAACGACATCACCGGCGGCAGGGGAATTTCCCTCTACTTGATCAAAAGAAAAATTTATTTTCTTATCATCAGTTCCTGTCACATCAAAGATACTTCCAGGGGCCGTATAGGAATCGGGCTTAATCGATCCGATAAAATAAAAACTTAAATAATCAACATTTGCTCTTTCAAATGAATAATAAGGCAGTCTTGCATAAAAATCTTTCATATCATTATAATTGGCCTTATCTAATGAGCGGGCAACATCATTAATATCGAGAGCAAGATCAATCACAAATTGACATGTTGAACTACCACTTCCATCAAAACCTTTTTGATAATCCTGAAGCCCAGCGGGATCCTCACCATAAAAACATTCATAGTTTGCCTTTACCGTTATTTTTCCCTGACTATAAACCGTGGTATACGGCTTGGAATTTATTGTCTCCCATGTTGAAGGGACTCCACCATAATTGACCTCATACGCCTTTAATAACGAAGCACGTAGTTCTGCACTGGTATTTTTTACGGTTAGCGGTCCATATGTTAAAATTTTTGGACTTTCATTAACAGTCACAGTAGAAAAATCAAATTCATAAGCTGTTGGATCTACATTGCCATCGATAGAAGTTGTGACCAAACCTTGAGTATAACCAACAATCTCTAAACGAGAAGGATCAAGAGGAACCAAATCTAGCATTACATTTTCTTCTGTGTACTGTTCAGGAGCAATCTCATAGACAAATGTCATAAGCGTTGTCGCTGGGTTCATATTTGTATCGGGCTGATACTTAAAATCAATATAACACTTCTCTCCAGGAGCAAGAGAAATAGAGCCGCCGCCGAAATTACAATGACCTGCTGTTGAGTTATCATCGATGGTTAAACCGGTTAAGACCGAACTATTTCCAATTTTAAGATCCGATGCGCTATCTCTAAAAACAAAACTCAGATTATTCATTGGGCGCGTTAATGATTTATTTTCAAGGTAAAATCTTTTTTTAACATAACCCGAATCAAAATCAATGGTCTCAAGTTTAACCATCTGCAAGGCCATTGCTTGATCAGCTGCAAAAGGAGCTACAAAACCTTCATTATTACGAGTGGGGGACATAAAAATTTCACTACTAGGTATCTCTGTTTCGACTGGAGCAACCCCCGGGGTAGTCGCCACATCAAATCTGGTATAACTAATATTTAAGTTAGGAGCATCATCAATTGCATCCGCCACTAAATAAATTTTTGAACGCCAACCAGTTGCTCCAATGAACATCGGGTCATAAGTATAATCAATAATAGCTGTATATTTGCCCGCAACTGTTGGAGCAAAAGTTCCTAAAATATCCATACTGGTTACAGGGGAAATATCTACACCACCAGCTATAGCAGAAATATCAAATGCAAACTCAGCAGAACTAGAACTTATTGAGCTTGCTAAAATTTTTGAATAACTTGAATTTATATTTGTAAATTGAAATGCCAGCGGATGTGTTTCCCCCACCGGAAAAGTACCAAAATGAATCATATAATCACAATCAGCACAATCATTTTTATAGTTAGAGGCAATATCTATCCCATGCGTGGCAAAAGAAATCTCACCTGAATCATCTATGTGATTGAGATTATCAGTATAGGTATAGTAGTTCATCTCAGAATAAATCCAAGTATCCGGAAGTGTCACCGTTGGATGAGTTGTACTCATCAGATTTCCCTTATAATTAGTTAGCGTCGTTCTGGTAAACGATGGTCTATAAATAAGGGCCGAAGTATTTGGCAATGGTGTTGTCGGTAAAATGAATGGAGTCTCAGTGAATGTGACTCTGGGTCTTTGTGATGTTGCCCCTAAAGTAAAATCTTTCGGGTCACCATATAAATAAGTATCTGCCAAACCTAAATCATAGGGCAAACCATCTTTAATCGGATTATCACCATCCCCATCAAAATAAACAAGCGCTAAAGAAGCAGCTTGGCTAACAGAGGGAAAGCTGGGCTCTAATTTATAATAGTTAAAATTTGAAATATTTCTACCCCAAGGACGTAATGCCTCATCAAACTGAGTGGGATTAGACTCAAAGCTGGTCTCCGCAATATCATCACCTTTAATATAAAATTCAAATGTGATTAGACAAGACTCTCCCTTATTAAGGGTACCACGCGCATCATAAGCAATGGTTCCTTGCCAGTTAATGATATCACGACAATCTTTTTCAGCGCTATATTTAGTGAGATCTAAAGGATCGGTCTGCACAATAAAGAAACTACCACGATCATCAGCTGCTGGACAGTTTGGAGCAGCTGAACAGTAAGCTGTGTCAATTTTTCGCAAATAAGGTATTTGACCTGTTCCAATATTTCTTAATCTAACAATAATTTTTGCGGTATCACCAGCTATTAAAGTTCTTACTTCATCCCTGCCTTGATTATATACCTCTTGTTCAATCCCAAGCAGACCAGCAGTAACTAAAGTGGCATAAAAACGCGAAGCTGTATCTTTAAAACTAACATCTCGGGTGATCGTATCAATATTAGTATCGGTGTACAGCGAACCATCATCATAAGTTAAAACAAATTGCTTATA
>JBFEUX010000236.1:0-4306 GCA_041547255.1 Bacteriovoracaceae bacterium
TATAATGCTCTTGGTGAATTTAAAACTATACAAAAAAATCAAGTTATCAATTCGGCGGTTGATGAAGCCTACCTAGACGGACAAGCGAATGCTTACAATAATGCCGTTGAGTTTATTCCAATGCTCGCTCAAAGCCCGCAAATGCACCAGTGTTTTAGTAAACAATATGCCCGTTTTATAACAGGCTTGGGCTCAGTTGAAGCTCAGGAATATTATGAATATACTTTTAATAAAGAATTGAGTGCAAATAATTTAGTCATTTTTGAGTTTGTAGTTGATGCGATTGCAAGCCCAGGATTATATTTAAGGAGTCATTAATAATGAAACGTCGACAATTTATTTTCAGAACTGCACAGTCAATGCTTTTTTTGTCTCCTATCTTTTCCATAAGACGTGCAATGGCCCAAGCTGATACAATAAAAAAAGTTCGGCCAGTCTTTTTTATTGATGGTGGATCCCCATACCCTTACCCTCAGGATTTTTTCCCATCACAATCGGGAACTGATTTTTCATTACCACCAATTATACAAGATTTTAAAAACGTAAAAAGCGATATGATCATTCTTGATGGGATAAATTTAAGTTCTTCAGGTCCAAACATTAAAGGGAATTGGCATGTAAGCGCTATGGGAAAAGTCCTTACAGCACATCAAGTGCATCAAATTCCAGATACTTTCGATGGTCTGCCAGGTGGCCCCTCCGTAGATCAAGTCATTGCTAAAGCACTTGGGGTTAATTCCCTAGAAGTACAAGTTCATACAAAAGACTACAATGCTATGCGCGGAAGGCCTTTTGCTGTTGGTAATCGAGAATTCAAAATTCCAATTAGTAACCCCGCTAGTGCTTGGGATAAAGTTTTTAAAAATTTCCAGCCAGATGAATTAACTGGAGACAGTACTGCAGCCAAGGCTGAACGTCTCGCTCGTCTTTCTGCAGATAAATCCATTCTCGACAGTATGGTAAGTGAGTTAAAACGTTTTCGCAGAGAGCTGACTGGTGAAGAAAAAGTGAAACTTGATATCCACGAAAATTCTATCCGCAAGGCAGAACAAAGTTTAGCTGCAGAAATTGAACTGCAAAACTCTGAATTAAAAACTTCTGCTAGTTGTTCGCTTCCTACTCGTAACTCTCAAACCTATATTCCTACTCGATCTCAAGCACACTTTGATGTGATGTTTGCCGCTCTTGCCTGTGAACGAATAGGCGTTGGAGGAGTCATGTTCGGCTATTCAAGTATTCAGTGGGGATATGAGTGGCTAGGCTTTAACCTTAACGACGATGTTCACGATGCCGTCTATCATAGAGCTTCTGCCGAAAGAAGTAACTTTATTAAAGCTGCTCGTTGGAACTGGCAGCGCCTGGCCTTATTTGCAGAAAGACTTAAGGCCACACCTGATGGCCAGGGTAATATGCTCGATAGCGTTCTTTTATATGGTACCAGTCACTTTGGACTGCATCACACAGTAACGAGAACGCCCGTTATTCTAATTGGAAGTGCTCAAAAGCAGCTTAAGACTGGCCAAAGTCTTAAAGTGTCTTCTTTCAACGATAAAGTTCTTACCTCTGTTGCTAACCTTTGTGGCGTAAAAATCAATGGTATCGGAGACAACCTTAGCTGTGGCCAGCTCAAAGAGTTAGGTATATTTTAGATACAGCTTATTAACAAGTGACTAGAGAAGCTGGATTGGTTTAACGAGTTGTATGTTCGAAGCCGTTAGCTGTTCAAGAAACTGATTACTATTTAAAAAACTATATTCTTTAGTTCGGCACAAGTTAACTGTGGATAAGGTTGTGGCTTTAGTAAAATGACTTGCAGGGTGACACATAATTATAGAGTTATTTTTTATATTCACTAGAAAATTATTAAAAAGATCTGAGTAATTAACACTTTTTGAAAAGCTATAAACTCCACGAAAACCATGGTTATGTGGAATATTTCGTTTTATAAGTTCCTTGCTAAGTTGCTTGCCATCCTTGTTTATTAATAGAGCTTTCGGATTTAAAATTGCTGCTACTAAACCAACGTTTTCGTAAGTATTTCTTACTAGGCAATCATGACGTGGGTAAAAGTGATTATATACATCTAGAAAGATATCTCGTACTTTAGGGAGCAAATGAATATGATGATGACTATCAATATAATTTGGAAGCATGCCAGTATCATCAATAAATTTTTCGAACTGGTTGAATAGGGCCTTTTGTATAGAGCTTTTATCAATTGTGTTTTTAAAGAGGCTGAACAAAAAAGGAAAGTAGTTGTAACTTATCGCTGGTAAACCGCTGTGTTCTGTTAAGCTTAGGTGCAGACCGATATTAGCTAGTCTTTTGCGATCAAGTAGATCACTTGCCGAAGAGGCCCAATTATCAGCAAACGGCATGACACTTGTTCCAGTGATCCTATTGTTGTCAATGAGCTCAAGGATTCCTTGGGAAGTTTCTTTAGATAATCCGTAATCGTCAGCACAAATGGCAATGTTTTTTTTAGCTAAGGTCATTGTTGTCCAGGGTTGTAATGATGGTACCAAAACGCAAACGAGGATCTCTTATAATATTAATTTTTTTGTTCGTGTATTTTTGAGCGATAGCAAAAATTTCATCGACTGAATAATATTGAGGTGTATAGCCTTGAGATTTATGCCCATAAAAAACGTAGACATACAACTTATGTATTAATTGAGTAGGGCCAGGTCTTTTTTCTGAGATGGTGTGAAAGAAATGTGCGTTATTTGAAATTTTAAAAAGATGATCAATTTCGCTAAGATCAAGCCAATCCAGTAAGCCTAAAGAGAAAACAATATCAGTGTTAAGAGATTCAATCTGTGTAATCGCTTTTTCAGACAAGCTTACTTTTGGATTATCGCTATAACGTTGCTTTAATAACTCTATAGCGGGAGTAGCAAAGTCAAAGCCATAATAGTGCTGTGTTTGAGATGATAATAAGTCCTCTAGCAAAAGAGCAGTCCCACAACCGAGTTCGGTGATATGTTTACCAGTACAGTGCTTTAGTAGGAATTGTTTAGCGTAGTTTAGTCGATAGAGAACAGAGCTGTTAATATGTCTTTTAAGTATGCCATGTTTCTGGGTGTAGCGACTCTTTTCCCAATCAAGGATTTTGCGACTCCAAAATAATTTTTTCTCGCTGCTATTCATGTTTATCTCTCAAAAGAGTTAAAAGCATTTGTGAATTATCTTCTACGGATAATTTATCATAGTTTGCGTGATATTGATTAATATTCTCTAAAAGTAAATAAACATTGTTAACTATGTTTTCTTCAGTGCTAATCACACCAACACCAAGCTTATGTATTTGAAGTGCGTTGGATAATTGTTCGGGATGACATTTAATGGGGATGATAACCATGGGCTTAGCAAGTACAAGTAACTCTACTAGACTGCTATACCCTCCCCTGGTAATTACTAACTCTACAGAGTCTATTATATCAAAAATATCGTTCGTAAGTGTTTTTCCAAGACTGTGTAGTCTGCAGCTGGGATGAGATAAGATATTGTTATTGCCAATACTGTAAATATCATAGTTACATAGACTCGTAAGGTCTAAAGACAAAGTGTGCGTTGACCCACCAGAAATAACTAGTAAACTCTTATTTCGGCTTTTGTTGTTGCTAAGGCCGTGTTTTTTAGCCCGAGTGATTGGCCCAATGTTGATAAATTTACCTCTATGATTTGCTTTTACATTGGTAAAACTTGGACAAAAAACGCTAGTAGAAAAAAACAGATGATACAAATAATCGAAAAACTCAACAAAAATAACCTTGGGAATACTACAGTAAGGAAACGAGGACAGATTGTTGATAAATGTCTTTAGTACCAAGTTAGAGTTGTTAATGGAAATAACTTTATGCCCCAAGAGGCGAATAAGCATGAAAGAATAGTCGGAATCTGAAACAATTAATTCTGGCTTATTTAATCGTACATGGCGATAAATAATCCAGTTGTTTGCGAATATGCTTATAATGGTATTGTACAGGTATGCAAGGAATTTAACAGGGTTCCATACTGTGTTAAAATTTAAGTCACGTAACCTTATAAGAGCGGATATACCGATAACTTTTTTATAAAAATTAAGGCCATTAGCAAAAGAAGCAATAGTGATACAATCACCTTTAGCTATTAATTGATTTATTAATTGATAGCAGCGAGTTGAGTTTCCAAGACCATAACCCCCCAGCAGAAAAAGCACTTTCATTAAGGATGTCTCGCTTTAAGCCCCAGTATCGTTGAAAAGGGAAACACGATTACTCTTTTCGTTATTATCCACTTAGATTCGGGTAAAAGTTGTTTTAGA
>JBFEUX010000352.1:0-1999 GCA_041547255.1 Bacteriovoracaceae bacterium
AGTTGATGAGTTCTGCCGGTATGGGGGTAAAAGTGGATGAGGGTCCACTTTGGAAATTTTTTTGGAAACCTTTTGATGACTTCGTACTCAGTATAAGCCTCTTTACCATGTTGGCCGCACACGACTTGCATAGGTCTATTATCGAGATCAAGTCTTAGGGGAAGATTAATATTTCCCTTGTTGTGTTCGATATGTCCATCAAGGAGAGCGGTATAGCGCTTTTTTACAACTCGTTTGATAAATTGCTTTTGCAGATCTTTATAGGCCTTTTCATTTTTGGCCAGTACCATGATGCCGGAGGTATCCTGATCAAGTCTGTGAACGATGATAGGGCCTGTACATTCAGGATGGCCGGATTTTATTCTGTTATAGACTGAATCTTGAATTTTAACTCCTGGAACGGAAAGGAGTCCAGAGGGTTTATTGATCACCATAATATCTTGATCTTGATAGATCACTTCCAGAGTTAGCTTTTTGGATGGGACTTGGATGATAGGATTCTCTTCAACGTCAATTCCCTTTAACATGTGAAAGAGTATAGGTTTACATTTACCGGAACAAGCGTGATAAAAATTTTTATGCTTTCTAATTTGCGCTTTATGCGGAGCTCCCCACCAAAACTCAGCAAAGCCCAAGGGGCGTAAGTTGTGTTGGTAGCTGTATTGGAGCAGCTTTGGTAAAGCACAGTCCCCAGCTCCTGCAGGTGGAAGAGTGTTGTTATATTCGTTAAAGATCTCCAGTAGGTTTTTTGATTCTTGATTTGCATTTGAGAGACGATAGGCAGAAAATATTTTTTGTTGTAGATTAATTGATCTAACTTTGCGCTCTTGCAGCAGTTGTTCTTTGGGAGCAAATAGACTTTGAATTTGCTGATTGATTGCATGGATATCAGCTTGAATCTGTTTAGTCTTTTCTTTTAAATGAAATTTATCGGCAAGACTTTCTTTGATGAGCTCACTTTCTGAAACTCCTGAAGCTTGTTTGCGCAGCTCATTTCGTTTTAGTTTTTTGAGTTTTAGACCCTTTTTGAATTCAGCAAGAGTCTTTTCTTTGTCTTTTATAAGGGCATTAAACTTTGCTATTTCGCTGCTGTAATCAATGTTACTAAGCTCACTGATCTTTTGGGTAAGTTCATTAATTTTGCTACTTTCAGTTTTAATTTCATGAAGATTGGGAAGCTCATCAAAAAGATGAGGGACAAAGTCTGAAGGTCTCTCGCCATTTTCCAGCACTCCCGAAAAGGCTTTTAGGTAGCCAATTTTTGATTCAGATTCACTAATGACAGACTCACAGATGAGAACCCCAAACATTTTTCCTATCTTCTCAAAGTTGTGCCCAAGCTTATTCTCTTCAAGTTCTGCCATGAGTTCATAAGCCGCCTTAAGGGCAAGCTCTTTAGGAGAGTAGTAAAAAGGGTAGTCAAACTTTAGAGGTTTTATGCTCTTTAAGTCACCTGGAAATTCAATAAACATGTGGGATTTTTAGCATAAAATCGATAAAAGATTAACAACAACAGTGGAGAAGGGATTCTTTTTTAGAAAATAATCTGTCATCCTTACTGGCATTTCATCAACGAATAAGGCATCAGGGTATTCTAATTTAAACGATTAAGTCTTAACCCGTTTAAAATGGATTGTTGGTATAAGTCCACAAAGATCCAGGCCCCAGTTGCGGAAACGATCCCTGCAATAAGGCCTACTTCAAGGCCGTCATTGTTTCCGGCCACGGATTCATACATATCCCGGGTGAGTTTGTATTCGTGATAGATATGGTAGAGTCCAAAAGTTAGGATGGTGAGAATTAACCATTTGGCAAAAGAGTATCTACGTTCACCCAGGTAGATATCAAAGTCCCTGATTTGGCGGTATTGCATCCATACATTCCAAATGCCCCCAGTGACCAGGATAAGAACCAGGTCCAACACTAAGTTCTTTTTCTCTATTTTTTGCATATGCTACTCCTGAGCTATTTATATAGGAGTGCCGGGATAAGGTCAAAT
>JBFEUX010000114.1:0-8998 GCA_041547255.1 Bacteriovoracaceae bacterium
AGCTAAATTGCAAAATAAATGTAAAATGCAAGCAACGGAGTTCACTGCCCCCAAAATCATAGCACACGAAACAAATCTACAACTGAAAAAACTAAATGATATTAATCTTACTCCTCTTAGTATGGAAGATATCAGTTTGCATCTGCAAAAAGTCAACCACGTTGCTGGCGGGGCCAAGTCAATGGGCCCTCACGAGAAAGTTATACTGAAAGTCTATCAAAAATACAAAGCGGAGAACCCAAATGCAGATGTACAGGATTTTGTATCCGACTATGTTGCTGATGTTCAAAAATATGTAGTCAGTGATACGGCCAAAACCGTTTTTACTAACGTTGTGGAAAGTTCCAAACCTGAATATGATTTTAGTGAGTTGCTTACTCGTCCCGACGGTAAATGCTTAAATACCTACTTAAATATTTATCGCCCGCACTTGGAAACGTTAATGGCCCAAGTCAAGGTTAGTGAAGCACAAAGACCTAAAGATGAAGCAGCAACAAAGGTTGATCATATTAAAACCTTCAGTGAATATATCCGCAAAGGCATGATCAATGCGAAAAAGAATGGGCGTTATGAAAAAACCATTGAAACCATAGAAAAGGTCTGTAAAGAACCGGATCGATATAAGGATATCAAAGAGTTTGCAAAAACGGGATTGGCTGATGATATTTTACATGCCGTAGTATCTGAGCAAATCAGAAAATCATTCTTTGATACTGCCAACAAGCAGTGTAAAGAAAGCTTGCAACTAATGGAGTATAAATTCAATAGTGAAACGATTACACAATTGTGCGAAAGTCCTATTAACGACGAAAATAGCTATAAACAATTAATGGCAAAGTTACAGAAAAGATTAACAAGTGATGATGATAAGGCAACATTAAACTTACTGGCAAATAGAAGACTTCAATCTTACAAAATAGTCAAAGAAGAATTAACAGACGAGTTACTAAATAAACTATTCTATGAAGATAAAGAGCTTCTAAAGTATATCTACGGTAATATTGCCGGAATCGCGACAAAAGACGAAAAAATAGCAGAAGCAATCAACCTCAAAGTTGTAGACAAGCTTTTTACAGCTGATGCTGCAGGAGATTTTGCTGACCGTTTTATCGAAACACAACTCATTAGCTCAATTGGATATGGTGGGCTCCCTCAAGGTAAGGCCAAAATTAATGATATGATCGACAATGCTGGTATCGCGGGAAGTGCCTTAGTAGATATACATGACTTTTTTGCAAAAACCAGCTTAAAAAGAAAAGCATTTCAAGCCTTTTATAATCACTGGGATTACCAAAATATAAAAAATTATTTAAATTGGAAAGAAACCAGTAAATCTAAAAGAAATGAAATAAAAGCTGCGATCTTTAAGAACAAAATTCGGGCAGGAATTGATTCAAGTATCCCGCAAGATAAAAAAGATAAGTTGTCA
Source organism: Bacteriovoracaceae bacterium (assembly GCA_041547255.1). Taxonomy (GTDB): domain Bacteria; phylum Bdellovibrionota; class Bacteriovoracia; order Bacteriovoracales; family Bacteriovoracaceae. The sequence goes on from JBFEUX010000114.1 coordinate 1,430, forward strand.
GACGAAATTACAGAACTGGTTGCAGGCCATATCAGCAGTTATCCCGTCAAGACCAAAGAGATAAAAGAATTCAGAAGAGGATTTAGAAAAATAAAAGTTAAAAAACTCAGCTTTCTGGACATACTCTCAGAAGATATCGAAGAAGATATAAAAGACAGGATCTTTTAAAATAAAAATGCCCTCACTTGGAGGGCACCTTATATGATCAATTTTAAATTTTAATTAAAATAAAGTCGGGTCATGGGCATGCACATCCCCTGCCTTTAAGTGTTTTTTATAATCATTATAAATCGCCTTGAGTTTTGGTAATAGCATAAAACAGGCAATCATATTAGGAATGGCGAGTAGCCCATACACTCCATCAGAGATATTTAAAACAACTGGTAAGTTGGCAATGGCACCTAAGAAGACAAAAATAACAAATATATAGCGATAAGGAGTTATTCCTTTTTCGCCAAAAGCAAAAGTCACCCCCTGTTCTCCATAATAAGACCAAGAAATTAAGGTAGAAAAAGCAAACATGGTAACTGTAATAGTCACAATCCAATTACCCAGTGGCCCCATAACACTTGCAAATGCTTTGGCCGTTAGCTCTACTCCAGAAACGTCTCCATCTGACCAAACACCACTTGAAAGCAATGCTAATGCAGTAATAGTACAAACAACTAGTGTATCGATAAAAGGTTCTAAGAGAGCAACGATCCCTTCCTGAATAGGACTCGATTTGGCCGCAGAGTGTGCCATGGCCGCAGATCCCATACCTGCTTCACTAGAGAAAGAAGCACGTCGTACCCCTTGTTTGATAACTTCAACAATAACAACCCCAGCAAAACCACCGGTGGCCGCTGTACCAGTAAAAGCATCTCTAAAGATCATCATAAACATATTGGGAATATTAGCATAGTTGGAGATAACAACCACCAAGGCTCCTCCCACATATAACACAACCATTAAAGGCACTAGCTTTTCGGTAACGTGAGCAATACGACTAATTCCCCCGACGAGGACAATAAAGGCAAGTACAGCAAAGATTAAGCCTGCGGCCCACTCAGGAAGTCCTGTTGAACTATTAATAATACTGGCCATCTGATTACTTTGAAACATATTCCCTGCTCCAAAAGAACTAAGGATGACAAAGACAGCATAGAACCATCCCAGCCAGTGAAAATTTTTAGATAAACCGTTTTTAATTACATACATCGGTCCACCGTGTACATGTCCACTTTCAGCGGTATAACGATAACGTAAGGCCAGTGTTACCTCGGTAAACTTAGTGGTCATACCGATAAAGCCAACTAACCACATCCAAAAGACAGCTCCAGGGCCACCGGTTGCAACCGCAACAGCAACACCTGCAATATTTCCCAATCCCACTGTAGCAGAAAGAGCAGTGGTTAAAGCTTGGAAGTGAGAGATCTCCCCTTTATCTTCTGGCTTATCATATTTCCCGCGCACGATGTCAATTGCGTGCTTGAACATAAAAATTTGAGGAAATCCGAAATAGACGCTAAAGATAACTCCGGCCCCAATAAGCACAGTAACCAGCGGTGTTCCCCAAACCGTACCAACAAATTGGCCAGTTAAAGCTTCCAACTGTTGCATAAACGTTTCTTCCATTAAACTCTCCTCATATGTATGTGATTTTTAAATACAATTATAGGATAACGAGAATAACCTATTTCATCTAGTATAAATTCGGTTTTTTTATTCAAGGACAAATTGGCACTTAGTTTATGCCTAGCTAATTATATAAAAAAAAAGGCGATCAATAGACCGCCTTTCAATTATCATGTCGAATTGACTTATTTAAACATTGGAATCAAAGGAAGAGGCGTCACCGCAAATGGTCTAACCATACCTTTAGTTTGAATACTGCGTACGTCTGCAATTTCTACTTTTGCTTGCGAAATAGCATTGGTTACATCAGTCGTTAAACTAAGTTTGGCCGCATAAACAGCACGTTCCATATTCACGATTCCTTTTGAGGTCACCTTATTGGCAAGAAATGCCTTCTCATCAACAGTCCCCATTAGAATGCTTTTAATCTGTTTAGGTGTTAGTGCTGGATTAGTATCTTTAATCTGTGCTGCAACATTTGAAACATAAGGTGCCGCTTGAGATGTACCACTTACTTCCAAATATTCATTTCCTGGAACAGCTGAACGAATAAGCATACCTGGAGCTGCTACATCTACATTTTTTGTCCCATAGTTTGAAAAAGGCGCGATGAAACTATACTTATAAGTCGCTGCCACAGAAATAACATTATCCGCTTTGATATTGGCCGGACTAGTAGGATATATATCGTTATTGACACCATCATTTCCAGCAGCAAATACAAATAAAGTATTAGGCGCAGCTGCCATCATTTTCTTACCTTCAGTAATGAGTGCATTTAAAAAGACACGAACCATATCATCACTTTCTTCAGCATTTGGTTTTCTAAACATCACTGCTTTAAAAAGCATATCAGTAATGCCTTTTGCCTGTGAATATCCAGTTCCAAAAGATCCGTTAGCAATGTCTGCTTTATGATGACCTACATAGGCAGCAATCTCTTCTAGTGTCTGCATTTGCTGACCAGCAAGGGCCTTAAGACCTGCCTTTAGAATTCTAATTCTTAACCCTTCCGCCATCTGTGCATTAACACCGAAAGCGCGACGAATTTCCTCTTCTTCACTTCTGACACTTTTAAGTAAAACCTGAACAAAAGGCTTAACTTCAGTAGGAATCAGCTTAACTGAAAGTACTTGTCCTTCAATATTACCGTTAACAGTTATTCCTGCAACGTGAGTCCCGTGCACGAAATTACCAAAAACGTTCATCTCTTTAATGAAGTTAGGATCATTTCTTTTTTCTGCGATCCATTTTTTATCTGCTTCCGTAGCCTGATTTAAAAACATTCTCCCTTGGATTTCAAAAAATCGATAAGGGTCCTCAGAAAAAGTTCCAATATAACGTCTATCAATCACTTGGTTGTTTTGCTCTGCAAAATTCCATCCCCAAACATCATCTTGATAACCATTTCTATCTTCATCTCTACCATTGTCAGCAATTTCTACAAGGTTTTTCCAAAGATTGGCCGTTAAATCACGATGCTGTACATCCACACCGCTATCAACAACCGCAATCGTGGCCGCCAAAGTCTGAGTTGACACTAAAAGTAAACTCCATAACACTTTTTTCATAATCTCTCCGTATAAATGAATTTCTTTGCGCGATAATTAAATATTGATTACTGGGGTCAATAAGTCAACAAATGTAAGAAGTTGTAAAATTAAAAAGGCCTTCCAAAGGAAGGCCTATATATAGAAAATTCAATGTAAAAATTACTTTAACTCAGGAATATTAGTTATATAGGTAACGCCCTCGCCTTCGCCTTCGTCATTAGCAAGAACATTACTTACTCTACATCCACGACTACTATCGTATACATAATCTGTTGCGCCACGCACCAAAATCCCTTCAATTACACCTGTATCAGCATTGAATACTGCAGATCCAGAGTTACCACCATATGTATCAAGATTTGCGTTAAAATACTTTCCACTTAAAGATTTAACATAGGCCCCATCAGCAATTTTAGTAGGTAAGCCTGTAGGATGTCCAATAACAACTAAGTTAGTCCCTTCTTTGATTTTACCTTTTCTTCTGTAGCTTAAAACTCTTCTATCAGTAACTTTTCTATCCAATTGAATAAGTGCAAAATCGTTTTGGTCATATCTGCTTAAAATTTGATTGATAACTTTTTTACATTTATAAACGCTTGTTTCTGGAACAGAAATTTTACGTTGCCCTTTGTAATCAATTTTATAATCAAATACCCATCTATTGTTGGCACAATCATATTTATTTCTAATACAGTGTCCAGCAGTTACTAGTAGATCTTCTCCAACTAAAAATCCTGAACAATTAGCAACTGTCGGCTGCTCAGCAAATCTTTCGCTTGAACACATCCCTCTCGACTCTAACGAACCACCGTTTAAGCTAACCGTTCCATTTCCAGAGCGAACAATTTTACTAGGATCTATCATTGCTGCTGTTGACTTAGAAAGTTCAACATACATGGAGTTAGTAGAGTCAATAACGTCAACTCGATTATCTTCTCCGTAAATAACTTTAGTACTTTTTGATGCCGCAAATACTGAACTAAACATCAAAAGTGTAGAAATGATTGCAATTTTTTTCATTGGATTTCCCTTTCCTTACTGTGTGACACTTACTTAAGCATAAATGTTAGGATTCACTAACAGCAATGACAACTAACCATTTCTTACATTTGATTGCTGCAGTATGGTTTTAGCCATCGCGTTATGAAGTGGCAGATCGTAGAAGATTTCCCAAGAACGTCCGTCTGGGTCGATAAATGAAAGTATATTTTCATGAATAAGTGGTAATTTAAATGAATCCACTCCTTCTTTATAATAATAAAACTCTACTAGATTTTTAATTTCTGCTAATTCGGCTTCATCACAGACTTTTAGACGAAAGCTGGCCTTTTGCTTTTTGTTAAGTTTATCTAGGCCATGTATTTTAAATTTGATTCCATCAAATTGAAACTGAATATCTTCATTGTCCAACAGATCTGCTTCTAAATCTAGAATGAAGGAAATAAAATGCATCAGCCTTGCAGGGTTGTGGGAATACAAAATGATTTCACCAAAGCTTATTGTCATATCATCATTGTAGAAGTTTAGACTTAAATTTCAAACATCTTTTTAACATTTTTGGCAGCTACAATAGGAGTATTTTGATGGGTACGTACAATTAACTCTCGTGCGCTAGAGTCTTTCATTAACTCATATAATAAAATACTCTGCATATGATCCAACAAAATTTGATTCGCAGATGATTTTGCATCTAAATCGCTGGGATACCTAAGAAATGATTTTCGTGAAATACCAAACATGCAGGGATGCTCTGGTGGCATTTGCATTAAAAATGTTTGAAAATATTTTAAGAGGATTTGGTTTTGTTCCCTGGTTTTGGAAAAACCAAAACAGGGGTCTATAATAACAGAGCGCTTTGTCGCAGAAAGTTTTGCCAGACCTTCATTGAAATACTCAAGCAAGGAGCGAATAAAATCGGTTCCCGCGAGCTTGGTGGTGTACTTCATATGCTCCCCTGTTTTTTTGCGATTGGGGCAAAGATTGTGAGAAAAAACATAGGAAAAAGGCAAATCAAAACTGCTTAGAAAATCTAGCAGTTCATCATCAACGACACCTGATACATCATTGAAAATTAATTGGGTCTGCGGCCAATGTTCATGAATCTTGCGGGCCAGTTTTTCAAAAACTTCAATTTTATATGTATCAATTGAAATGGTTACATCAGGTGCTTGTTGTTGTTCAACTAAAGGATAAAAAGCTTGTTCAAAACGGGCCAATTCTTCGGCGGCAGTAATCGCTTTATTCTTAGGGGCCGTTGATTCTGCTCCCAAGTCGACAATTTGCGCCCAAGCGCTTACTTCTTCAAAGCGACTGGCCAGCGAATCTTTCTTATTAAATTGATTTCCATCGGAAAAAGAATCGGGGGTAAGATTAATTACCCCCATGCTTGTTATTTTCATATTGTCATTCTATGCTGGTGAAACTTTTGGATCCTTTGGAAAATCAAAGTTTTCGGTTTTAGGACCTTCATCACTATTATCCTTAGTGCTTTCCTTGGCAACTTCACCTTTAAGACCTTCTTTCTTTAAGACTGGTTTACCAATATCTTCACCATCCATAATAGCGCAAATTTGATCATGATCCAGAGTCTCCCACAAGATAAGGGCCTCTGACATATTTTCTAGAATTTTTCTTCTATCTATAAGTATTTTTTTGGCCACATCATAGTTACGCTTAATAATAGTGCCCACTTCATCATCAATTTTCTTGGCGGTTTCTTCTGAGTATTGAGAGTTATCTGCGCCTGGCCCGTATCCAAATGGATTGCTTCCGTTGGCAGAAAAATTAACTGGCCCAAGCGTTGAGCTCATCCCCCAACTGGTTACCATTTTACGAGCAATTTCGGTAGCACGCTCAATATCATTAGAGGCACCCGAAGTATAATCAGTAAAGATCAACTCTTCGGCAAGTCGACCACCTAAAAGCATGGCGATCATATTGTTGGCCTTTTCTTTACTCATAGAAAGTTTGTCTTCTTCAGGTAATGTTACAGTTACCCCTAAAGCTCCCCCACGCGGAATAACACTTACTTTATGAACAGGATCATTACCTGGTAAAGCAAGCCCCACAATAACGTGTCCACTTTCATGGAAGGCCGTATTTCTTTTTTCTTCATCAGAGATCATAAGCGATTTACGCTCAACACCCATCAGCACTTTATCTTTAGCATTTTCAAAATCAATATTATAAAGCTTGGTTTTATTTTCTCTCGCTGCTAATAAAGCCGCTTCATTAACCAAGTTAGCAAGATCTGCCCCGGTAAAACCAGGAGTTCCCTTGGCAATGGTCTCCAAATCAACATCATCAGCAAGGGGAGTCTTTTTAGTATGTACTTTTAATATTCCTAGACGTCCTCTTACATCCGGACGCCCAACTGTTACACGACGATCAAAACGACCTGGACGTAGCAGTGCCGGATCCAGGACATCGACTCTGTTAGTTGCGGCCATAATGATAACCCCTTCATTGGACTCAAACCCGTCCATCTCAACTAACATTTGGTTAAGTGTTTGCTCACGCTCATCGTGGCCACCACCCATACCGTGTCCTCTATGTCTACCAACGGCATCAATCTCATCAATAAAAATAATACAAGGAGCGTTTTTCTTTCCTTGTTCAAATAAATCTCTAACTCTGGAAGCACCAACTCCAACGAACATCTCTACAAAGTCAGAACCAGAGATGCTAAAAAATGGAACTCCAGCCTCTCCTGCAACCGCACGGGCCAGTAAGGTTTTCCCTGTCCCCGGAGGCCCCACCAGTAAAACCCCTTTAGGAATTTTACCACCGAGCTTAGTATATTTTTTTGGATCTTTAAGAAAGTCGACAATTTCAACTAATTCTTCTTTGGCCTCTTCAACACCAGACACATCAGAAAAATTTACTTTCTTATCTGATTCATTAAGCATTTTCGCCTTGGACTTACCAAAGCTCATGGCCTTACCACCACCGGCTTGCAACTGGCGTAAGAAGAAAAAGAAGATCACAAATAGTAAAATGATAGGAAACCAATTAATCAGTAATGCCGAAACAAAACTTTGTTTTTCAGCGGCCTTATAATTTGGCGTAATACCTTTTTGTCTTAATATCTTGAAGGTTTCAGTACCAGTGTTTCCAGTTAATTCAAACACCATTCCGTTTTCATATCCTTCAACAAATTTTCCTTGAATGGTTGATGGTTCTTGAAACGTCACCTCTTTAACGTGATCATTTTCAACTGCTGTAATAAAATCAGAATATGTAAGATGCTTTACCTGACGATTCTTCTTTCCGAACTCGTTCATTACAAAGGCCATCAATAGAATAACTAAAATCCATAACGCGAGAGTTTTTTGCTGTTTTTTCATACTTAATCCTTAAATGGGATAAACTTCACTGATTTATCCTCAAATCATTGTAG
>JBFEUX010000178.1:0-6473 GCA_041547255.1 Bacteriovoracaceae bacterium
TTATCATCTATGAAATGAATTTTGTTAACATGGGCAATAATCTCAGCTATGCCTTGGTAAGCCTTATACGTTACCAGCTCAATTCTTGCTTTTGGAAAATCACTTTTAATTGAAGCAACAAGGTGAGAACTCTCTAAGAGATCTTTCGTGCTTCCAAAGTTTAAAATTAGTATATTGTTCATGCTAGTATCCTTGGATGGTTGTATTGGCAATTTCATTTAAAGTAAGTAATAAGTATTGACTCTGGGAACTTACTTTTCCTGAGCTGCTAATATCCTTAATGACTTGGTTAAAGTTTTTTTCCGCGTTTTCGTCAATTAAATGCCTAGAGTTTGCATTTAGTAATCTATGGTAACTTGAGACGTTTGTAGGTGCTTGATAAGCAAGAAAACTAGTATAGAAATTCTTTTCTAAAATAAAAGAAGTATCATGTTTTACGATACTCGGCTTTTCCATTAAAAATTTCACAAACTCAAGATTCTCAAAAAGATTTTTTACATTATCCATACAGATAATGTTGATATTTTTATCTTCAAAGTTTCTTGTACTTACAAAATCTTCAACAAGTTTTTTGTTTGGTTCCAAAATAACTATTTCATAAGTTTTATGCTGCTGACTCATTATTTTAGCAGCTTCTTCAATATGATATCCGAAACCTAAACCCAGGATTAATACTTTATTTTTTTGTGCAAGTGCTTTCTCATTTGTTATACCAAATGCTTCAGCTTCTTTGGTTGGGTTGTAAATTGAGTGTAAATAGACACCGTTAATTACAGGGACTGTGAGACCATTTCTCGCAGCTTGCAGTTCATATTTAGAGTTTCGTTCATCCATAAATCTACTCTCTTGCCGATAAATGTTATTTTAAGTTGTTGAGATTATACCCTTTAAAATTCTCTTTGTTTTTAAACGTTTTTGCAATTTCAAATTGAGTTTTATCTTTTTCATGTTCTAGACAAGAGGTGATAATTTCATCCATCTGGTTAATTTTTTCAATAACCAAACTAACTTGGTTATTAAACTGGATTACTGCATCGCTATTATTCTTCTTATCTTTAGAATGTAAGGAGAGGTTTTCACTCAAGCTTTGAATAATATTAACTGCGCGCTCTCTATTATCAAGAATTTCAGAGAGCCTCTCATAATCCCTTTGTTGTACACACTTTAGGGCAAGCTGGGTAAGTTGGTATGCTTTTTCTAAAAATTGAATAAGTTGATCTTGTAGGTCTTTCATTACGCGTTCCCCGCTTTTTCTTGTTTAAGAGATTTTATTGCTTGGGCCCATCCATCATAAAGAGTAGTGAGGACTTTTACACATCCCTCAAGTGGTTCAGTGTCAATTTTGATGTTTGCCTGAGTACTTGAGTAGAGAATATAGTCGTAGAGAGAGGCAAGTTCCCTGGCCACATCTCCACCAACTTCAAAGTCGAGACTATTGTTAAGTTCAATGATGATGTCTTGTAACTTCCCAATGTGTTCTCCCTTTTTGGCAATATTCTGCTCGTTGATCGCTTCAATTGCCTTTTTAGTGTTTTTAATTGCAGCTTGATACAGCATTAAGAGAATTTGCTCTTTGCTTGCTGTTTGAACTGAAGTCTTCTTGTAGGCTCCTAATCCATAACTCATGTTTTACTCCTTACCCTAATTGCTGGACTGGATTAAATCCTCCAGATAAACCAGCAAGACCACTTCCTTGGGTCTTAATTCTTGATATTGTTTCTTCTAAACGTGCGAACTTGTTTTTTAAATTTTCTTCTTTACGAGCTATTTGTCTTTCTTTATTTTCAATACGTCTGTCAATTTGCCTGATTTGCGTATCCAGGCCCTCTTTTCTTGAAGATAAGATCCCGCTCGGTCTTTTGAGTGCATCACTAACCAGTTTGTCTAGATTATCGATAAATCCATTGATTTTTCCATCTTCTATTGAGTATTTTCCATTTAGGACTTGCGAGACCATTTTAAGATTTTTATCAAGTTCACTCTGAAACTTGTCTTTATCTAATTTTAGTAAACCGTCTCTTTGGAAAGTTAATCCTAGATCACCAATTCGTCTTGCTCCAAAGTCAGTTTTTACGCCCGCAAAGATGGTGCTTCTAATTCTACTTTCTAAGGTTTGTAGAGTGATATCTCCACCAAGGGTTCTGGTGGTATCTGTATTTTCATCCATGGCGTTTTGTTCTTTTATAAACTTAATAACTTCATTGATATTAGTTATAAGTTCATCAATTTTTCCTGCCATCTTTGCTGTATCTTCTTGTATATCAAGAGTCAGTTCATTGCCTGGCTCGGCTTTTTTTAGGTCAATTGTAACTCCTGGAATCAAATCGGTGGTTTGATTGCTCGGTAATTCGATCTCAAAACCATCTAGTTTGATCTTGGCATCTTGTGCTTCCCTTTCGTTATCAAACCATATATCTACTTCACCATCTACTAAGTAGAGATTAGGAAAGTATGCTTTACTATTATCACCTGTGTTGTCTAAGGTAATAAGTAATTTCCAAGGCTCATCACTACCATCACCAGAGTCAACGACATTGGCGTGCATTCCATTTTCAGAATCACCATTAATAAGCTTTGCAATGCCTGTTAGGTTGGCATGCTCTGTATCGATATAAATTTCTTTTGATGTTCCATCTGGAAGTTCATATTGTAGATAACCAACACCTGTATAGGTTTTATCTTTGTCTGCAACTCCGTTAGAGATAGCAGAAGACTTTTGGGCCAGTTGAAGTACTTCAATTTGATAAGTACCTGGCTCTGCAATATTTTTATCAACGGTGGCAGCAATTCCATCTCCACTTACATTGACAGCGAATTCACGGAAGCTTCTATCGGATTTGTTGGCATAGATCGCTCCTCGCATGTTTTCAACACGCTTCATAAGGTCTTGCAAGAGAGTTTTTTTACTCTCTATCTTCCCTTTACGCTCTTCCATTTTTTGAATAGGGATTTTTTCAGCTTGAATAATTTGCTGAACAATATCCTTTGGAAGTCCAGAGTTAATGGATCCGAAAGCTATACCCAATTCATCCTCCTGACGATTAGCACGTGCCTTTTGCACATTTGGGCTATCTTAAATAGGTTACCATACTAGGAATTTGATGCAATAGGGTAGAATATAAGCTAGAATTAATTAGAATAAAAAAAAGGCCCTGGGTAGGGGCCTTAGAAATTAGGATGATTTAGGTTCGGGGTAAGAGTTGTAGTAACAACTCTTACTATACTAGTCGGGTATTATGGAAAAAGCTTTAGTGAAAAAGTCGGATTTTTTAAAAGTAAAGTATAAATTCTTTATAAATCGGATACTTATATACTTTTCATTCCTGTGTATTCCTATTTGGATTCAAAAAACTCTAGATATGAACCTAGTAGTCCAATCAACTATTTTGGTGACTTATATGCTCTTTATGGGCGGTCAATGGTATTTATTGGGTAAAGAGTTAGATCATAGGTTAAAAATTTATTACCGGGCAAATTCTTCTCTAGAGCGAATAGTTTATAGAGTTGTTATGGGAAGTGTACTGATGCTTCTTTTATTTAATTTGTTTGCACTTTTTCCAAGCACTTGGGTCAGTTATTTATTTTGGATATTTTTCAGTATCGTAGGTATTTTTTATTCTTGGCCAACGAGAGGAAAAATAATTGAAGAAACAATGGTTGGTCAATTTGGTGAGATAAAGTTTTTAGATTCTTTTGAAAAGACTGTGCTTACTTTGAGTTTGCTGACTTTTGTAATCTCCCTTCCTGAAATTCCTTTATTTCAAAATATCGAAGCGCTTAAGCTTTATTTTGATTCTAACGAGCAGGTTAGTGTATTGTTTTGGAATTTTTTGACTGTTCTTTATAGTCCGTTTTCCCAGTACCCAAAGCTTTATAATTTGATCTGGAGCTTTCACTTTTACTTTATCGGATTAGGTATTTTTCTACTCACAATTTATAGCCTACTGAGATACTTTTACTCAAGAAGACTAAGTATTTTGGGGATATTTGCTATCCTAAGTACGTGGTCTTTTTCCAGAATACTGGCGGATGATTATTTCGCATCCATCTCTACCACGACATCCGTCTTATGGGTATGGTCCATTATGTGGAGTACTCGTTCTGGAACATACCGCTCAGGTCTATTTACGGGGTTGGTTGGAGCTTATTTGTGCATGATAAATGCAATAAATATAGTACTGATTCCGGTGGGATTATTTTTTACCTACAAGCTATTTTTAAAAGAAAAGACTGGTTGGTTTAAGAAGCAATGGCTTAAATATAATCTTCTTGGCCTGTTTATTTCACTACTAATCTTTTTAAATGAGATTAAATATATTGATATAGCTTTTAATAATATCGATGTGCTTTTGAACTCAACAATTGATTCTATTTATAAAAAAGCATTCTTTACTATTGCCCCAATTGGTATAATCCTCAGTTTGATTTATAGAGGAACAAAATCACGTTTATTATTTACTTATGTGAACTTTGATAAGAATAAATTTAATGAGGTTTTATTTGGTATTGCAAGCATCGTACTTATGGGTATTTTTGTTTTACCGGATATGCTGAGAGGTTTTTCTATTATTTGGATTCTTGCATTTTTTTCCTTGATTCCTATAGAGTGGATTTTTCAATCCATTAGTCGATTAAGATCGAAAAGAAACATCATCTATGTAATGTATATTCTGGTATGTTTACTCGATTCTCATTTGGAAAGTCGTTTTAGAATTATCGGTAAGATGTTTTTAGAAATCGAAAGTTTTAAATACTTTATCCAGCTATAGTAAAAAATTACAGCAGTTTTAGTTATGTTTATTATAAGTTTTACTTAATGTTCTTCTGCTTAAGTGTTTATAAATACGTTCTTTTGTGCTGGGAGAAATTATTATCTTGCTTTCATTTTAAACGTTTATTACAATTAATATAGCTTGGAAATATGGCAAGGAGGTCGTTATTCTAAAGTCAGGAATCTCAAAAGAACTCTTTAACAACTTTGTCTCAACTTACCAGCTTTTTCAAACCAAAAACACCAACGACATTTATGAACAAACTACACCTTTTGTCTATGTTGACTCAGAAGGTAGCGTTCGTTATATCGCTGACGTTGTGGATTCTTTTGGTGGAGAAGATGAAATTTTCGCATTATCCGTTGCTCAAGACGGATTTATGGAGTTTTTGGCCATTCAAGATGCGTAGTTTCGACAATTTTGGTGAAAACTAACCTTGTCAATTACAAAATTTTTGAAACACGGGAATTTAGTTTCCTTAACGCCCTTGCAAGTAGCTAATTTTAAATGTGTTTTTAGTTTTGAATAAAATATTTCGCAAAAATGGATAATTATTTTGTTGTGGAAAACTAAAAGAATCTTGTTGATTAGTACTCTTTTTTTTCTGATTTTGAGAAAAATGTTAATAAATCTAAACATATTACTCAACGTTATAGACGGTAATTCACACATTTTAAGACAAGTTTTTGACACTTATTTGGGATAGATATCACACTAGTTTCTCTTATTTCACAAGTGAAATAATCAGGTATTTGAGGTCTTAAAAACTGAACATAATAGCAAGGCTAAGTTATAGCTGAGTTATTTAGGAGGGTGTGATGCCGTATGATGAAATGATTTCAAAATTATCAAATAGTACAAGACCAGTATTGGTGTTAGGTGAAACAGGGACCGGGAAAAGCTTTTTAGCAAAAAAGATCCATCGTAACTCTAGCTTAGCCACTCATCGCTTTATTCAACTCAATATAAATACGATTAACCCAAATATTTTTGAGTCGGAGTTTTTTGGCCATGAAAAGGGGGCATTCTCAGGAGCACAAAATAAGAAGGTCGGTTTTGCTGAGGCCGTTGGCGAAGGAACGTTATTTTTAGATGAAATAGGTGATTTGAGTCTTGAGCTGCAGGCAAAGCTTCTGACTTTAATAGATGAAAAAATTTATTATAGTGTTGGAAGTTGTGAAGAGAAAAAGTTTAAGGGGCGTTTGATTTTCGCAACCAATAAAGATCTGAAGAAAATGGTGAAGGAAGGGAAGTTTAGAGAGGATTTATACTTTAGACTACGTTATTACTTGATAAAGTTAGAGCCTATTAGATTTCGAAAGGATAAATTTCAAATTATTCTCGCTGAAATAAATAATGCCCGAATTCGTTTTAATAATTCGACATGTAGGTTTTCAAACACAGTGATAGAAACATTGTGTAATTATGCCTGGCCAGGGAATTACCGGGAATTAAAAAATACAATAGATTATTTTTTTGAACTCGATCAAAGAGCTATTGCAACAGCTGACATGCCTGCTTGGTTATTAGATATACATACTTCATTAAACCATTCAAATGGATCATTGAATTTTAAAGAAGCTCTTGAGTGTTTTGAATCGGAATATTTTCAGTCGCTAATGAGAGAATGCTCAGGTTCTATACAGAACTCAGTTCAATTATCTGGAATAAGTAAGGTCACAGTAATTTCAAAATTGAAAA
>JBFEUX010000214.1:0-4769 GCA_041547255.1 Bacteriovoracaceae bacterium
ACTTCAGTTTGCAAGTCATTTCCTGTAAGCTCTTTTACAACAGAAACTGTTCTTTTGGCTTTTTCTTTTTGAACAACTTCCTTGGAAACCATGACTAGTTTATCTGCAAAAATGGCAATTTGTGGTAAGTGGGTGATTGCAATAACCTGTGAGTCATCAGCAACATCTCTAAGCACCTGGCCAACTTTTTGAGCAGTTTCACCGCCGATACCAGTATCAATTTCGTCGAAAAGAAAAATACTAATAGAATCTTTGGCAGAAAGCACTTTTCTAAGGGAGAGCAGAATGCGGGAAAGCTCACCTCCAGAGGCTATGTCTTTAACTTTATAAAACCCCTCCCCAGGGTTCGTTTCGGCCATAAAGGCTATTTCACTTAATCCGCTAGCTGAAAGCTCAACTCTCTCTTTTAGTTCAATTGAAATAGTGGCCCCTTTCATATTGAGTGCCTGAACCTCTTTGGTTAGTAGTTTAGAAAGTTTTGTTGCATATTCGCATCTTTTCGTATGTAAGTGTTCCGCTAGTTCGCGAGCTTGTTTGGTAAGCGTAACGACAGAAGCTTGTAGTTCAGAGATTTTATCCTCAATATTTTGTAGCTCATCTCTTTGTAGTTTAAATTCATTAAACAGCTCAACTAAGCCTTGGGTTTCAACACCAAATTTTCTTTTTAGTCTTTGATATAGGTCTAGCTCGTTTAATACATTTTCGTATTCTTCTTCATCAAATTCACTATCAAGTGATTTGTTAAGCTTGTAGTTAATGTCATTAAGAATTTCTTGAGCTTGTGTGAAAGCGTTAATCGAATCTTGATCAATAATTCTATTGTTGAGGACTCTTTCAATACTACTCAGTTGGGATATGATTCCGTTTCCACTATTTTCACCTTCAAAAATATTATTGAGTAAAGCGATGTCTTGTTTATCTGTTTCAAAGTTTTGAAATTCTGCTTTTGCTTGTATAAGTTCACCTTCTCTTAACTGAGATGGATTAAGTTTTTCAAGCTCTTCAATTTGAAAGTTTATATAGTCTAGTTTTTGCGATCTTTCCTGGTTGTTGGAAATGGCATTGTTTAATTTGGTTCTAGCTGTCGATAGATTTGTGAATGCTTTTTTAAACTCTTTGTAAAGACGATGATTTCCCGCAAAGCTATCAACTAACTGTATTTGGTAGTCTTCTGATAAAAGCTTCTGGTTTTCAAACTGTCCAACAAGGTCGATATACTGTCGCGAAAAATCGGTGAGTGTAGATAATGAACAGTTTTGGTAGTTAAGAAATGACTTGGTCTTTCCGGTGCGATAAAGAACTCTTTTGATGACGACTTGATTGTCATCAATGGGGAAGCCAATTTTATCAAAATATAACTTCATATTTTGATCTGCAGTTGTGAAGCTGGCTTCGACGACAGCAAACTCACAGTCCTTTCGAATTAGTTTTTTATCTGCTCTTTGTCCCAGTATCAGTTGTAAAGCATCTAGTATAAGTGACTTTCCGGACCCCGTTTCACCGATAATGGCATTGAAGCCATCATTAAAGCGTATTGTTTGATCATCAAAGGTCGCAAAATTTTTAACAGTAAGTTCATCAATGGTTAGGTTTAAATTTTGTGATGTCATATATACCTCTAGTAGCCTTCTCTTCGCCCATGCACGAATTTTTCTTTCAATGTGTGAAAATAGGTCTTATCAATATTTTTAATAAACTTTATTGTTTTACGATTTTCTCTATTTAATAAGATTTCATCGTCGGGTTGAAGATGAATACACACTTGGCCATCAAGTGTGATATTAACAGTGTCTATTTTTTCAATAACTTGCAATCGTAATATTTTGGTGTCTGGAATAACAAGAGGCCTATGTGTCAGACTGTGCGCGCAGATTGGTGTTAAGATTAAGGCTTTTACATCCGGGTGAACAATAGGGCCACCTGCTGCGAGTGAATAAGCGGTAGATCCGTAGGTTGAGCTGATAATTAACCCATCTCCACTGATATTATAAATATGTTCATCATCAGCTTCTACGGAAATACTAAACATTCTGGCGATATCGTTTTTTGTAAAAACAGCATCATTAAAGAAATAATATTTTTTAGCTTTATGTCCTTTTCTTGTTACTGAGATGCTATATAAATGTTTTTTAAAAGTTTCGTACTTACCTAGTAAGATGATGTTTAATTTTTCATAAAATTCGTCTTTTTCAAATTCAGTAATAAAGCCAAGTTTACCAAGGTTTACACTGAACAGCGGAACCTTAGAATTTATTTTTCTACAGACACCTAAGACGGTTCCATCTCCTCCCATAGAAATAATAAGATCCATTTTATTGTATAGAGTGGCATTATCGGCAAACTGAATTTGATTTATTGTTTTGTGAGAAACTTCTTTGAGAAATCTAGCTTCTTCTTTTTTTAAAAAGTGGACAGATTTGTTTCGTCTTGTAAGCCAACGGATTAAATTGGTAATTATATTACCCATATCTTCGATATGTGAAGGCTTAAGAATAATTCCAATATTGTTTATCTTTTTTGAGGCCATTTATTATTTACCGCTATTTAGTATTATATCTATAGTACTTTTTATATCCTGAAAAGGTTTGCTTAGTACCTTGCATCCGTAGTTGTTCGCTTTTTCCAACACTTGGGGCGAGGAGTAAGCAGTGATGATTGTAAAAATATTACTAATTTCTTCAAGACTGTACTTTTGCTTGGAATCTTCAATAATATCAAACCCAGAGAGGTCTTGAAGCATCAAGTCACAAATGATTTTGTCGTAATTATTAGCTTTGATGAGCTTGATCGCTTCGCTGCCGGAGGCTGTACCATCGACGCTATGGCCCAGCTTTTCAATGAGCATTTTTAGCGATTTTTGAATAAGAATTTCATCTTCAACGATCAGGATTTTCATTAGGTAATACTAGTAAAAACTCGGCCCCTTTGTCATTAGGTATCAGCTCAATATTTCCCCGTAGTTTGGAGACTAAGCTCTTAATAATTGGAAGCCCTAAACCCGTGCCTTCTTTTTTCGTAGTAAAAAATGGAATAAATATTTTTTTCGCCAGCTCTGGGGATATTCCTGGCCCATTATCCTTAATATTAATGTAGATCTGATCATTTTCTGCATAAATATTTATTTTAATCTCAGGCCCTTGGATTTGAGCAGATTTCAAGGCATGTGCACTGTTTATGATTAAGTTAAATAAGATTTGAGCTAACCAGGTTTGGTTTGAAACAATATTATAAGTAGCACCTTCGTTACTAATTGGTTTGTCATTCACTGCTATTATTTTTTGGATAGACTTAGTTTCACTTTTAGAGAGGGTAAAGACTTCCCTTATGAGGTGAATTAAATCCAGTTGCTCCAGATCTGGGCTTAGTGAATATATCTGCGAAAAATTGGAAAGTATATTTTGTGATCTTTGAATTGAAACTAATATTTCTTTAATAAACTCCTGCAATTCATCGTCTTTAATTTCATCTAATAATAATTCTGTTGTAAGTTGCATCCCAAAAAGAGGATTAGATAGCTCATGCCGTAAGGTATTTAGGAGTTCGCCCAGTAGCATGATTCGTTCTTGGTGATTAACATCTGCAGTATTAAAACTTTTATTTTTTATTTGCTCAATAGCATAGATAAGATCAGACAATAACTGTTCAATATTGGAATCCAAGTCAGTGGGCATGCGCTCACCGAGAAAAGACAGAATATTTTTTAAAAAGTTCTTAGTGGTTGTTATATGTTGCTTTGAGCGTTCATGATTGAGAAAGAAATTTAAATAAGGCTTTAAATAGCCAATAAATTTATTAAAGAAAATAATATCTTCGTTTGTTTGTGGTAAAAAATCATCCTTTGAGATTAAGAATATGACGTTAAAATTATCAAATAATAATTCATGTGCAAGACAAGTTCCAATAATATCATAGGTGGAAGCTTTTAAAGTCGCCTGGCCAAAAGATCGGTTTTTAGATTTTTTGATACTATTAAACAGATTGGTAAATTCAATCATGTTTTGAAAGCTAGCAGATAATTTTTGTCTTGTGATTTGTTTATGTTGGGCTTGGCCTAATCCTTTTTCATGTACAAACAAGTGAATCGTTTTAAAGTTTTTTAGCTGATTTATCTCAAATAGGTTCTTAATAAATATATTTAGATCTTCAGAGCCTTTCATAAGTGTATTAAGGTGATTAAGAACAATATTTTCGTTGTCCCAAAAGTCCTTGGGTAGCTTTGGAGCCTTATAGCTCAAAACAGATTTAATATCCTCTCGAAAAGTACGAGAGAGCAGTCTAGATAATTGTGCCAGTGTCTGTTTGATATTTGTTTCTTCGGCCCTAATCACCCGAAAATTATTATTGTAAAAGTAGCTAAGACTATATAGGTCTTCTTCCTTTGAAATAATAATTTTTGCTTTGGAGCGATCATCGGTTAGATCAAAGTGATTAGCTAGAAAATCAGAGTCGAAAGACTGCGAGTCTATTTCATTTAAATAGATTGATAGGGAACTTGTGCTTGTTTTTTTAGACTGGGTATAATCAGTATTTTCCACTGAGTTAGATTATCCTTCAGTTCGTATTCTAGCAAGTCTGTTAACATTATTAAGTCCTGCTTGACTTGAGCAGAGCTAATAGCTTTAATAACAGATAGTAAGTGGATATGAAGATCTTTGATTGGAAGACTTCTTCTGTCCTCTTGATCGGAATAAAGTTTGTGATAACTGTATGTTACACCTTGGATAAATAGATCTATCGCCTCAATTGTTTTTAACAGGTGCATTTCAGCT
>JBFEUX010000122.1:0-8512 GCA_041547255.1 Bacteriovoracaceae bacterium
ATAGAGCTTTTCAGCATAGGCTTTTGCGGTTTTATTGGCCGAATTCGTAAGCATAAGTTGAATGATAAAAAATACAGAGATGAAAAGAGAGATCATCCCGGCCCTTATACCTACAAATGCCATACTTTCTAATGGAATGTCGCTGCCGCTGGCGATATTGTAATCGCCTTTTAAAAAGTTTTGCAATCGGGATTTTTTAAGGGAGTTTGCAGCGAGAATACTTACCTGGACAAATTTTCTTCTTACTTTTTCATCCGAATCGATTCTCTGTGCATTAACAAATTTATAAGGGTCAAAGAAAACTACTTCAACTCCCAATTTAGCGGTTAGATAATTATCAATATTTTTGATATTAGCAGAACCACCGCAAATAAATATTTGTTTGATTGCTTCACCATGTTTTACACGAAAACCAATATCCCAACGCTTAATATCGCTTAATAGCGAACTAAGGGTAGCATCCATAACTTTGGCAAATTCTCTTTGGTTTTCATTTACATCATCATATTGTTCTTCCAGCAACAGAAAAGAATTCTGATGTTTATAAATGGTAGCCTCATCATAGGTGATTGAGTATGTTTGGCTTATACTTTCAGTCAGGTTTTGACCAGCAACATATGACTGGTGCGTTGAAACGAGTTTTCCCTGGTGGAAGTAAAAACCACGAGTCGTATGGTGTCCAATATTTATAACACAAAAAGAACTGGGAAACTGTGCTTTATTATTAGCAATGAAAGCTGCATAAGCTGAGAAGTCGCTAGTTAGCACTTGTGGTTTTACATTATGGCCAATCATTTCGTTAAAGAAAGTGCTAAAATGTTCTTTTCTCACGATGCCAACAGTCGCTTCAATTTGGATGGAAGTTTGTTCAAAAGTTTCCGCCCAATGGCAATCAGATAAAGAATAAGGTAAGTCTTCCTCGATTTGAAAGGGGAGCATCATGCTAGCTCTTTTTTTATTTTTAACTGGAAGAGTGATAAAGCGAGATGAAACGATATCATTGGGAAGATTTAACATAAGTTGATATTCAACTTTGATATCTTTGAGGTAATCTTGGACTAGCTGTAATTGCTCATGCCATAGTAGTTGAAAATTATGGCCATCTTCTTCTTCGTCTTTGGCTCTATCAATGACAATCTCATCAGTATTCAATAATTGTACTGATTTCTTTTCAATTCGATAGTTTATAAATTTAATCGAATATGTACCTAATTCTACTGAAATTCCAAGCATATAAGTATTCTAAATTATGCTGTGAATTTTAAAAAGTAAAAAGTGGATTTTAGACAAATAATATTAACCAATAATGATTTCTACAACCCGTGGCTCAAGTAGTAGAGTCTTTTTCTCTTTCTTTTCGTTTGGTTTTTGAGGCTCTTGAGGTTTAGTACCATCACCATCTCCACCATCATCAGGAGGATTCGTACCTGGTGGCTCACTTCCCTCCTCTTTAGTGGTTTTAGGTCTTGGTTCAGGTTGAGGGGGAATTACGACATAGGCCGTGAGCTTGTATTCCGAGCGTCCTACTTTGGCAATGGAATTTACTTTGAAAAGCGTTGGTGTAGGGCCAAACTTTAAGCCTTGCTGTTTGAACTTATTAAAGCGTTCATCAAAGTCGGATTCAGTCATGATACTAGCAATTCGCACTATATATTCTCTAAAGTCTTCCAGTTTATTAAAATACTTGGGGTCTTCCGGGTCGTCTTTGTATTTAAAAAACTCAGAGACTTCTTCATCATTGATATTTGGAATGAGTATTTTGAGTAATTTATCCGTGATTTTATTAAGATCAATCATAATCGCCCCGTGAACCGTAAATTCGTTGGCAATTAAGTTGATAATATTATCGGGCCATCCTGGGAGAGTATACAATTCTGAAAAAGAAATAATAGGGCCTTTTTTCGGACTGATTCCTTCTTCCAGAAATTTACGATCACCACCGGCAGCATCTTCAATAGATCCAGGATCACTCATAAAATATTTGAGCTCATTGATGAGGGGATCAACCTCCATGCCGTAGTATTGGGCATTAAAGTAATCATCTTTTTCACTTTCTTTTTCAATGGCGTTGGTGAGTAATTTGTATAGTTGTGTCTCCACATTGAATTCGGCATCCTCCTCCGATTTTGTTTGGCCCTCTGATCCCGACTGATTGGTCCTTTTCGCTTCCTCCTGAGCCTCTATTAGCATGGAGATACGTAATAGATTTAGATTTATTTTGTTACTAATATTCACAATGGTAAGTTGGACTGCACCATCCAAATTTGTATCATTATTAAAATCAGCAATGGCCTCCTTTTGCACACTGTTCATGTTATTTAATGAGGGGACGGGGTAGGCAAAAGGAAAGTTCCAAATAATATCTAAGGTTTCTTGTTTTGCAAATTCTTTGGCCTGTTCATTTTTTTGAAGAAAGTTATAGGCTTCTTTGTAGAGTCTTAAGCGGGCCATGGCAAATTTAAGGGCGGATTCAGCTGTTAATCTTGCGCGGTAACGATCTTCTATATTGTAGACTTTAAGCTTATTGACAAATACATCAGTGGTAAAGTTCACCATAAGAGGAAATACAATCAGGATAGTTGTCATAACCAGGGTTAATGCCATACTTCCTTTTTGATTGAGCAAAGCTTTTAACCCTTTCATTAATTGTTTCCTCCATCAGTGCCAGTCCCATCTCCCTTTTTGGGGTTAGCATTGAGAAACTTATACATATCTTCCGGAGTAAACTCGGGGAATAGCGGACGAAAAATGCGCACGCTAGTAACCTCATTATCCTCAGACTCAAAATATTTGATGGTAACTCTAATGGCGTGAATAAGATTGCGGCCATTTTTAATAATGTCTAGGTTCTCAGTCCATTTTTCGTTTTCTGGATTATAAAACTCAAAACTAAGTTTAGAAATTCCACGCATTAGTATTTGCGCTTTGACATCATTCCAGTCGATTTCATCTTTACTGTAAATATCATGGGTGAGCAGTTGGCGAGTGAGCATATACTGGGCGTTTACACTCTTGGGGCCATATTCATCTTTTAGGTTATCATTTTCCAGTGCATATCTTACCCAGGCAAAGTTAGACTGCTTGGCATTTTGCATTTTGCGTCGGTTACTGCTGGTAAAAAAGATAAATTCAGATTTTTCGGGATTTTTAAATAGGGGAACTGGGATACCGTCATAACTAAGTAAGTTATAGCGAGCGTTACTTTGATAGGCATCAAGTAATTGATTGTAAACTTGGCCTTCTAAATCAGACATCCCCTCTGGATTCATGATATGGCTAAAATACAGTGGGCTATAGATTTGTGAGAAGTCCCATTCCAAGCGGGACATCGCCGTCTCAATTTTAAGCATTTCTCTGTCTTCACTTATAACCCGTTCATAAATATCCTGAGTGTTATTGGTTAAATTCATCATTCCCAGCATGAGGGCAGAAAGTACGGCAAGAGAGATAATAACCTCTATCAGGGTAAAGCCGCTTTGCTGGTGAATGTTATTCATTATTAATTTTTTCATTAAAAGCTAAAGTTTGTATCGATTTTGGCATTGGATTTATTAATCCACGAATGCAGTTGGTATTCCTCAGTATCAGGCGCAATCACAGTGACAGTTACTTGCCAGATCATATCTTCTATATTTTTTTTCATTTTATCAAAAATAGCTTTCTGAATGCGATTATTGCTGGAATCATTGGCGTCGGCATCATCCTCGCTATTCCCCATCAGTTGTGCGAAGTCAGGAAACTTAATATTGGTAATTTCCACTTTGTACTTGTAGTCTTCATAACCTTCGACTTCAAAGCTACCAGTCTTAACATCATTGGCCGTTGCATTGGTAAATTCTTTTTTCCCTATAAGCGTTTCGTTCATTTTTAATTCGGCCAGGTTGTGTAATTTGAGATCGGCACTCAGCTGAATGCTACCACTAACATTATTGGAAAGACGAAATACCATTGCTGTTGCAAAAGCAGCAAATACAGTTAAAGCAATAAGAACTTCAACTAAAGTAAATCCATCTTGATTGGGAACTATTCTCTTAACCATTCTTCAAAAGCTTCCTTCGTTTTATTTTCCAGGCTGAATTCCAAGTTTGCAAGATCGTTTTCAGTCAGAGGAATGTATTTATCCACAGTGCGCTCTTCAAATGGGAAAATTTTTAGAGTCACAATCTCTTCGGGCGAGGTGAGGATGATAAGCGCACTATCTTTTTCGCCCGTAGGGTAAAAATAAATATAAGCATTTCCCTCAGTTACTAAGTGGGGGTTGTAGGTTGTGCCGACACCGTAAATAGAAATGCCTTCTGGAACTGGCTCGCTACTATCTTTAAATTCATCAACCTTGGCAAACTGGGAATCAATCTTTTTTAGACGCTCTAATTCCATTTCTCTATCTTTGAGGGACATTCTAGAAAAGTCCTTAGCTTCGGGAAGAACAAAGTTGGCACTTGTTCCGTACTCGACCGAGAATTCCATGGGTTCCTTATCCAGCTCAATTTTAATACGCACGATTGCATTTCTTAATACTGATTCATCTGTAGAGAAGCGAACGGCACGATTAAGTTTGGAGAGGGTACTGTCAATTTTACTGCGGTTACTGTCGGTTAGACTAAAAGGAATCGCGACAAAGATAATGGCAACAAGAGCAAGGGCAACAAGGATTTCTACAATAGAGAAACCGTCTTGTTGCCAGATATTATGGTCAGTTCGTTTCTGTTTAGAGGTCGTTGCTGTTGAGGTCAGCATCGTATCCTTCACCACCTTCAATTCCGTCTACTCCTAAAGAGATAATGGTGTAGGTTCTTCCATCTGATTCATAGATAAAATCATTACCCCATGGGTCTTGAGGAATTTTCCCATCTTTAACAAAACCATTAGGTGGATATCTTTTACATTCTCTTCCCGAAGTTGGAGGAGCTACAAGTGCATCTAGGCCCTGGTCACTAGTAGGGTAGAGCCCACATTTTCTTTTATAGTCTAATAGGATGTTTCCTATACTTTTAATTTGGATTTTGGTTGAGTTTACTTCACCTTCTCTTAAATTATCTAAGACGTTGGAAACAACAATTGTCCCTACAACACCTAATAGAGTTATGGCGATTAAAATTTCAACTAAACTCATCCCTCGTTGAGAGTTGAGAATGGTACGGGTATCAGATTTTAACATTGGTACGGCTCCTTCATCTACCTATAGTGTTTAATTGCATCATTGGCATTATAACAGAAATTACTATAAAGAGAACAGCTAATCCCATAACAACAATCATTATCGGCTCAAGGGTTGCTGTTAGTTGAGTGATTTTGGTATCTACTTGACCTTCATAGTGTTCAGAAACAATGGAAAGCATTTCTTCTAACTCACCAGAGCGTTCTCCTAGAGTAATCATATGGGTGACCATCTCTGGATAGTTCCCGCTTTCCTTTAGAGGAGTTGCCATGGATGAACCTTCTTGTACTGTTTTTTGGGCATCCTCAATGGCCTTTTTCATATGTACGTTGGAAATAAGGTTACTGACGATTTTCATTGCTGTGAGAATGGGAACCCCGGAACTAAGTAATGTGGAAAGGGTTGAAGTAAAGCGGCTAACATTTACCATTTTTACAATATTTCCAAATATTGGGGCCTTTAAACTAAAACTATCCCAGCGATTTCTTCCGCGGGGTGTATCTTTCCAGCGGTTAAACAACCAAAAAGCTCCAAAAAACATAATGGGAAGACTCCACCAGTACACAATCATAAAATCCGAAATTGAAATACAAATTTTGGTAGGAAGGGGAAGTTCCATTTTCATACTGGTAAAAGTTTTTGCAAGTTTGGGGATAACTAAAATAAAAATCCCACTGATCAATACAGTCCCAACAACGATCATGATGATCGGATACATCATGGCGCCTTTTATTTTATTTTTGAGTTGAACTTGTGCCTCAGTAAAATCTGCAAGTCTCAGTAAGACGACTTCTAACGTCCCTGATTCCTCACCGGCATCTACCATATTGACATAAACATTTGTAAAGATTTTAGGATGTTTTGCTAGCGCCTTAGCAAGAGAAGCCCCCTCATTCACATCTTGTTTGAGCTCAGAAAGCACGACCCTTAAGTGCTCATTTTCGACCTGGTCTTGCAAGCCGGACAACGCCTCGACAATTTGAATCTTGGCCCGAATTAGGGTGGCCAATTGTCGTGTCATGATAGAAAGGTCTTCAATACTTACTTTTTTTCCAAATGATATACTGGAGCTTGAGTTTTGTTTGGATTTTTTTTCGCTTATAGAGACCAGCATGACCCCTTCAGCTTTAACTTTGCTTTTTGCCTGGGCAATACTTTCAGCGTTAACGCTATTTTTAATTTCCTTACCGCTGCGGTTTAGTCCTTTGTACTCGTAAATAGGCATTGTTAACTCTCTTCGTCTGCTTCAGATATAATGGCACGTAGGACTTCCTCTACGGAAGTAATGCCTGTGAAAACTTTTTCCAAGGCATCGGCTGAAAGGGTTATCATTCCTTCTTCGATTGCTGCTTTTTTGATTTTTGAAGCATCAGCTTTTTGAAGAATTAAGTTTCTGATCTTATCAGTAATTAATAAAAGTTCAGCAACAACAGTCATGCTCGCGTAGCCGGATTGGGAACACTTTTCACAGCCATTGGCCTTAAAAATATGTGCTCCGTCTGGCACTTTTTCAATATCGAGCATTTGCATTTCATAATCACTAAGTTTAGTTTCGACTTTACAGTTATTGCAAAGGGTACGCACTAGTCTTTGGGCGAGAACCCCCACAAGGGAAGAAGAAATAAGAAATGGCTGTACTCCCATGTCGATAAGACGAGTAGGTGCAGAAGAGGCATCATTGGTGTGCAAGGTTGAAAGAACAAAGTGACCAGTAAGAGAAGCTTGAATGGCCATTTCTGCAGTTTCTTGATCCCGGGTTTCCCCAACCATAACGACATCAGGGTTTTGTCTTAAAATCGCCCTAAGTGCGATGGCAAAACTAAGATCTATTTTAGAGTTTACCTGAATTTGTGAGATACCTGCTATTTCATATTCCACCGGATCTTCAACAGTGATAATCATACGATCTGGGGTGTTCATTCGATCTAAAATGGCAAAGAGAGTAGTGGTTTTCCCATGTCCTGTAGGACCGGTAACATAAAGTACACCGTGTTTCTTAGTTGATAACTCCTTAAGACCCTGTAAGGTCTTTCCATGGAAGCCAAGTTTTTCCAATTCTAAAACAGTATTGGTTTTTTCCAGAACCCTCATAACGATCCGCTCGCCATTTTGTACCGGGACCGTACTCAGACGGATATCGATATCTTTGCCCGCAATCTTGATTTTGATTCTTCCATCTTGGGGAAGACGTTTCTCTGCAATATCAAGCTTGGCCATAACTTTTATTCTGGAACTAACTGCAGCGTGGGTTTTCTTGGGCTGGCGTAAAATTTCTTTCATTACCCGGTTGATCCTAAAACGATAAACGACTTCTTTTTCGTAAGGTTCAATATGAATATCTGAGGCGCGCTCTTTAACAGCACGAAAGATAATAGAGTTTACAAAGCGGATAACAGGAGCTTCATCGGCCGAGGCATCCAAAATATCAATAGGCCCATCGAGATCTAAATTTTCTTCAAATTCATCTTCAATAGAGTCGACCAGGTTCTGATTGGCCTTTTCATAAACTTTATTAATCGCATCATGGATTTTGAGTGGGCTGGAAACAACAATATGCACTTTCTTTTTATAAATTCCGTTTAGATCATTAACAGCATTAAAATCAAAAGGGTCACTCATGACAATGGTGATTGCACTTTCGGAGTCCATAATAGGAAGTACTTCATGATGTTTTGCATAGTTAATAGAAATATCTTTAACTATATTAGGATCGATTTCATCCACTTTAATATCCGCCAGGTAGGGGATGTTAACTTGATGGCAAAGAACTTTAATGACATCGTGGGGATGAATATAGTTTTTCTTTAAAAGGATATTTCCTAGTAGGTCATGGCTTTCTTTTTGAATGCGTAGGGCCTCTTCCAATTGTTCTTCAGTAAGAGCTGTGTACTGTAAGAGCAATTCTCCAATTCGCTTCTTATTGACCTCTACATTACTTAAATGATCGTTACTTAATTTCATAATTCTTTAATTTCTCTATTCATTTTCTTTTACTTCGTCTGCAATTCCTTTGTAATCAGGAACTTCAGGCTCTCTTTGCTTATTATTCCCAGTAGCCCCGCCAATACCTTGTACATCTAGGTTCGTTCTTTGATAGGTATTTGGAGTCGTGTCATAGAGTGGCCCGTTACTTTGTTTTTCTATTTTCGCTTTTAGTTCACCGGTAACTTCTTTAAAAGGTTCATCATTACCATCATCAATGACTGGCTTAAGATGTTTAAAACGTTTATCTAGGGTGCTTAAAGTGTTTTTAGCAGCTTGATTGTCATAAGGAGAAATAATGGTCGGGGTTAAAAACATAAGAAGGTTAATTTTTTCAACTTTACGTTCTTTCGCTTTAAATAGCCATCCTAG
>JBFEUX010000105.1:0-9486 GCA_041547255.1 Bacteriovoracaceae bacterium
AACAAAGAAACAAAAAATTAATTACGGAAGATTTTAAAGTTGAAGAAGAGGTTCTTAATCAGTTCGCCGAGCAAAAGGTGGAAAAACCAGTAAAGGCCATCCCTGCGGAGAAAATAGAAAAGAAAAAGCAAAAGCCTGCAAAAAAGAAAGCGGCCAAGGTCACACGAAAAGTAATTAAACCGAAGTTACCTCAAAAGCCACTCTTGAAAGCAAAAGTGCCAGTTGTTGTGAAAAGTCCTTATCCGCAAGATTTTCCAGAGAAACTGAAAGACTTTGACAAAGGCAGTGTTAAGTTTTGGCATGAGTTTTCACCTTTTCTGTTTGTGGGAGAAGAAACGACTTTAAGTCTTACATATATGGGAATATCCACCGGAGATATTACGATTACGACCAAGCCGCATACGCGCTTGGGAGAGACGGATGTTTATCATTTTCATGCAAGGGTAAAAACATCAAGTTATTATAGTTATTTATATGAATTAGATGATGTGGTTGATTCCTATGTTAAGATGGACGATTTTATTCCTTTGAAGTTTAGTTTAATTCAAAGGGAGAGTTCACAGAATATTGATGATCTACAACTGTTTGATCTAAAGGCCCTTAAAACCTATACCTTCTATAAAAGAGTAACTAAAGATAAAAACAAAAAGAAGAAGAAGGTTGCAAACATACCTTTGTATTTTCAGGATCCATTTTCAATTGTTTATTATATTCGCGGACTCCCAATGGATAAGGGGGGCAAGTATCGTATCCCTATTATCAATCAGGGAAAAGTTGAATTTATGTTGGTGGAGTTCGTTGGAAAAGAACAATTAAAGACCAAGATTGGAAAAAAAGAAGCTTATAAAGTGAAAATTATTAGTAAGCATAAAGGGAAAACTATTGAAGGTGGTAATATGACCTTTTGGTTTTCTGCTGATGAGCGAAGAATTTTCTTAAAGTTTAAGGCAAAAATAAAAATAGGTTCGATCAGTGGGGAAATCAGTAAATACAAAGAATAAGTATGCGCGAGAAAATAATACTCCAAGATTTTACAATCTTGCTGGTATGTACAAGTAAGAAGTGGTCTACCATTGAGCGTAGACTGATCTTTGATGCCACTTTTCTACGCAATATTGGGTGCAACCCTGTTTTACTTTGTGAGAAGGATACGCAAATTGATCTGGCCGCTGATTTAGAAGATATACCTAGAATTTATCTACAAAAGAGAAAGCTAACCTTTTATCATGACTTACAGTTGTTGGCGGAGTTGAATAAGCTAATTCGTGAAGGCCGTTATGATCTCGTTCACTGCTATTCTCTAGCGGCCACTTGGATGACAGCTTTTATTCTGCGTTCTCATCAGAAAATTCCTCTTTGTTTTACTCTAAATCAAAATCTCAATGGCTTTTATCGAAACTTAATCGCAAAGTGGTTACTGCGCAGGCTTGACTATATTTTTACTTTATCTGCTGAGGTCAAAGAAATTGTGGAAGAAATCTTTCCTATCCATCGGAGAAAGGTGAAAAATCTGGGCTGTGGTTTGGAAGTGCTTAATAAGCCAGAGAAGAAAACAGAGGCACATAATATTGGTTGTGTTATTAATAACCTTAATGAGTTAAAAAGATTAAAACATTTAATCAAAATGTTTAGGGTTTTAAAAAGTCTCAGCGATGATAAATTTCAACATTTAAAACTCTATATTTTTTTGGGGCCGCGTATTTATCAAAAAGATCACGCGAAAGTAATTTTAAGCGAGGTCGACTATGAGTTTTATGAAGGTGATATTTTACTTTTTAGTCTGGAGGGGAAGGCCGATTTATTAAAAGAGATTGATATCTTTATTGGGACGGCATTTGATGAACCTTTGAATGACTTTGAGCTTATTTCGGTAATGAATGGGACTCCTGTATTATTCCCGCGAACAGCGGCACGTCAAAGCCTACTCTACCGTTATCCCTGGATTGGAGAGTCTTATTTCACAGGAGATATTCGCGAAGCCAGAAATAAGTTATTGAAAATATTAAATAATTATCCCATATATAAAAATGAGTTAGTTGATCTGTATGAAGAAATTAGCAAGGTCCACGGGCTTGAAGATTATGCTGAAAATCTGCAAAAATTTTACGAAACAGCTTTTGCGAAGCGTTTAAAAAGGTTTCAGCAGACTTCTAGTAAAGGATCGCGTTAAAACAGCGTAATTCTCCAGTAGAACTATGCAGCAACCGTTGACACAACCAGCTGAAAAGACTATAAAAATCCCTCAAACTTTGTTTGGCCCCCGCAGTGGCGGGGATATCGAAAATTAAAGGTGGACAATATTATGTCAACAACTATGGAAATGCCTGCATGGGCAAAAGAATTTGCTGGTGATATCGAAGAAACGACAACAGCAGCAGTACAAAACACAGAATTCGCTAAATTACTTAGCGAAACAAGCGCCGGAAACTTTGTAGAAGGTGAAGTTTACAAAGGTAAGGTAATCACTGTAACTGATGATTTCGTAACAATCGACATCGGGTACAAACAAGAAGGATTAGTTTTTGCAAAAGAATTCAGAAACTATGACGGAACTTTAAAAGTTAAAGAGGGAGATGAAATTGAAGTTTATCTAGATAAACTTGAGTCTCACCTTGGAAACTTAGTTTTATCAAAAGATAAAGCTGAAATTTTACAAGCTTGGGATAAAATCTCTGAAGCTTGTGAAAAAGGTCAACCAGTTAAAGGGACTGTTATCGCCAAAGTTAAAGGTGGTCTTTCTGTTGATATTGGTGTTAAGGCTTTCTTACCAGGATCTCAAATTGATATCCGTCCGACTAAGAACCTTGATAAGTTCATTGGTAAAACAATGGAATTCAAAGTTATTAAATTTAACAAAAAACGTGGAAACATCGTTTTATCTAGAAGAGCAATTCTTTCTGAGGAAAGAGGAAAACTTAGAGATGAAACTCTTAGCCAAATCCAAGAGGGAATGGTTGTTAAAGGTATCGTTAAGAATATTACTGATTACGGTGCATTTATCGATCTTGGTGGTGTTGATGGTCTTCTTCATATCACAGATATGTCTTGGGGAAGAGTTAAGCATCCATCCAATCTTCTTGCTGTTGGTGATGAAATCAACGTTAAGATTCTTAAATATGACTCTGCTAAAGAAAGAGTTTCTCTTGGTCTTAAGCAAGTTCAACCAAATCCTTGGGAAACAGCTAAAGATAACTACCTACCAGGAACTAAAGATTCTGGAGAAATTGTTTCTGTTAAAGACTACGGAATTTTCGTAGAACTTAATGACGGAATCGAAGGTCTTGTTCACGTTTCAGAAGTATCTTGGACTAACCCTAAAGGGCCTATTAAAGGATACAATGTTGGTGATACAATCGAAGCACAAGTTCTTGAAGTAGATGTTGAAAACAAGAGAATTTCTCTTGGTCTTAAGCAACTTCAACCTAACCCTTGGGATGCGCTAGTAGCTAAATACCCACTTGGTAAAGAAGTTGAAGGTACTATCAAAGCAATCGTTGACTTTGGTGTATTTGTAGACCTTGGTGAAGATGTTGACGCTTTAATTCACGTATCTGACGTTTCTTGGACTAAGAAAAACGTAAATGCTGCTAACGAATTTAAAGTTGGTGATAAAGTTAAAGCTGCTGTTTTAACAGTTGATGCTGATAACTCTAAATTCTGTTTAGGGATTAAGCAACTTGAAGAAGATCCTTGGAAGAGAATCGAAGAAAGACTTCCAGTTGGTTCTGTAGTTGAAGGTGAAGTAATGAGAGTAACTGATTTTGGTGCTTTCGTTGAGCTTGAAACAGGAATTGAAGGTCTTGTTCACATTTCTGAACTATCAGAAGAAAGAGTTGAGAAGCCAGAAGATGTAGTAAAAGTTGGAGATAGAATCAAAACTAGAGTTATGTCTATTGATAAGGCTGAGAAAAAGATCGCCCTTTCTAAGAAAAATGCAGAAAATGCTGATCTTGGATCTTACTCTCAAGACGAAGCAGGATCTACTTCAGCTCTTGCTGAGAAACTTAAAGGTTTCAACCTGAAAGAATAGTTTTAAGACGACTTTTTTTCATATACAGGGGAGGCTTAGGCTTCCCCTTTTTTTTTATCTCCGTAAGCGCTGTTCATTTATTATACAGACTATTTAAAGATTAGACGCTGCTAAGTAGCTAAGTAGCTAATATTTTGAATGCCTTTTTGGTATTGGCTTTGCTCCTAGAATATATGAATTGAGAAATATGGAGGAGATATGAAGTACGTAGGACTTCTATTAGCAATGAGTATGATTTCCCCTTTAGCCTTGGGGGCAGACTATATTACAGGTAGCTGTACATTCACTTTGAGTGGTAACGATACGACTAGTAATTATTTTTCAGGGGCCGAGCGTGATGAAAAGCTAGAATCCTTGGAAGAAAGTGTCGTTGAAGTAAGTGACTTCAGAGTAGATGCTTTATCGCGTTTTCCTATTAAACAAAAATTTGAAAATATTATCCCTTATTATGATGATGTTAATAAATATCAGCATTATCAAATTGCGGTTTTTAATAATGATTATGATTCCAAAGTTGATGCTGGAAAAACGGGTGCCAAATATCTAAGACGTGATATTAAAGGGGCCGTTTCTGTAGCTGTTGGTTATGGTGGTAAGAATACCTCCGCTGCTAATGAAGTAACAATTGATATTATGGGATTAAAAAAGAAGCCAAAAACGATTGTGGCGAAATTTGATAAGAAAGGTAAGGCCTCTGCTGAGTTTGAATATATTGTCCCTATTCAATACAAAGACTATGGTAGAGACGGTTTTCTCGGATTTGTTGGCAGTATTTTTAAAGGTGATGTGACTGTTAAGGAAGCTCGCAAGGCTGGATTGAAAATTCACGAATCAGAAGTAGAAGCAGAGTGTGATTTTCAAAAATTAATGCCACAACAAAAAGAGGAAGAAAGAAAAATTTCTGCTAAATCAGCTGAGGAAGAAGAAGAAGATGATGAGCCTGAGGTTGAGTACTTTGGTTCGGAGTTCACTAGTGCTGATGGAGCAGTTGTTAATTAAAAAATAATGAATGACATGACATTTAAAACGTAGTTCTCTTAAAAAATGAATGTTCATGACTGTTGTAATAGCCTGGTGCTTCCCCTCACCAGGCTTTTTTTTTATTTATTCATGATTTTAAAGCACATATGAATTTTATTATCCCTAAAGTCCTTAGGGATAGAATAAGTGGTTATATCTCGTACGTTGTAGCTTTCAAAAATTTCAGAGTCCAATTTGAATTTCCTGAAATTATTTGAAAAATAAAGAATACCTCCCGGCCGTAGTGCTTTCATGAGAGGATGAATAAGTTTGCTATGATCTCTTTGGACATCGAAAGTATCTTCCATTCGCTTCGAATTAGAAAAGCTTGGGGGATCAAGTACAATCAGATCAAATTTATTTTCATCCACTTCGTGAATATATTGTAAGACATCAGCCTGAATAAACTCATGCTTATCTGGGTTAAGCTGGTTGAGGTTAAAGTTGTCCACGGCCCACGTTAAATAAGTTTTAGACATATCAACTGTTGTAACAGTTGCTCCGCCAACGGCACCCGCGATCGAAATACTGCCCGTATAAGCAAAAAGATTAAGTAATTTTTTTTGCTTAGCCTGCTGCTTAATAATTTCTCTTAGAGGGCGGTGATCTAGAAAGAGTCCGGGATCAAGATAATCGTAAAGATTTATCCAAAACTTCATATCGTTCTCAGTTACACTAATGCGTTTGTTTTTTTTCGCTAGCGTTTCGTATTGTTCTTTACCTTTTTGCCGCTTTCTCTTTTTTAAAATGATATTGGCCCTAGGTAAACCTAAGTTTTCTTTTATCGCAGTGACCAGATGTGCTTGATGTTTTTTTTGCAGTTCAATTTGAGCAGCATCTGATTCATCTATCTTTTTACCTTTTTCATACACGACAGCGTAGTCATTAAAGATATCTATAATATAAGGATACTCAGGTATATCCCTATCATAGAGTCGATAAGCACTTGTATTCTTAATAATTGTTTTACGTGCTCTTAGATTTTTTTTAATTCTGTTCACAATAGTTGAGGAATCGTTCATATATCGTATTATAATGAATTAAGACCAGAATGTAACTGGATTAAAACAGTCGATAAAAGGTATTTATGTTAGAGATTTATATGATGGGTGATTCACAGGAGGGGGCAGGAGATCCTGGTATTGCTGTTGCTGATGAAACTAAAGTAGAAGAGCCAAAAATGTATAAGGTCATGCTTCATAATGATGACTATACTACTATGGAGTTTGTTATCCACGTTCTTATGAAATTTTTCAATAAAAACTATGATGATGCCCATGGTGTGATGTTAAAAGTCCATCATGAAGGAGTAGGGCTATGCGGAATATATACTTTTGAGGTGGCGGAGTCTAAGTCCGCGAAAGTAAACAAATATTCCAGGGGAAAAGGTCATCCTTTAAAAAGTTCTATTGAACCTTGCGATTAATAAAATCGTACCCATATTAATGGAAAGGACGAGGTGAAATTATGATTAGTGCACAATTAGAAGTATTACTCAATAAGGCCATTCGGAAGGCAAATGAACTCAAACACGAATTCTTAACTCTTGAGAATGTTTTGTTAGCTCTGCTGACGGATGACGGTATTGTTAAGACTCTAGAAGATGTTGGCGCCAATGTTGGGGCTTTGCGCTCAGATGTTAACGATTTTGTTCATAATGACGAAAATTATAGCATATTAACTGATGAGGAAATTGAAGAGCTGTCCAAAGAGCAGTTTGATAACGAGGAAATGAAAAATCTTGCTAAGCAGAGTGGTATTTCCTATCAGCCAGAAATTTCTCTAAGTTTACAACGAGTGATTCAAAGGGCCGCCTTACATGTACAAAGCTCTGGTAAAAATGCCATTTTACCTATTCATTTATTAGTCGCAATGTTCTCTGCTAAAAACAGTCACTGTGTTTACTTTCTCAAAAAACATGGGCTGGAAAGATTTAAGCTGGTGGATAAAATTGCTCATAGCTTAGATAAGCCAGTAAGTGGTAATGCTGGACAGATTGGCTCAAATGCTGAAATGGATCCATTGGCCGCAGAAAGTGCTGCCCATGAGAAGAAGATTCTGGAGGACTTTACCACCAATCTCAATGAACAAGCACGTAAGGGAAAGATAGACCCAATAATCGGACGAGAAGAAGAACTTAAAAGAGTGATTCAGGTTCTCTGTCGTAGAAGAAAAAATAATCCAATTCTAGTAGGAGAAGCTGGTGTAGGAAAGACAGCAATTGCAGAAGGTCTTGCACAACTCATCGTGGATGGTAAGGTTCCAAAAGTTATTGCGGATACGGAAATTTTTAGTTTAGATATGGCCGCTTTATTGGCCGGAACAAAATTTCGTGGTGATTTTGAAGAAAGACTTAAGTCTGTTATTAAGGCGGTGGAAGAAAAGAATGAAAAACATGGTTGTATTCTCTTTATCGATGAAATTCACAATATAATAGGAGCAGGTTCAACCAATGCTGGTAGTATGGATGCTTCTAATTTACTCAAACCTGCTTTAAGCCGAGGCTTGATTCGATGTATGGGTTCTACAACTTATGATGAATATAGAAAATTCTTCGAAAAGGATATGGCCCTTAGCCGAAGATTTCAAAAAATTGATGTTCATGAGCCATCAGTTGACGACACAATTGCGATTATTGAAGGCTTAAAACCAAAATTTGAAGAACATCATAATGTTGAATATAGCAAAGAGGTTGTAGAGAGTACGGTAAAACTAGCTAATAAGCATATTACCGATAGAAAATTGCCTGATAAGGCCATTGATGTGATCGATGAAGTTGGTGCTTATTTAAGAATTAAGCATCCAGATCATGCAGATGAGGGAAAAATTCCGGTAAAAATGCAAGATATTGAGCATATTGTAGCAAAAATTGCCCGAATTCCTGAAAAAAGCATATCTGTAAATGAAAGAGATAGGTTAAAAAATCTGGAAAGAGATTTAAAACTACTTATTTTTGGACAAGACCAAGCAGTTCAAAAGGTATCAAACGCCATTGTATTATCTCGTTCAGGACTGGGAAATGAGCAAAAACCGATTGCTAATTTCTTATTTGCAGGTCCAACAGGGGTAGGAAAAACTGAGTTAGCTAAGCAACTCGCCCTTACAATGGGAATTAATTTTGAACGAATAGATATGTCTGAATACATGGAAAAACACGCAGTTAGTAAGCTAATTGGTGCTCCTCCAGGTTATGTCGGCTTTGATCAAGGTGGAATTTTAACGGAAAAAATCAGTAAAAATCCATACTCAGTTCTATTATTAGATGAAATTGAGAAAGCGCACCCTGATGTTTTCAATATTTTATTGCAGGTAATGGATCATGGAAAATTAACGGATTCTAATGGAAAAACTACTGATTTTCGCAATGTTATCCTCATTATGACATCAAATGCGGGTGCTACAGAGCTAGAAACAGGCAGTATTGGTCTTAGTGGGATCAAAAAAGCTAACGTTTCTAAGCGAGATCAGGCCATTAAGAACTATTTTACCCCTGAATTTCGCAATAGATTGGATGCAATTATTAACTTTAATCATCTAAGTGAAGAAAATATTAAATCAATCGTGGAAAAATTCATTATTGAGCTTGAAAGCCAATTGGCAGAAAAAAATGTCTATATGGAAGTTTCTGATGAATTAGTGAGCTGGTTTATTAAAAATGGGTATGATCCGAAAATGGGTGCACGCCCTATAGGAAGGCTGATAGACGAAAAACTGCGTAAACCACTGGCCCATGAATTGCTGTTTGGTAGATTAGAAAAAGGTGGAAAAGTGATCGCAAAATTGGCCAAAAATGATGTCACATTTGAGTTTTTGAAGGAGAAAGTGGAATAAATTTCATAGGGGAAACGCCTTAACAAATGAAAAAAATCTTCCTATTTAAGAGGAAAATTTTTAACTGAATTTAGTAAAAATAATCACTATTAAAAAAGCCGAAACGAAGTATCTATCAATGTTTCGGCTTTTTTTTTATCATTACATCCAATTTTAAACATTAAAAAAAGATTTAAGTCTTTATCTAAAAACACCGAAATAAAAACAAAATTTATATTTTTTATTTGCGTTAAAATAAAAAACTGATTATCCTAAAATGGATTGTATAAAAATATCATTTATTTCTGGGAGGAAATTTATGGCTGTAAAAAAAGCAACAAAGAAAAAAGTAGCTAAAAAAGCAACTAAGAAAAAAGTAGCTAAAAAAGCTACTAAGAAAAAAGTAGCTAAGAAAAAAGCTACTAAGAAAAAAGTAGCTAAGAAAAAAGCTACTAAGAAAAAAGTAGCTAAGAAAAAAGCTACAAAGAAAAAAGTAGCTAAGAAAAAAGCTACTAAGAAAAAAGTAGCTAAGAAAAAAGCTACAAAGAAACAAGTAGCTAAGAAAAAAGCTACTAAAAAAGTAGCTAAGAAAAAAGCTACTAAAAAAGTAGCTAAGAAAAAAGCTA
>JBFEUX010000363.1:0-1919 GCA_041547255.1 Bacteriovoracaceae bacterium
AAAAGAAGGAATAATTATGAATCCCTATATCTCGACAAAAAGATTTACTGGATTTCCTTGTACCCACAGACAATGGAAGGCCAATTCTCACTGTAAGTATGTTCACGGATATAGTCGGGAATTTTATTTTGAATTTGCTTCCAAGGAACTATCTGAAGAATTTTGGGTTATGGACTTTGGTGGGCTGAAAGAAGTCAAAAAATGGTTGGACCATATGTTTGATCATACCTTCCTGATTGCCGCTGATGATCCTTACCTGGAAAAATTTGAGCAAATGGATCGCGATGGAGTGATTCAACTGAGAATAATGCCAAACCCAGGAATGGAAGGCACTGCCAAGTATGTTTATGATCATGTTAATAAGATTGTGGCAGAGCAAACTGATAATCGCGTTTGGATCACCAAGGTCGAGGTGAGAGAAAACGAGAAGAACTCCGCTTTCTATATAGCCTAACAGATCAATCAAGTATAAGTTTCAGCTTTAAAAAAATCCATAGCATGGCATAATATTAGTATGCACTTGTTGACTATTATTATACTTTTTTGCTCTGGTTTTGCCGCTTTCGCTAAAGACTATGAGCTGGCCGAGGAAACAGTTATTTTTCCTGCGCGTGTTTCTAAAATTAATCGAAGCGCAAGTTTAGTCCGTTTAAAAATCGATTTTGAAAATGCCAAATTTATAAGTAAAGAGAATCGCTTAGAAATATGGAATGCTTCCTATCCGGAGAAAAAATGTATTGGGCGTGTAGAAGGACGCACCAGTGATTATCTACTAGTAAGAATTGCTAAGTTTAATAAATGTATGCGTTCCGTGTATTTTGCCACCGGCAGTTATTTGCATATATACAGTCCTGATTTGGAAAAGAATCTTATTACCGCCAA
Organism: Bacteriovoracaceae bacterium; assembly: GCA_041547255.1. Classification (GTDB taxonomy): domain Bacteria; phylum Bdellovibrionota; class Bacteriovoracia; order Bacteriovoracales; family Bacteriovoracaceae. The sequence continues at coordinate 883 of JBFEUX010000363.1, forward strand.
AGAACTTGTGCGCGTTCTCCATAAAAAAAGAACGGCGCTTGGTGCAAAGATGAACCGTCATAAAAGAGAAGTGAGTCAATTCGTAGAAAAAGTAGACGTGGTAAATAAGCGTTACGAAATTCTGCGCCAGAAACTGGAACTAGAATGGCAGCGGGAGTTGGCGGCCCTGGAAGAAGATAAGGCGAAAAGTTATCTTAACTACAAACAAACACAAACCAGATTGCATGAATTGGATTATAAATTACAACAATACCGGGTACGCGATCAAAACATGATTGAAGATCGCTGGTCTTTGGATCCCAAGTTATATTATAAAAAGTAGGAGTTATATATGTTAAGGCGAGTGTCGCTACTCTTGTTATTAGTGAGTTTATTTGCGTGTAATAGAAGACCCAGTAAAAATGTAGCATTTTATCTTAATATTAATGGAGAGCCTTCGCGTCTTAGTCCTATCGGCAGTACCGATGGATCAGCCGGTAGTGTTCATAGCTATATTTTTGAATCACTTTTGGATCAAGACATAGAAACATTAGATTGGAAGTCGAGATTAGCTGAAAAATGGGAAATAAGTGATGATAAAATGAGCTTTAAGTTTAAGCTTAAAGAAGATTTGGTTTGGGCAGATGGTAAACCAATTACGGCTGAGGATGTAAAATTTTCTTTTGATATCTTGTTTAAAGATAAATTTAATACCGTTGCCGTGCGACCTTATTACGAGGGGATTAAAGAAGTAAAAATTATTGATAAATATAATGTGGAATTTATTGCCAAGGATCAGTTCTGGCAAAACTTTGATCGTGCTGCAGGAATGAATATCTATCCTAAACATTTTTATGGAAAGGATGAAAAGAAAAGCTATTTTAATAAGCATTTAATGGGGAGTGGCCCCTATCAAATGGAACTCTACTCTCGAGGAAATAGAATTGTTCTGGTGCAAAATAAAAAATGGTGGGGCTATAAAGATCCTAATAACAAAGAGTGGAATTTTCCAAAGATTGTCTTGCGTTTTGTAACTGATGGTACTGTGTCCTTAGAAA
>JBFEUX010000156.1:0-7162 GCA_041547255.1 Bacteriovoracaceae bacterium
GTAAGCCTGCAGTAGAAGATTTTGTAGGCGTGGAACCCAAAGAATATCAAGTAACTCCAAAGGGAACTGAGGTTTTATTTGATTTTGGAAATAAGGTAGACAAGGCCACTAAAAAAAATCATCAACTAGTTAATCAAAGCCAAACTAATTCTGAATGGGGTGCTTATCTCATTTTATTTGCTTTTATAACTCTGCCCTTCTTTATGTGGCTCTTTATCAGTCGCTTTAATGATCAACAGCAAGTGGAACATGACCCAGATAATGTTAAGCATTTAGATGATTTTAGGGTTAAAAAGAATAAACCTGAAGATCACGATCAAGACAAAAAAGTTTCTTAGATACTTTTCCAGACACCGTCGGAAATATAGAAGTACACTCGTGAGGACTTGTTATAGCTTACTGAGATTTCTTGCACGCCATCTTTATTATAATCTAGAATATTAACGGAATATCTTCTATTCCAATACTTACCCTCACCTCTTTCTCGCTCATGCCAAAAATAGGGGCCTCTACTTAAGGTAATACGCCCCAGATCTTTCCCCGGAATAGTAAGAAAATATAATCGCGCAGATCCCTCGAAGGTGGCAGATTGAGTTTCCCCTTCGTAGTAATATAAAATCAGCACATCCACATCTTTTTTAACCGCCACAAAACGCGCCTTGAAAATGCGGCCATAAGCACCTTTTGTCAGCAAAGATTTTTCAAACACGATTTTTCCAAAGGGATCAATGACGCGAATGAAATCTACTCCATCCTTTTTCACTGTTTGAAAACTATCTTTTAGGCCGTCACGATTTAAATCCAAAGTATAGCGTGGGCTATCCACGTGGATCTTATAATCAAAATCTTCAATGGCTTCAGAGAGTTTGCTAGAAAACATCTTACGGTAGAACCGCTCATCTTGCCCCCATGAGTAAAAAGAAGTAACACCAAGTGTCAAAAGCAGTATCCATCGCATGTTTTTATTGTAACCTAAAACGAGCTTTGTTAGTATAACAAAACAAACCCGATCAAAATACTAAAGGAAGAATAGGATGTTACTCACTCTTGCGATTGTTAATTCAGATCATCAAATTAATTTGAACCAATTAGATTTATCCAATATGGGTATTAGTAATAAGCGCATTGATAGCGTAGGTCTTGTGGATGAAAATATAAACACCCTTCTTTATGATCAAGAAGATGAGCTACCTTCAGTCCTTCCCTTATTAGAAAAAGAAGAGAAGTTTTATCCTATCGCTCCAATACAAAGCCTCCAAATGGACAAGGCAAGTTTGGAAAAACTAGACGGACAGCAAATGCTAGATATTTATAATAAAGTATCTACCCGCTGGATTCTAAATAATAATATGAAAATGGTTGAGCAGCTTTACCCAACCATTACTTATTTAAAAGATTTATGGGTTAAAAATCGTAACTCATTTTTCGAAGAACTATGGTTTATATTAAAAACCAATCTGGCCACCACGCACCTGAATATTGTTTTCCATGACCTAAAAGAGCCAACTGAAAAACAAGTAGAAAAAGGTGAAAAACCAAAGTTATGTTACTCTTACGTCGAAGGCAATAAATTACCAACGCTATTTGACGGAAAAGACAAAGAGGCCATGCTCATGAAAGAATATGAAAATGAGTTTGAAGATTTCTTTAATATCACTGAATACAATAAAGAGCGTGGACAATTAGTTGCCTGTGCCAAAATCGGGCTCAGTCCCATTCTGATTATGGCCGAGCTTCCAAGCTTTAACCAACTTCAGCAAAGTATTTTAATTTCGCTATTTACCGGATTACAAGACTCTTAAAAATATAAAGGCCCACATTACCAGTGGGCCAATCATATCTTTAATTTTAGAACGAATCGTTTTATATAAAACTAATTTTTAATAACTAAAACTGTCGCTTCACCGTTCTCATCGGTTTTTATATCACCAGAACAAAGGATCATTTTTTCACGTCCACTAGGTCCTGCATAAACCTCTTCACAATTAACTTCTTGAACCGCGGATGTTCCTCCTCCATACCATACATCAACAACATTATAAGCTTTTACGACTCCGGGAACTGCAAAGTGAAGAGACGCTCCACCAACTCTTTTATAATCACATTTGGAATCAATGGCCGCGGGAATCGTGATCATTCCGGCTTCAGCATCAAAAGTCAAATAAAGTCTTTTAGGAACTCTTGTAGGTGATCCATCATTCATCGAGAACTCTCTACAAAAAAATGAATCTTTTGTGGCAAGGTATTGCGCCGAGGCGATCCCGACCAGATCACTAGAAGTTTCTACTTTGATACTCAGATCAGTAGTTGCAAAGGATGAATTTGCACTTACTAAAAAGATTAATCCCAATAATAGTTTTTTCATTTTATTCTCCGTTGTCCTTACGTACAAAAATTATTTACCACAAAAACAGCGCATCGCGACAAAAATAAAAACTATGCTGTAAAAACTATCTATTTAAAATGAATCAGACGACGATAACTATCCTAAATTACTAAGAACCAAATCCTCTCAGTCTCTCACCACCCAGCACGTGGAAGTGAGTGTGAAAGACAGTTTGTCCGGAGTCTTTGCCAACATTGGTAACAACACGGAAGCCATTTTGCTCGAGTTGATTATTTTGAGTGAACTCCTGAATGGCCTGATAAATTTCTACAAACTGCTCAGGATGATTAGTTACCATATCGTTAGCGTTAGCAGTGTGCACCTTATTGATAAAAAGATAATGTTCTTTGGCCATAGGACTAATATCTCTGAAGGCATAAACTTTTTCATTCTCAAAAATTTTTTCCGAAGGAATCTCTCCTGCAAGAATTTTACAAAATAAACAATCACTCATGCTTTTACCCTTTCAATGTTGGCACCAAGGCCTTTTAATTTTTCTGCTAATCGTTCATAGCCTCTATCCAAATGATAGATCCTATTAATCTCGGACTCTCCATGTGCTACTAAGGCCGCTAAAACCAAAGCTGCACTTGCACGCAAATCAGTGCACATAACGGGAGCAGGGCTAAGCTGATCCACTCCTTCTACAAAAGCACTATGTCCTTCTAAGTTTATTTTCATCCCCATTCTAATCAGCTCTGGTACGTGCATAAATCTATTTTCAAAAATATGCTCAGAGACAATAGAGTTCCCTTCAGATACACCCATAAGCGCCATCAGTTGGGCTTGCACATCTGTGGGAAAACCTGGATAGGGAGCGGTATCAATTTTTACCCCTTTAAGTTTGCCACTGGCAAAAACCTTAATGGAATCTTTAAGAATTTCTAACTTGGCCCCCATTTGCTTGAGCACATCGGTAACCGCTGTAATATGTTCTGGATTAAACCCTTTAACCTCAATCTCAGAGTTGGCCATTAAGCCTGCAATAACATAAGTAGCAGCTTCAATGCGATCTCCAATAATTTGATATTGATTGTTCTCAGTCGCAGTATAACTAGCGATATCTCTTCCTTGAATTTTAATGGTGCTGGTTCCATCGCCCTCAATTGCAGTACCGAATTGTCTTAGAAAATTCGCCAAATCTACAATCTCCGGTTCCCTGGCAGCATTATCAATAATAGTTTCACCTTCTGCCCAAACAGCGGCCATCATCAAGTTCTCGGTGGCCCCAACAGAAGGGAAAGCAAGAGGAATATGCGCACCTCTAAGCCGTTTAGTATTAGCATGCACATAGCCACCCTCAATCTTAATTTCCGCACCCATTTTTTCTAACCCCGTTAAGTGAATGTCAACCGGACGGGATCCAATGGCGCAACCACCAGGTAAAGAAACGGTTGCCGTTCCAAAGCGAGAAATAAGTGGGCCTGCCACCAGAATAGAAGCTCGCATCTTGCGAACCAGATCATAATCAGCAGTCGTTTTATTAATCTCTTGCGAGTGAATTTTGGTCTGCTTAAGATCACCTTCTCTTTTGGCACCTAAGCTTTCTAGAATTTGTAAGAAAAAATTAATATCACTAAGCTCTGGTAACTGATTAAAAACAATTTCCTGAGGAAAAAGGATACTGGCGGCCAAGATAGGAAGAGTCGCATTTTTAGAACTCGAAATATCTACTGATCCACTTAACTTATTCGGGCCTTTAATAATTAACTTATCCATATATCATCCCATTAAATAAAGGCGTGTAGAAATCGGTTCCTACCGGTGTAATCCTGCTTTACAATCACCTTTTGGAAATATTTCATCGCAATTTCTTGCAAATGTAAAAGAGAATCTTCATGCCCTTCCATGAAGAATGCACCGCCTTCATTAAGTTTTTGTGCGATATCCCTAAAAAACTCATCAAACCAGGCATCGTACTCACTATCACGCAAATAAAGTGCGACATGAGGTTCATATCTATCCGCTTGGTGATGGACACCCTCACGATCTTTATCCTTATTAATATAAGGTGGATTAGACACAATAAAATCAAACTTCTTGTCAGTCGCTTTTAAACGATCAGATTGCGCCAATTGGATTTGAGTTTGCGGGTTAATCTTATTTTGCAAGCGAAAATAATTAAGTTTTGATACCTCCAAGGCTTCCTCAGAAATATCCCCACCCCAGAGCTTTATTTTATCTTTAACATCAATGGCAATACTTAAGCCGATACAAAAAGAGCCTGTTCCCACTTCTGCAACGGCATAATCCGGATGATAGTTTTTATTAATAAAAGAAATGGAATCCTCGACCAATATTTCGGTTTCACTACGCGGGATTAATACATTTTCATTTACAAAAAAATTGGAACGATAAAAAAAGGAATTATGATTGATATATTCTAAAGGAATTCCCTCTGAAAGCTTGCGCCAAAAAACATCACTCTCATCAGGAAAATACTCTTCATCAAGTGCTCGACCTGAAAATAATAAAAATTCCTCAGCTAGTTTTTTCTCTGATAGGCCAGGATAATTATGGGTGAGTTCATTTTTATGTTCAATAAAGTATTTTTTTATAAAATCCAATGCGTTCATATCTTCTCTTTATAATACAAGAACGAAGAAAGTACTAATTATTGGCGAAAATCCCTTTTGAAGGTAAGCTCACCTATTTCTAACACTTTATATCTGTCATGTTTCTAGACAGTGGTATGTAATATTTGTTGAAGTTGGTGAATCTGGTCATTATTACTGAGAGAATATGTGCATATATTGAATATTATCTTTATGAAAGGAAAATAGAATGAAAAAATTATTGGTTGGACTTTTGCTTTTAGGATGTATTTCGTCTTTTGCTTCAGACATTGATGGCTTAATTAGTATAGAGAAAGCACCTGTAGGTGAAGAGGAAATTTTTGATATGGATCTAGGGGGGAGCTATGGTGCATTTTTCGCATGTAATCGTCAGAGAAAGGAATATGAAGAAACAAAGGACTTGTTAAAAGAGCGATATAACCTAACCTTAAACATTAATAGATTAGTTTTGCCAACTGGTGCATATTGCTACATCATCGGATATGTTCCTAGTCTTAGCAACTACAAGACACGTTTTAAGATACAAGATGCTCAATGGGGTTTTTCCGAGGACTCGAAAGAGCAGAGCTATGAAGATTTAACAAATACATGCAACTTGACAGTGTGGCGTTACCTCCGAGATGAGATTGGAGAGCAATATGTTACAAAGATTAACTTTGTTGTACGTAAAGAAGACAAAGATTACTGCGTTCTCCGCTACGTTCAATCAGATTTGAGTGAGTTGGCCAATTAGGAATTATTAACAGGGCTCACTCTAAGTCACTAATTTTACAAGCAAATAACATTCTAAAAAAATCAAAATTTATGAACATACGGCCTGCTTTCTAAAGCAGGCTTTTTTTTATGCTATTGAGGACGCACCTACTCTGACGCACTCCTCTACCAAAAGGTGCCTGGCACCTTTACTCCTTTACTCTTCTTCGCCTTTGAGAAGGGCGGCTTGGTTGTGGGCGATAAGCGCATCGGTTACCGGAGCGAGATCGCCTTCCACAATTTTGTCCAGGGAATAAAGAGTGAGACCAATACGGTGATCAGTGAGACGACCTTGCGGATAATTATAAGTTCGAATTCTTTCTGAACGATCCCCAGTCCCAACTAAGCCTTTTCTCTTTTCGGCCTCAACATCATGAGCTTCTTGCACCATGCGATCAAAAATTCTATTTTTAAGAATCTTTAATGCCTTTTCTTTATTTTTTAATTGCGATTTTTCATCTTGAATCGCAACGACGGTATTGGTTGGTAAGTGGGTTACCCTAACGGCAGAGTCGGTGGTGTTAACTGACTGGCCACCTTTCCCGCCAGAACGATAAACATCAACACGCACATCATTCATATTCAGGTTAAACTCCACATCATCAGCTTCCGGCATAACCGCTACGGTAATCGTACTAGTATGCACTCTCCCCTGAGACTCAGTTTCAGGAACCCTTTGCACTCGATGTACCCCTGATTCATATTTCATAATAGAGTAAACTTTATCACCGGTAACATTTAAAATAACTTCTTTATAGCCAGAATCCGACTCACTGGCCGAAACCAACTCAGCCTTGAAGCCCAGGGTACTCCAGTAGTTTTTATACATACGCCAAACATCACCAACAAAGATAGAGGCTTCGTCTCCTCCGGCCCCTGCTCTGATTTCCACCATACAGTTTTTATTATCCAAAGGATCTTTAGGTAGTAGCAGGATTTTTAATTCATCTTCTAAGGCTGGAATTTGCGATTCATACTCGGAGATTTCCTCTTTGGCCATCTCACGCATATCTTCGTCTTTTTCGGTTTCCAGGATTTCTTTAGCGCCATCCAGATCACCTTTTATTTTTTTGTACTTTTTATAACAATTAACGAGATCTTCGATATTTCCGCGTTCTTCAGAAACTTGTTTAAATTCTTTTTGCCGATCGTAAATAGTAGGATCTGCTAACTTTTCCGTGAGCTCATCGTATCTTTTTACGACTGCATCTAATTTATCAAACATTGACATATATCTTACTCCAAAAAGTCTTTTAGCGAGGAATTAGTAGTCTCTATAGAAGCAGCTCCATCAAGATCAACTTCTTCTTTTTTCAAAAGTTTTTTATCTGCCTCTTTTAATTTATATTTTTCTTCTAGAAATAATGCTGCTTTGATAGATGCCAGGGCCACTTCGAGTTGTTGGTCATCTGGCTCTCTGGTCGTTAATTTTTGTAACAACATTCCA
>JBFEUX010000080.1:0-11654 GCA_041547255.1 Bacteriovoracaceae bacterium
AATTAAAGAGCTTCCTGAGTTTAAATTCCTCCCCTCGGATGCTGGTTTGTTTTTATTATTAAACTTAAGTGAATATTGCCAAACTAAAGCGGATGAACTAAAGCTATTTGAGACCCTATTAAACGATTATAAAATCAATCTTACTCCAGGTACTGAACTCTATGTAAGCTCCCCAGGGTATTTTAGAGTTTGTTTTGCACATGAAGAATGTTATTTGGATGAGTTTATAAAAAGAATGAAAAAATTTTATCAGGCGGTTAAATGAAATACACTACAGAATTTTTAAAAGAAATACCAAAAAATGATTTACATCTCCACCTAGATGGAAGCTTACGTATTAATACACTTATTCAATACGCTAAAAAGATAGGGATCGACCTACCTTCGTACACTGAAGAAGGACTAAAGGAAAAAGTGTTCAAAGAAAACTATCAAAGCCTGGAAGAATATCTTAGTGGTTTTCAATATACCTGTGCTGTTTTAAGAGATCTGGAATGTATTGAGCAAGTTGCCTATGAACTTGCAATAGATAATCAAAAAGAAGGTGTTAACTATATTGAAGTTCGTTTTGCCCCCCAATTACTGATGGATGCCGCAAAAGGATTAACCTTTGAATCGGTCTTAAATGCTACCTATCTTGGGTTAGAAAAAGCAAAGCAGGAATACAATACATCTGATGCCGTTACCAAAGAAGCTAAACCAGAGTTTCACTATGGTATTATAAGCTGTGCCATGCGTATGTTTGGATCTAAAGGATACTCTCCTTACTACAGTAAACTCTTTGAAGTACTCAACTACTCTTCACCTTCTGAAGTTTATACGCTGGCGGCCATGGAAATGACTAAGGCATGTGTAAAACTAAGGGATGACAAAGGTTTACCCATTGTTGGTATAGATTTAGCTGGGGCCGAAGAAGGCTATCCCGCAGGTAAATTTAGAGAAGTATATGCTTTCGCTCATAAAAACTTTATGAATAAAACAGTTCATGCCGGAGAGGCTTACGGTGCCGAAAGTATTTTTGAAGCAATAACCGAGTGTTATGCCGATCGTATTGGCCATGGCTACTCTCTCTTTCTACCTGAAAGGATTATGGATCCAAGCATTCAAGACAAGCAAAGCTATATAAACAGTTTGGCCTCTTTTATTGCCGACCAAAGAACAGTAGTCGAAGTCTGTTTAACAAGTAATATGCAAACAAACCCTACCATTAAAGATATTAAGAATCATAAATTTAAAGCTATGATGGATAATCGTATGGCCACGGCCATTTGCACTGACAATCGTTTAATCTCTAACACAAGCGTAACCAGGGAACTCAAGCTGGCAGTAGACAATTTTGAAATACCGTTAAAACGGCTTAAAGATATTGTGGCCTATGGCTTTAAGAAAAGCTTTTATCCGGGAACCTATGTGGAGAAACGTGAATTTTCCAAGAATAATATGCAATATTTTGACAAGGTGGCAAAAAAACACGGCCTTATTTAGTTATCTGTTGAATTGTCTATTAGCTTAACAAGGACATAGGGCTGAACAATAATAAAATCACAGATTTTTTTAAACTTATCTTTTTCAAATACAGCTACTTCTTCTTCAGAAGGACGTGTTAATTCCCCATTATCAAGCCATATTTTTACAAAATTTGTTTTATCCATGGCCAAAGCAACCCCAACATCTTCCAGACTTAAATTGGACGCCACCATAAAAACGGCGCCATTTTCGTGGTGAACACGTAACATATCCCAGTCTGCTTGCTCAATTTCGGCTTTTAATTTTTTCTTTAACTCTTCCATTTATTTCATCAACTCTGTAATTTGTGTTTCAAAGTCAGGAATGACTTTTTTCAAATTTCCCTTATCATATAAAAATTTAATATAGGCAAGTATCTTCTGTACTTTCGCTTTATTAAAGTTAACTTTGAAGAAACTTACAGTAAAGGTGTGGGTGAGCAGAAAAATACCTGTCAGTAGATCCATTTCAGAGCCAAAAGACTTGGTGGGATAAGACTCATCACCTCTGGCCCCATGATGACCTTTGATAATATTAATGATATCTGAATCGATAGCATTATTTCCTTCTATTAATTGAATGATACGAGTAACATGATTTAAAGTGTCATCCCGCTCATCCGGATCTAATACTTCAATTTTAGACTTAGGTAAGGCTTCATAGAGTGCATTGTCCTTATTATGATATCCCATATCATGTAAGATGGCGGCCATTACCAATTTGTCTAGATGTTGTGGCCGATACCATTTCATCTTACTGGCGATTTCAATTGCTAATAAGGCAGTAAAATGGCTATGGCCATATAAAAAGCTCCCCTTTAATTCATTAAACTTATCAAAAAGGGATCTAAGTTTTACATCAGCATTTTTCTGCAAATTTTCTATTGCTCTGGAGACAGAGTTAATGGTTTTCACCGAAATACCACAAGATTTTGCCATATCGTGAATAAGTGCAAGGTGATCTTCGCTTTCTACACTAAAGGGAGTATTCACCTGACGTTCTAAATCATCCCGCCCATACAAAAAATCACCAAATAAAAAAAAGTGTTGTCGTGACACCCATAGATATTTCGATTTTTTTTGGAAATGTGCTAACTGTTCTTCATCAAAGACATCATTTTTTTTGATAACTTTTAAAAATCTATCATCGTTTATCTTTAAATATAGGTCACAAGGCGTGGCGGTATTAATCTCAATACTATTTATATCTACACAAAAATAATCACTATGGGAGTCTTCGCAATGCTTCAAGTCATAAAGAAGAGTACTAAGGGAGGTGATAACTTTATTCGTGCTAATATATATTTCATAAGGATAATTTTCTAAATCCGTGAGAATATCATTAACGACAATCAGTATATTCTCTTGACCTTGATCGCATAGATTTTCCTGAAAAAAATCTAATTCCTTATCAATGATAAATATGCCACATTCTATAGAAGTATCTACTTGTTCCAGTTTTTCATAAACTGTGTGTTCAGCATTATCAATAAATTTTTCAACAAGGCTTCTGGCCTTGGCCAATAAGCTTATATCTTGTACGAAATAAAAAAGTTTGAAAGGTCTAGGCACTAACAATCCTTTAAGATTAGTTAGCATAGATTTTAACATAAGGAGCAGTAAAAGTAATTTCGAAAAAAACTATTCAAATAATTTTTTGTATTCACCGAGACCATTTTCATCAAGTTTGTCTTTTGGAATAAACTTGAGCGAGGCCGAATTAATACAGTAACGCAATCCTGTGGGAGCAGGTCCATCCTGAAAAACATGTCCTAAATGTGAATCAGCAAAGCGGGATCTCACTTCTATCCGCTCTTGAAATAGCTTGGTATCCTTACGCTCTATAATAAAAAATGAGTTAAGAGGTTTAGTAAATGAAGGCCATCCTGTTCCAGATTTATATTTATCTTTAGAGCTAAAAAGCGGCTCACCAGAGACAATATCTACATAAATACCCTCTTTTTTATTGTTCCAATATTCATTATTGAATGCTGGTTCAGTTGCTTCCTCCTGAGTTACCTTATACTGCAAGGTAGATAAGTTCTTTTTTAACTGAGCCTTCTCCTCTTTTTGATATGTTTTACTCCAAACAAGACGCTCATTTCCTTTCCAGTATTTATTTAAGAAATCGTCTCTCCCCGATCTGCTTCTATAATATTTATATTTTGTTTTAGTTATCAGATTTTTGCGATAATAATTTTGGTGATAATCTTCTGCAGGATAGAAGCTGGTATAATTCAAAACGGGAGTCACAATTTTTTTAAACTTGTTTGATTTCAGTAAAAGCTCAATTGATTGTTTGGCCAGTTGCTTTTGTTCTTCATTATGTACCCAAATTGCTGTGCTATATTGAAAACCTCTATCAACAAATTGGCCTGCATTATCCGTAGGATTAATATTCATCCAAAAAACTTCTAATAACCTTTGATAAGAAATAAGCTCATCATCATAACTTATCTGAACGGCTTCGCGATGCTTAGTGCTTCCACTGGAGACTTCTTTATAAGATGGATTCTTTTTTGCTCCCCCGGCGAATCCCGAAATAACCTCTTTTACACCCACTAGTTTTTCAAAAGGAGGTTCCATACACCAGAAACAGCCACCTGCAAAAGTTGCCTTCTGAATTTTAGCGTGTACTTCACTAAAGCTAAAGATAAACAAAAAACAAATTAGTATCTTCATAAGAAGCTCCTTATGGTCTAGTCATTAGCAATAAAATTATTTTACATTAAAAAGAATAAAAAGGTAGTATTTCAAATCAGGCTTATAGCTGTGTCCAGTCAACTTCATCACATCGCTTTAAACATTCATTATCATCTAAAGCAATACCGTCAAGTACTAACTGGATTCCTATTTTATTGGCCTCAATATCCTTTTCATCTGGAGTCCCTGTGCCTAGTGCATCTGCCAATTCCTTGAGCAGGCCAAAGTAATACACTTCCTCTGCATCACATTTCAAGCTCAATAGACAGGAAACTGAACAATGTTTAAACTTATCGATCTTTGGGAGAGGCTTAACTCTTTTAACTGCAGCAAAGCTGTGAATAAAAGAACAAATGAGCTTTTCTGTTTCTGTGGCATGAACATTATTTATTAGAATTAAGAATATAACTACAAGCTTTGGCCACATGACTTTTTAGAAATCTATAATATCATGTACCAGGCTTGAGTCATCAATAAACGGATTACGATTACCTTGAATGGCCTGAATATTATCATTTCTTTCCATTTCTGCTTCATCAACTGGATCAAGCACATTCCATTGTCTCAGAAAAAATTCTTCATAATCAGAAATTTTCATATTGTAACGAACGGCAAAGTAGAATAACGCTCTCGCTACATTTCCCTTATGATTCATTGGAGGTTCGAATGCATCCCCCCCAAGTTCAGGAACATACCCAGACTTAGATAACGAACAGTCAGAGATATTATATCCAGATTTGGTAAATTGAGTAAAAAGATAGTGACCTCGAATAGAGTTCGCACGGCTATTTGAAGGGAATAAATGATGAAGATCGGCTTCTTTAATGCGATATAATGAACTTTTTTTACTACCGCCAAATCGAGAACGTGGCCAGGTATGTTCAATATTTATTCTATTAGGGTTAGGCATTGATTCCGGACCAACTTTACTACGAAACTTTTGTTGGCAGTAAACATCTTTAACATAATAACCTGTATCATCTCTTCTCAGATCTAGTTCTTGCATGACAAACTCTCTGGCCCTTCTATAAGAATGATCTGGGTGATGATTTTCTTTTGCAAGTTCATGTAAAGCCAAGCGATTTGAATCAACTTCTATGGTAGGAGTTGCAAAACTAATTCCACAAACACTAACAACTAATGCACCAATAATTACTCTAAACATAGTAATGCCTCTCTCGAATTTCACGTTATATATACCCTACTTAAAATTACTCGTTTTTCAAAGTAAAAATTATAGATAATCTAAGTTTAACTTATAGAACTATTCTCACAGGGCATCATATTGCGCTATGCAAAACACAAATACTTGGACGGTTTTTAAAGGATAATTTTATAATTAGGTTAAAGGTAACAATGCAAAAAACTAATAAAATCGACTTATTTACGCCACTAGATCTGGGTTATACCCAAATTAAAAACCGAATTCTAATGGGTTCTATGCATACGGGACTAGAGGAAGCTGCAAATGGTTTTAAAAAATTAGCACGTTTTTATGAGGAACGGGCAAAAAATGAAGTTGGTCTTATTATAACGGGCGGTATCGCTCCTAACTTTCAAGGTCGCCTCCATCCTTTTGGACATCAGCTTAGTTTCCCCTGGCAAGTGAAGAAACACCAATTAATGACTAAGGTGGTTCATCGCCATGGGGCAAAGATTTGTTTACAAATTCTACATGCAGGTCGATATGGATATCACCCCTTCATTGTCTCTGCTTCAAAAAGCAAAGCTCCCATCTCTCCCTTTAAGGCCAGGGCCATAACTAAACTTGAAATAAAAAAAACAATTTATGATTTTACAAATACTGCCAAACTCGCAAAAAAAGCAGGTTATGACGGCATTGAAATTATGGGGAGCGAAGGTTACTTTATCAATCAATTTCTGGCCCCTCGTACGAATAAACGTAAAGACAAATATGGAGGGAGCTTTGAAAATAGAATACGCCTCCCCTTAGAAATCATTTCTAATATTCGTAAAAAACTGGGCAGAAATTTTATTATTATTTTTCGTCTGTCTATGTTGGATCTCGTAGAAGAAGGAATGAGTTTTGATGAAGTAGTACGGTTTGCAAAAAAACTGGAAGAGTCAAAAGTAGATATAATCAATACTGGTATTGGATGGCATGAAGCGCGTATACCAACTATTGCAATGATGGTTCCAAGAAATGCTTTTACTTGGATATCTGAAAGAATAAAAAAAGAAATAAATATTCCGGTGGTGACAACGAATCGTATTAACTCTGGAGAAGACGCCAAAAATATTATCCGCTCTCAAATTGCAGATATGGTTTCCATGGCCAGACCTTTTTTGGCCGATCCCGGCATTGCACTAAAAATCAAAGAGGGGCGTTATGAGGATATTAACACTTGTATTGCTTGCAACCAAGCTTGCCTGGATCAGATCTTTAAAAATAAAGTTGCCAGTTGTCTGGTAAACCCCAAAGCTTGCCACGAAACTGAATTTGTTAACTCAACAGCATTTAAATCAGAAAATATGGCCGTTATAGGAGCAGGGCCAGCAGGATTAAGCTTTGCCATAGAAGCGGCAAAAAAAGGTCACAATATAACGATCTTTGAAAAGAATGCGTATATTGGTGGCCAATTCGCCTTAGCAAAAAAAATCCCAGGCAAAGAAGAATTCAATGAAACAATTCGTTATTTTCAAGGCCAAATTAAGAAGTTAAACATAAAACTAATCCTCAATAAAAAGGTTGAAATTGCCAACCTCAAGGATAGTGATTTTGATCGTTTTATTTTTTCTACAGGAATCGTTCCACGCATGCCAGAAATCAAAGGGATTGATCATGCTAAGGTCGTTAGTTACCAGGATCTATTGAATAAAGAACTGATCTTAGGAAAGAAAGTTGCCATTATTGGCGCTGGTGGGATCGGTTTTGATGTATGTGAATATTTATCGCATAATCCTGGGCAGGTGCTTCCTGCTCTGAACCGTGAGAAATTTTTTAATATCTGGGGGATTGATAAAGAATATAAAAGAAGAGGCGCCTTGAAAAAAGCAAGCCCTGAAAAGGCCATGAGAGAAATCTATCTTCTACAAAGAAAATCCACCAAACCGGGTTTGCATCTTGGAAAAACCACTGGGTGGATTCATCGCTACGGACTTAAGCAAAAACAAATTAAAGTTATAACTGGCGTAGAATACAGAAACATTGATGATCGAGGTTTACATATTATCAGTAATGGCAAAAAGAAAATTCTGGATGTTGATCATATTGTTATTTGTGCCGGACAAAAATCAGACAGAAGACTATTCAAACAAGCACAAACGCTAATAAAAAAGCCATGCCATATTATTGGAGGTGCCGAAAAGGCATTAGAGATAGATGCTAAAAGAGCGATTGACCAAGGAGTACGCCTGGCCAATCAGCTCTAAATATATAATTAGTATTTTTCAGCTGCTTCTTGCATAATCTTCTTGACCTGTTCTTTGGCCTTATTATCACTGGCCAGTTTTGCAAGTTTATCTTCAGTTCTTTTAAAAGCTTTGTTTAAATTATCCTTAGATATTTTGATTAAGGCTGTACATACAAAGCCATCCCAATTATCTGCAGCACCTTTGTCTTTCATATAGCGACGCTTTTCCCAATAATTGCGATAAACCTGTGCTCCCACAATTGTCGTTTGTACTTCCTTATATAGATCGTTTTGAATATATTCGGACAGCTTAGCATTCTTTTTGGTTGGATCCCCATGCATGCTTGTTGCTAAACTGTCTTTAATATAAGTGGAAACTTCTGCTGCAACACTTGAAGCGGCTTTGGCCTTGGCCAATTCACAAGACATACTTTGACTATTTTTTGGCTCTGTTGAGTAAATATAGTAGCGATGCTTTTTTTGTTCATCGTCATCTTCTTCATCATCTAACCACTCTGCAAGATCTTCTACCCATTCAGGAATTTCTTTTTTAGATGCATCCACCACCTTATAGTCTTTTTTCAGGCTTCTAGAACAACTGGCAAATAGTAAACTTAAAATTAAAACAGTCATCATTTTCATAACAGTCTCCTTAAAACTAATATCGGTTAAGATTATAACTTTTTTCTTGGCTATTCCAAGATGATTCCAAGTGAATCATTTACTTATTTCTAAACAAAATCTGCATAACGCACAGGGTATTTACCTATCGCCTTTATTAATAGGCAGTTTGCTAATTTTACTAAAAATAAAATAAAAATAAGCTTTACAAAAATTAAGATCAAACATAATAATATTAAGTACTTACCGGAAAAATAATTCTCTTCTTTTGTTAGATATTTTTCTCAATTAATATATCAAATAGAGAAAATAGGAGAAAAGTATGAAGAGGCTTGCTTTAATTGTAATGATGACTGCCCCCTTATTAGGATACGCAAATAGTTATAATTGCCATTATAATGACCAAGGTCATGTGGGAAGTGTTAATATTAGCTTAAGTAATATAGTTGCTGACATCAATATCGTCATCAATAACCAAGAAAGGCAATTTAAAGATTGCATTGTCTCTAATGATGATTTTGGAACTCTTATCGACTGTAATAATAATGGAGTTGATTTTCTACTCCAAATTAATAATCAAGTAGAGCCTGCGGAAGGTGGGATTATGTCCGAGGAGCACAATCTATTTGTTGATATAGACTGCTAATTGCTTATAAGGCATCTTTATTATTGCGTTGTTTTTCTTTCCAAATATTTTTGTATTTAATGAAAACTTTTTTCTGAATAACTCTTAATTGCTTAAGATAACGTTTGTCTCCTAGTAGCTCAGAGATTTTTCGATCTGCAACCCTAGCATAAGTTCTCATTTCTTCAATCTGTTGCTCTTGAGTTTCTGGTTTAATCTCTGCACGCATAGCAATTAGTTTTTTGGATAGCTTATAATCCTCAGAAATAAATTTTACAACCAGATGATCCTTTAATGCCATTTTATAAACGATGGCCTCATCAACCTTTATAGTCCATTCTTTTTGACATTCGTCTGTTAACCATAATTCTTTAAAATGACGGGTATACAGGATATTTTCAACTAAGCTTGTGGAACTGACCAGATCAGTCATTTCTGGATCAAATTTTGGCTTATTCAGCTTTGCCAATTTTTGCTCTTTTATAAATCTATCTTGGGCAGATTCCTTAACTTCAACAGCTGACTTTATACTGTTTCCTACGGAACCAGTAATATTTAAAAAATGATTTAAAACTAAGAAGGTAACTAAACTTCCTGCACCAATAGCAATCCGCTTCATCAGTACGACAGACTTACCCTTACCAGTTTTTCCATATGGGTTAAGTTTTTTAAGAAGTTGATTAGCTTCAGGATTATCATCTAAAATAGCAGCTTTAACTAAATGATTAATTTTTTCCACTTCGATTCTAACATCTGATTTTAAAATTTTCTTACCAACTAATTTACTGAGTTTATCTGAAACAACATTCTCAATCCCTTTCACGATGGTCGCAGTGTATTCTTTTTTTCGATTTTTTAACTTGGCCTCTTCCGTATCACGTAAGTTTTTAATTTTTTCTTGTTCTTGAGTTCTTAAGCGCGCCAGTTTTTCTTTTTCTTCTTTAAAGAGTTGTTCTTGACGTTTTCTATCCTCTTCTTTCATTTTAAGAATTTTATCTTCTGTCTCTTTAAGCTTAAAGTCTTGAAGTTTTTTAGATTGTTCTTTAGCGGAAATGAGTTCCTGTTCGGCCATACTCTTCATTTCCTGCACTTCTTTTCTGGCATCACTTAAATATTTATTTTTTTCATTTTCTAAGTATTCTTCTAAATTAGACTTTTCTTTATCAAAGCTTTCTCTGGTCTCTTTTATTTCTTGTTCCAGTTTCTTTTTATCTTTTTGATGAATTCTAATTTCTTTTTGTAGTCCATCATTTTCAGCAGTTAAGCTGCGCTTTAAGCTTTCTAAATCTTTTAACGTCTCAGTATGTAATTTTGCCGATTTATCCTGGGCCATTTTAATTATTTCAGTAGCCTTTTCTTGAGCCTTTTGTAGCTCATTTTTACCAGACATAAAAAATTCTTTAGCTTCCTGTCTTGATTTCTCAATATTTAAATCTGCTTTATCTTGCCCTTCTTTAATAATATTATTGGCCTTCTCTTTGGCCGTTGTGATAATTTTTTCATATTCCGCTAGACCTTTATCCGTAATTTCTTTTGCTTCGGAGTTGGCCCTTTGCATTCTTTCCATCAAAGTTTGATTTAACTTGTCTTTTTCAAGTTCTAATTGTTTTTTAGCGTTATCTTGTAATTCTTTGGCCTCTTTCAATTTATTTTCTGCGGTCTTAAAGACCTCAGCGGCTTCTATTTCTAGTTGTTGTGCTTTGTGTTGTGCCTGGGACAATAAGTCTTCAATTTCCTGTTGATTTTTTTCACGCAACGTTTGCAAGTCTGCATCTTGTTTAATTCGTAATTCCTCATAGTAATCACGAGATTTTTCTTCAATGCTGACAAGGTATTTTTCACGCTCTGCAATCTTATCATTAATGTCATTTAAGCTGTAATTTAATTCTTCCTGCTGTTCCTGTAAGCTACGAATTTCTTCTGTAAGAGAATTGTTCTTTCCAAGCAGCTCATCACGCTCAAGGCTTAACTCTTCAGTCTTTTTATTAATGCCCTCAATTGTTTCACTTAAATCTAATTCTCTTTCGCTTAAGTCTACTAATTGTTTTTCAAGTTTTTCGACCTCTAACCCTTTTGCAAGCAAATCTTTCTTTTGCGCCTCAAGCTTTAGGTCAGTTTGTCTGATTTCATCTTCTAAACTATCAAGTCTATTTTCTAGTTGAGATTTTTCTTC
The DNA here is from genome assembly GCA_041547255.1 of Bacteriovoracaceae bacterium. Taxonomy (GTDB): domain Bacteria; phylum Bdellovibrionota; class Bacteriovoracia; order Bacteriovoracales; family Bacteriovoracaceae. Next base: position 11,002 of record JBFEUX010000080.1, read on the forward strand.
TCGTACATTTTCAAGGTATTTTTCATTATCTCTTTTAACTGCTTCGATTTGTCTCTCTTCATCTTGTATATCTAAATGAAGATCTTCTATTATATGCGCTAGACTCTTTTTCTCTTCTCTCGCTTCATTAATCTTATTCTCTAGATCATTTAAGCGGTTTCTTAGCGCAAGTCTTTCCACATCCAATTCTTTAATCTCGCCTCGCCGCTCATCAAGATCCAGTTGTGATTGGTGCTCAATCACTTTCGCTTTTTGCTTAGCTTCTTCAACAATTCGCTTTGCTGCTAAACGGGCCTTCGTTTCAGCAGACTCGACCTTCTCTTGGGCCCGATTTTTAATTTCTTTGGCATCATAATGGGCCTTATCTAACAGTCGCCTTGCCTCTTTTTCTGACTCTTCTTTAATTTTTAATGCTCTTACTTGAGATTCAATTTCAATTTTTTTAATTTCTAGCAGTTCAATCTCTGAAAACTGCGCACCTTCATCGGAATTAACACGATTGACAATACTTTCCATTTCACTTTCTGTTTCTTTTAGAAATGTCTCATTATTAATTTTATAAGCAGATGAACCGTCGATAGCAACAGTTGTGGAAACATTGTCAGTCTTAAAGTCTACAGTTTCTGATGTACTTGTTGCTGGTGAGTCTTGAT
>JBFEUX010000217.1:0-4734 GCA_041547255.1 Bacteriovoracaceae bacterium
GACGATTAATCCAACTGACCCCAAATAATCTCAGCTCACGCGTCTTCTCGTTAAAACTTCCCTGCATAGCATACGTCCCAGAAGGTAAGTTAGGATTGGCCGCAGTACCATGAAAATAGAATGTTGCACTTACTGAATATTTGCTAGGTGCCGGAGTTGGTTTCGGTGTTGGCTTCTTTACTTTTACTATAGCTCTAGGCGTAGGTATCTGCTGCACCGGCTTTTTTACAGGTGTTTTCGTTTGCACTGGTGTCGGTGCCGTTTTTTGCTGAATTAATGAAACAAATATCATCACAAACAATAGATCCAACAAGCTTGTTAGCTGTACCGTAGTTTTTTTACACTTTTTATAAACCCTAGCAGTTCTCACAGTGATCCTTTACGATAAGTGAATCTTAGAAATGATTTGACGATAATCGGTACTTTCATTGATAACTCTTTCAATCTTTGGTTGAAAGGTACTTTCAATAACCATAAAGATAACTGAAAAACTAATCCCTAATATGGTAGTATCCATGGCCAGAACAAAAGCATTAGAAAGTGAGGACACGTCAATTTGCCCCCCCGATTGAAATGCTGTCTGAGCAATTGCCAAGATCGTTCCTAAAATCCCCAAGAGCGGAAATACTTGTACAAGAGTCGACATCACACTGGCAAAAATCTCAATGCGATAATGACGACTATAAATAGGTCTTTGCCCTATTTTACTGGCGTTCTTTTTAAAATCTTCTTTAAATTTTTCATCAGTCGAAATTTTATTACTGATAAACTCAAGTGACGATTCTATCTTTTCGTGGGCACTTTGGGTTGAATCCTTGTCTGGAGCATCTGCAAAACCCTTTAATAAATTGTCTGAAACATCGACCAAAATACTTTGATGGGTTTTCATCATGCGATAAATAGCAATAACCAGATAGATTTCAACTGCTGCAAAGGCATAAATAATAATGAAAATATTTGTGGTAATAAAATTAAACAGTGTTTGAATTAATGATGAATCCACCGCTACTCCCTCGAGAATTTAAATAGTTATTAAGTCTATTGTAGCGGATTTCTTAAAAGAAAAAATGAAATGCAAATTCTACCCGAGTCAGCCCGAGTATATCACTCAACAATAATTTGTTCTGTTAAAGTGATACTCCCCCTGCGTATATCGATTAATTTTACACTTTTTAATTCATATAAAACGTATTTGAATTCAGCTTTTTCAACTTTAAACTCTGGGTTGATGTTCCACTCTTTTTCTAGATCAGAAAATAGTTTAGAATCTTTGATTCTGAATTTTCCAAGGTCACGTAATTGAAAAAGTACGAAACATTCCTGCTCGCTCAGCTCTAATCCAAATTCAGCAAAAGTCGTTTTTAGAATTTGAGTCGCCACAGATCCTACTTCTTTATGGCCGACTTCATTAAGAATGGGCTTTAAACCTTTTAAAAACCTGGAGATTTTAAATTCCATAACTGGCGTTGGTAAGGTCATTTGATTTAATGAGCGTACTATCGTCGTACTATTATCTAACAGCTGAGATAAGCCTGCCTTATTTTTTATATCAAGCTTCTCCAAAATTTCTTGTTTTGCATTCATCATAAATTATCGATCCATAAAAGCAGTATCAGGGCCCGCAGAAGACTTTATTATTTGTAAGTCATAGGGAGTTTCAGGCTTTTTGTCTACTCCAATTTTCTTATAGTCTTGCATAACGACCTGTGTATCAGCTGAAGGATAAAAGTCCATCTTTGTAATATCCTTTAATTTTAATTTATTCCCATAAGCTGTGTCCAAAGCAAATAGAACAAGGAGGATAATTAAGAAATATCGCATAAAAAAATCCTTGGGTTAGTTTTTGGGTATTATCTCCTAAATTGGCGGCAAAGAGTTAAAGACACACTAAACCTGATAGTTTTTATATGTTAAAAAAGCTGACACTTGGCCTCTAAATAGCTGAGACCATTACCACGACGCTTCGAATTATTGTCTTTATATAAAAGCTCAAGCTATAATTGCGCTATAAGTACCCATCTTGTTAGCTAAGGAATATAAATGAAGATTTTAACTCTCGCTATAATCTATACACTTATCAATATGACTGCTGTTTTTGCCTGTAAAATGGACGCAAGTGAAGGAATTTTACCTCCCAACTCTATGCGGATCGCTCCTAACAGTAAAATGTCCAATGATATGACATCAAGAGAATTTAAAAAGCTGATTAATGAAGTCACTGACGTCTACAATAAATACTTTCCGAGCTTAAAAAAAGGCCGCTTAATAGTTAAGAAAAAGTGGTTCAGCTCAGAGGTCAACGCTTATGCCGAAAAAAAAGGTGATCGCTACTATATAACTATGCATGGAGGATTGGCCCGCCACCCTGTTATCACCAAAGATGCTTTCCAATTAGTGGTTTGCCATGAACTAGGTCATCACCTAGGGGGTCTACCTCGAGTTCTTATCGCTAAAAAAGGATGGAAAGTTTCAGTAGAAGGCCAGTCCGATTATTTTGCGACAACCAAATGTCTTAAAGAAATCTACAAGGGCCAAGATAATAAAAATATTGTTGCCCAGCTGGACGTTCCCACGATTGTCACTAAAAGGTGCCTGGAAGTTTATACTGATGAAAACGAAATTGCCCTATGCCAACGGGTTGCCATGGCAGGCCTATCGCTGGCCAATCTTTTTAATTATAACAAGCCTGAAAATATAAGCTTTGATACTCCCGACCCTAAAATTTCTTGGCGTACCCAGACTCTTCACCCCAAAGCACAATGCAGACTCGACACTTACTTTCAAGGATCTTTGTGTAAAAACGATAGACTGCTCATGCCTAGCTTTGAAAGTTTTGATATCGGCTACTGCACACGCAGTAAACTTGATGATATCGGCATGAGACCGTTATGCTGGTATGCTGCCCCTTAATCTTGATACTGGCAATTAACTAAGGCAGTACGAACTAAATAAAAATGAAGAAGAAAGCTTCCTTACTAACAGTAAATTCATAAGCATTTAATCTTATTAAAAATGAAACATTAAATTTGTTTAAGTTGCGGCTAATCTGTTTATACAGATAATAAACGTATTAGTAAAAATTTTCCACAAAGGTTGGAAATAAGAGATGAAAAGTAAAAAGCTTATAACAAATTCAAAGGGGTTCTCTCTTACTTCGGCCATCGTTATGATGGGAATACTTACTACTATTACAATGGCAGTTACCAGAGTACTAAATCTCGGAAATAAATCCATGGGATCATTTGAAAGTACCTATGACATAATTAATATTACAGATAGAATAAGACTACATATGCTAAGTCGTAAAACCTGTTCCACAACATTTGCTGGAGAACAGTTTCCTGACGTAGCGGCAAATGAAGAAACCATCGCCAAAGAATCTTATTTCGATTTTGATAAAATTATCACAGAGTCAGGTACTAGAATCATAGACTTAAATCCTCCTCAAGGTGAAATGCCAATAGGTACTAATACTGGTGGAAAAGTAGAACTGGTTGGAATGACCTTGGCCAATGTTAACGGAGTAGGAATTCTCCCTAGTGATCCTAATAATCCAAGCTATATTCCAACATATGGAGAAGCCGAGTTACGCTTAAAATTTAAAAGAAAGGGAGGATTTGGCGGACGAGAGATCATAAAAACCTTGGCCGTAACCGTTGAGTTAGAGCCAGGCAGCCAAACAATTAAGAAGTGTCATAGTAACTTCGAAGAAGCAATCAATTCCGCCTATGAAAAAGTTTGTGAAGATCTAGAAGGAAAAATACAAGAAGATGGCAAATGTGCCTTTTTCAATCTTTACCGTGGGCAACATACTCAAAAACAATGTATTAACGCAGGCGGAACTATTGAAGAATATGTAGTTGGTGGTAAGACCGAAATGTTTTGTGGTTTTTATCCCAGCTCAACCCCTGCGGGCTGGAATAAATTTTATAGTGGAGACTATGCGCTTAACACAACAGTTGAAACCACAGCGACGGATTCATCTTGCTCGGAGAAAAGTGCCTTAACCTTAACAGCGTCTAATTATGAGGATTTTATAAAGCAGCAAGAGTATTACCAAAGCTTCAAAACTCAACTATCCAAAGGTTGTACCACCGGCTCTCACATTTGGAGTCCAAAATATGTTGAAAGATGTACTATCACCTGTACTGAGAAAAAGCCTTGCCTCGACAAGAAATCCTGTCGATCATACACCAAAACACTATATGCCAAAGTGACCAAACAAGCTTACTACTAATCGCTATTTGAAAAATAGACTCTCCTAACCTATGCTAAAGTTAGGAGAAAATAATTGGACCTATATCAACCCATCGATTTTTATTGCGAACGCCTAGATCCCAGTTTTTGGGCCGAGCCTCTTAATACAATATCTAATCTAAGTTTTATAATTGCAGGAGTTTATTGGCTGCTACATGCCGGTAAGGGCAAAGATTCGGGCTGGATCAAATACTTTGCCCTCAACACTATCATTGTAGGAATTGGCAGTATTCTTTTTCACACATTTGCCAATTTTTGGTCGCTATGGGCAGACGTTCTTCCTATTATGCTCTTTATGTTGCTTTTCATTTTGTACAGTTTTACTAATATCCTAAGGTTAAAGCTAGCGACTACCATCCTCTTCTCTATTATTTTTACGGCCACCGGCTTTGCCATGGAGCTAGTCCAAATTCCCCTGCTCAATGGATCACACACCTATCTCCATGCATTTGTGGCCTTAATTCTCATTTATTATGA
>JBFEUX010000350.1:0-2056 GCA_041547255.1 Bacteriovoracaceae bacterium
AGATTTAAATGATAAAGAAAATCCTTATGGTCTCACTGAATATGACATTGAAGAGATTGATGAACTACTAAATATCGACAAAGAAGAGTCTCCGCAAAATGCCACTCAATAAAAAGAATGCTCTTATATTTGCCAAGGGTTTTTGCATGGGCTGCGCTGATATTGTCCCCGGTGTGTCCGGAGGAACAGTCGCATTGGTGACTGGAATCTACGACCAACTGATCCAGGCTATTAGCTCAGTAAATAAAGAATTTATAAAATTGGCGCTTAGTTTTAAAATCAAAGATGCCCTTACCCATATCAATTTTCCATTTTTATTACCGCTTATGATTGGGATTTTTGCTGCCGTCATTTCTATGGCCAAGGTCATTCATTATTTTATGGCAGAGTACAGTACTTACACCTGGGCACTCTTTTTTGGTCTCATCCTTTCGTCTATTTATTATGTTGCGAAGATGATTCCCAATATTAAACAACCCAAGCTCATTGCCTGCGCGCTATTTGGTACGATTGTGGGATATTTAGTGGTTTCCGCCTTTCCGGTAGACACACCTAACTCGCATCTTTTCATTTTCCTTTCTGGATGCGTTGCGATTTGCGCTATGATCCTGCCCGGAATTAGTGGCTCTTTCATTTTACTCATTTTAGGTAAATACCTTTATGTTACTTCCGCCCTTAAAAATCCCTTTGTAGACAATAATCTTGCCATTATTTTTGTGTTCGCCTTAGGCTGTCTGGTAGGTTTGCTGGCATTCTCAAAACTTCTTAACTACCTTTTAAAACACTGGCACGATTTTATTATGGCCATGCTTATGGGCTTTATGATTGGCTCTCTTAGAAAAATCTGGCCGTGGCGCGAAGCAATTGAATCAAAAATAATTCGAGGCAAAACTCACGTACTTACCGATACCATCTATTTTCCTACTGACTTTAATTTTGAAGTCATTATGGCCTTTACGATTATGCTTTTAGGGATAGCTTCCGTTATCCTTATCGAACTCATTTCTCATCGGAAAAATCATTAGTTTTCGCGCCGGCGCGAAAAATACTCTCTAACGTATTGATAATACGATTTAAATTATATTTTATAAATCTAGTTGCGTTGAATATTCGATGCATGTCTAAATATTTTCAAAAGTTATTAGTGTCAGTCTCTGATTACCGTGGAATAAAGTTAGAATTTCTAGAATAGTTTTTTTGAATTTTCTAAGGTAGGATAGTACAATTTTTTAAATTACCTAGTACGCGGCGTTAGCTCAGCTGGATAGAGTAGGTGGCTTCGAACCACTTGGTCGGGAGTTCGAATCTCTCACGCCGCGCCACTTCCTAAATAACATTATTCCATGCCCACTACGGGCGATTTTATGAACTCGCACAACTTTCGCACAACTTTTTATAAAAAAATAGCGCTAATTATTATTCTAAAAGTCATATTTTTGTGAGATCTGTTACAATATTTTTATGAGATATTTTTTTCTTTTAGTAATTACGACCTTTAGTTTTTTAGGTTGCAATAATGAGGATCCCTACAGTGATAAGTTATCCTTACAGGATCTCAGGGATGATACTGACTTGTTTATTCAGTATCTTGAAAATGCTCATGTTTCAAAATCAGAATTTCAAAAGCTTCCTAGAAAAGAGATTCTGAATGGTTTAAATAAACTTGAAGACAAAACCTCTCTGGGTTTATGTAAATATTTAACGAAAAGTATTTCTACAAAAAAGTATCATTACAACTTGAGCCTAGGTGAAAGCTCCTGTTCTCTTGATCTGGTATTAGACACTTGCTCTTACAGATATCCAGTAATTGTTGATAAGGGTGATTACTTTTCAATGGAGATTACTACTTTTAATAGAAAAATTTTGTCTTATTTTATAGATGAATCTTCAAAATTAAGCAAGGCGATCGGTAAGAAGCCTTTGTTAATAAATCTACGAGGAAACTGCGGTGGTGGAGTTACTACAACTTTTACTGTTCTTACATCTCTATTTAATGGTGAAGTGGAAAAAGAAATTGAGCTTGGAGCTTACAAGTATTACTTCCCTTATTCCTCTA
>JBFEUX010000191.1:0-5787 GCA_041547255.1 Bacteriovoracaceae bacterium
ACCTCCTCCAAAATAAGGCAAAAATGGCTTTTTTTAGTCATATTGATGGGCATAGATAAAAAAAGCCCTCACTGGAGAGGGCTTGTGTGAAATTATTTGATGGGAATTCGACTTTTATAGTTTGTTATGTCTTTGCTTAGTTCCAGGAAATCTATGGTCAGAGCCTCTGCCAAGATAAGTGGTTTGGATCTTTTTCATTGATTCTAGTCTTTCTTCCGCTAATAAATCAGTTGCACGACTTACTGGAATATTTTCTTCTTCAGATTTATTAAAAATTTGTAGCGTCGTGTCGTAAATTGTATCAATCATTCGCCGTGATTTATAATCGTTCCATCCTTCAAATTCAATGGAAACATTCATGAGGCCACCAGCATTAATCAGATAGTCAGGAGCGTAAAGAATTCCCCTTTCCATAAGCTGTTGTCCATGCTTATCCTCTTTAAGTTGGTTATTAGCTGCGCCGTTAACAATTTTACATTTTAACTGTCCAATGGTGTCGTCATTCACTGTCGCACCCAAAGCACATGGAGCATAAATATCCATGTTTGCACCATAAATAGCATCTGGAGCAATGAATTCAGCTTGAGGAAATGCTTCTTTCATTCTAGCGATATTTTCTTCCATTATATCAGTGAACATAATTTTCGCTCCAGCCTCTGTTACAAGTTTGGCCAGCTCAATCCCAACTGAACCCACACCCTGAATACCAACGACTTTATCTTTAATTTCAGTTCTATTTCCCCAAATCTTTGTAGCTGCCGCTTCCATTCCTCTAAAAACACCTAGTGCTGTATAAGGAGCTGGGTTACCAGAACCACCAGAAGCCTTAGCAATACCACAAACATAATTAGTTTCAGTGTAAATATGATCAATGTCGTTTACCGAAATATTCACATCTTCAGCTGTAATATATCTACCGTTTAAAGATTCGATAAAACGCCCATAGGCCCTAAATAGAGCTTCTGATTTATCTTTCTTAGGATCACCAATAATAACTGCTTTACCACCTCCAAGATTTAAACCGGAAACAGCAGCCTTATAAGTCATACCTCGAGAGAGTCTTAAAACATCCTCAACTGCTTCCTCTTCACTTGCGTATGGCCACATTCTGGTTCCACCCAGAGCTGGCCCCAAAGTGGTATCATGAATGGCAATAATAGCCTTAAGTCCACATGAAGGTTCACTGATAAAAATCACTTCTTCGTGTCCCATTTTATAAAGTCGTTCAAACGTCAACATTAAGTTTCTCCTTGAATATCGTATGTGATAAGGTAAAATTTTTGTGTCTAAATTTATAGTCTTAGCAGGATGAAAGTAATATGCCCACCGTGTCAATTAAGAGTTTAAATAAGCAATTTGAGGTAAATAAAAATGAAATTATATATGACGCGTTAGAAAGGCAGGGCCATGAGCTCCCTCACGGCTGCTTGGCCGGATCCTGTGGAGCCTGCCGTATCGAAATACTGGAAGGTGCCGAAAATTTAGAGCCAGCAAGTTCCATGGAAGAGAATACCATTGGCGCCCTCAAGACTAATTATGAAAGATTACATGGAAGAGGTAGTGCTGCAAATAAGATAATAAGACTGGCCTGTCGTGCAAAACTGAATGGTGATGGCGATCTAGTCATTGAACCTTTTAAAATCTAGTTTAAAGCTAAATCAGGGTTTTCATGACCTTCGGTTTCATCATCCTTGCGAGTGGAAACATGCTTTTCACCATCGGTACTTTCAATTTTTACTTCTTCGATTTCATTATCTACCACTTTAAGTAAGGCAAACGAAAGTCCTTCCCAAAAAAGAATATTGCCCTCTTTTGGAAAATTATTTCCAAGCATATCTAATAAAAAGCCTCTAAGAGTTGAGTAGTTATCATTTAAAGGAATCTTAACATCATACTCCCCATCTAAATCCCGCAAAGAAATTGAGCCGGGAACAACAATTCCTTCTTCCAGGTTTTCATGCTCTTCTTTTTGTACTACATCATCCTCATCATCATGCTCATCTTGAATTTCTCCAAAGATTTCTTCCATAATATCTTCCAAGGTCACAATACCAACGACTAACCCATTTTCATCCTTAACCAAGGCGAGGTGAACTTTCTTACGGTTCATATGATCGAATACTGCTTGAATTTTCATGTGTTCATAAACGAAGAAAGGCTCATTCATATATTTCGTTACATCGAAATCTTTACCTAACTCCTCCGCAGAAGCGAAGGTAATATCTTTTACGTGTATAAAACCGATAGTATCATCTAAGTCTTCTTCATATACAGGATAGCGAGAATGCTGAACTTCCTTAATAAGATCTACAATCTCTTTAAAACTCATATCAGCCTTGATGGCGTGCACCGCATTTCGAGGAGTCATGATGTCTTTTACTTTAATAGTCGGAAATTCCAAAATCGAAGTCAAAAGATCAATTTGCTTGGAATCAATTGTCTTATCTCTTTCAGCCTCGTTAACCATGAATTCAATATCATCCTTAGTTATCATTTTCTCTTGTAAGGATGCATGCTCTCCCAGGAAAAACTTAATAATAAACATAATTAATTTTACAATTGGATAGAAGAGAAAATAAAAAAATTGTAAAATGCGAACAGTTGGAACCAATAGCGTTTCAGCATGATTACGCATAAAGGTCTTAGGTATAATCTCACCAAAAATAAGGATTAAAAAAGTAGTAATCCCGACACTATAAGAAATGGCATCACTAGCAAAATAGCGCTGAGCAATTGTCGTGGCCAAAGAAGCAACAAAAATATTTACAAAATTATTTCCAATTAAGATTGTGGTCAGTAACTCACTTGGCTTTTCGGATAAAAATAAATAAGCACTGGTGCTCTTAGGATGTTCCTCAGTGAGCTGTTTAATCCTCTTAGTAGGAATACTAATTAGAGCCGCTTCAGAACCTGAAAAAAAGGCTGAAAGCATAACACCTAATCCAAATATTACGAATTCTTGAACCTCGGATCCCATTTAAAGTTCCTCACCAGGTTTGATTATAATAATAAATGAATTTGAATGATTAATTTTGAATCTTATCGAAGGGGGCTCTATGGCTGTTCTCCTAACTACTTGTTGCTAACAAGGTACTCTATACCAAGTAATATACATTATACACTGCTAGTCGTATTTTTGTCTATTTTAAAGCTGTTTTAGCTAAATTTAAGTCTCTCACCTACTCGCTAACCTGTTGAAAATACGTTTTCAAAGTAGCTAGAATTTCACGATTATTTGGAAGTATCTTATCGGGCTCAGCCTGGTATTCTTGCAAAGTCTTATAGCCATCTAACGTAAATACCCCGTCGCTATCGTCATATAAGAAGACATAGATCAAAAGCCCCCCATCAAAGTTATAATGAGAAAACAAATCCGCAGTGCTAAGCTCCACTCCTACTTCCTCTTTAACTTCCCTAATGACTGCTCCAAGCGGAGTTTCTCCCTCTTCAATTTTTCCCCCAGGAAACTCTAGCCTTCCATTTAGCTGATCACTAGAATCTCTCAGCTGAGTCCAAAGATGTACTTCACCATTTTTTCTTTGATACGGGATAAGAATGCTCACGGGTTTTAGCATGCAGGGCCTATTTAGAACACCCTTTGCGAGTATTATCCATCTGGCAAAGCAACTCATTATATGTCGCAACATCTCTATGTGCTTTCTTCTGCTCTTGCTTGGCCTGTTTAATCTCTGCCCCTATTTGCTTTAACTTTAAGTCGGGTTTATTTTGCTCAATATAAACTTGTAAATCATGAAGAGATTTTTTACTTAACTTCTCTACCCCAATAGACTTTATGGTACCTTTATTAAAAAATCTAATTTGAGTTATCTTTCCTTTATTATCAACAACGATGTTATCAATACGCAAAGGAGATCTAACTCCTTTCTCTTTCACTGTTAAATATAATCGATCAGAAACTAAGTTAAGCTCAACCTTTCCACTACTGGCAAGCTGGGCAATATTAGTCGGTATAATCTCCCTACTAATGGCAGCGTCATTTACATAACTGGGAGTTGCATCTTTACTATTTACCGTTCTCTTCACAGAGTTGGTTGTGCCAGCTTTAGTACTGCTACTGACTGAAGATCCATCAGTTTTTGTGCTACCCCCTGTAGTTGCAGCATTCATACTGGCCAGATTTCTTGCAGATGTAGGCTCCTTCGCCTTGGCTGCTTCTACTTTCTTAAATCGATTCATCTCTTTTTTGAGTTCGGCTATTTGTTTTTCTAACTCTTTTTCGCGGTCAGAAGCTTGTTCTTTTTGGGTTACAATTTTCTTATCTACCTGCTGTTTTAATTTATCTATTTCAGCTAATAGTTTTTTCTTTTCATCAGCGCTAGCAGCCTTAAGGTCAGATTCTTTAAGCTTTTTATCGCCTGTAATATGATCCTCTAACTTCTTATCTGCATCTCCGGCAATCCCATCTTTTATTTTGTTAATCTGATCTTGCAAGCTTTCATCATTTTTCAAAATGTCCTGCACAGGATTTACAGTAGGAATAAAATTTCCATTCATATTATTATTCATTCCCATACCTGCATTGGCCAGGTTGGCGGCATCCTCAATAATTTTTTCAGGCGTATCCAACATGCTCTCTGTACCCGGTGCAATTGGCTCAATAGAATTGCTAAGAGGACTTTCACCCTCTTCTTTCTTGGCCTTATTCGCAGCAACAATATCTTCCCCCATCATCATAGTTTTGTCTTCTCTAGTCCGAGAGAAGATATTACCATTAGCTCCATCCTTTGAATACGATTCAAGGTTCTTATAAAAATCACTTCGAGCTTGGTGTGTTGTCTTTCGACTTTCACTCAGTGTCTGATTAGCGATCTCGGCTAGCTTTACAGCGTCAGTGTTACTAATATCTATACCACCAGAACTATCGTCATTACTTTGACGTAAAATCTGCTTCAATTTATTTTTAAGTTGGCAATCTATGCTATGATAAACAAATTTTTGCTCCTTACTTAGTTCATCCTCATTAAGCTTAAAGCCAATAAGATTTTCTAATACCTCAGCCTCTTCACTTGGTTTAGTACAAACCATACGCTGCAGTTTTGCATATAAATCGCCACAAAGCTCTTGCGACATCGCTGTGAAACGCTCAAACCTTATTCTATTTGCTTCTGCGCTATCAACTCCAGTCAACCTCACCTTATCCCATAGATTCATATTTTGAATATCTTCGATCTTGTTATTTTGGACCAAATCACAGACTCTATTTGAGTCCAAAAAAAACGGAATAAGATCAGGATCCATACTTGCCATATTCAATGCATTTTCATAATGCTTCTGAACTTTATCTATAGGAAGATCATTTAGTTCCATATAGATTTTCAAAGCAAGAGCTTTATGGTTTTTAAGCTCAGTACCATATTCACCACAAAGTCTTTTAACCATTTTATACTTTTTAGGCTCAGCTATTTTCTCTTTAAATCCTTGTACTACATTTGAGAAGGTTTTTCTCTCAGCATTGAGCGCATCACTAGAAAGTTGTTTTTCAGTACTGTCATTTTTTGAGCTATTTAGGACAGCATATGATCTCTCAATCTCATCATTGAATAGTTTTCCAATTTTAGGTGCATTGGCCAAATTAACGTCGACATTATTCTTAGGCAGTTTATTTTTTATCTTGGCCATCAGATCAAGCATTGACTCCTTACATTCGCCTCGAAACTCCGATCGTATTTGCTCAAATTTTTTGTCACTATAACCTGAAGAAGCAAAATAGGGGTCTCTTTTAGGATCATAGCTCTCATATTTCTTTATCATCGAAGTTGCAATATC
>JBFEUX010000260.1:0-3732 GCA_041547255.1 Bacteriovoracaceae bacterium
AGCTTTTTAGTTTTTCCAAGACTTCTGCGAACACTTTTTTTCAGTGAGTTTTGCACATCTGATCCTAGCGGCCCCGTAAACTCTGAAAGATGATTGAAAATAGTTTTGTTGTTAATTTGAAATGATAAAATAACAAAGCTGACAACAAACGCTATGGAAAATTTGAAAATTATAGCAAACATTTACACCTCTATGATTCGTTTTTTCTTTACTTTAAAAATAATTCTACAGTCATACTCTACACTGTCGTGAATAAGTTTGTAGCCCATTGCCAGAAGGCTCATGGTGGATTTATTAAATTCAGTAAGTGCGCCTTCTTTAGGCTTGGTTGGAGATGAAAGTAAAGCTGTGATATTGTATTTTTCTTCCAATTCGGTCATCATCTTGCCCAGAAGAATATTCATACTTTCCACATAGAGTGAAAGGAAAAATTCTTTTTCCGGACCTTCGATATCTTTTTTATATGAATCTAACAAGCAAATAATTTGACCATTCATATCTCCCTCAACACTAAAAGTGATTGGGATTTCATACTTTGTATTTTTGTGGAAAACTTCATTTTTTATAAGTGGCTGATCCAGCTCCAAGTAAGCCTGGTTATAAATATTTAGTTCATCCATTACGACAGAACTTAATACATCATATATGTCAGAGAAATTATTTAGTCTGTTAAGATTTTGTATTGAAAGGTTATTCATATTATACCTCCTCACGTGATGAAAGGATTTTTTCTACTGATGTTAGTAGGTCCTCTTTCTTAAAAGGTTTTTGGATGTAGTCACTGGCACCAGCTGATATTGAATCAATAACAATACTTTCTTGCCCTAAGGATGAAATCATAATAATGGCAATGTGATCGAAGTTCTCAGTAATATAGTCTGCTAATTCAATTCCACTCACATCCGGCATGACGACATCAACTATCGCTAAATCTACAGATCTTTCTTTGAGTATATCGATGGCCTCTTTAGCATTACTTGCTTCTCCCACTATATTGAAGCGGGAGTCATTAAGCATTTTTGAGATACTGGATCTTGAAAAATCCGAATCATCGACAATGAGAAAGTTAAAAGAATTGGTTTCAGCGTCCATGCTACCGTCCTGTTTATCCAGTCTCTATTGTAACGGATTAATCAATTTTATGGAATAAAAAAGGGGGAGTCTAACTCCCCCTCTCAGGTATTAAGCAGCTAAATTGCTTTGTCGTGATTTCTTAGGTCTTTGCTTTTTGGTAGAACGTTTTATGTGAGGTTCCCAGTCAAGTATTGCAACCTCAAGAACTTCCTTGAAATTTTTGACAGGTACAAAGTTAATTTTCTTTTTAAATTCATCTGGAATATCTATTAAATCTTTCTGATTTTTCCAAGGAATGATGATCGTTTCAATACCCATTCTCATGGCAGCAAGGGCTTTTTCCTTGATCCCCCCCACAGGAAGAACTTTTCCTGTAAGAGTAATTTCTCCAGTCATGGCCAGGTCTTTACTAATAAGTGTACCTGTTAGGAGAGATACTACGGCCGTGGCCAAAGTTATCCCCGCACTTGGTCCATCTTTAGGAATGGCACCTGCTGGTAAATGAATATGTACTTCGTATTCATCAAAGATACTTTCATCGATTCCAAAATCTACACACTTACTACGAATAAAGCCAACGGCAGCTTGGGCAGATTCTTTCATAACATCGCCCAGTTGACCGGTGAGAGTGATTCCTCTTCCTTTCATCTTGGTTGCTTCGATATAGAGGATTTCTCCACCAGCTGCAGTCCAAGCCAAACCTGTCGCAACACCAACTTCGTCGTATTCCTTACAGTCTTCTTTGCTGTATAGGGCAGGGCCCAATAGTTGCTCAACTTGGTCAGGGATGATGTGGGTTTTATCGGACTCACCTGTAGCAATTTTTTTGGCAACCTTTCTACAAAGAGAGCCAATTTGGCGTTCTAAATTTCTTAAACCAGCTTCTCTGGTAAAGCCATCAATAACGGTCTTTACACCATCATCGTAGAACTCAATATGTTTTTCGGTAATCCCATTTTCCATCATCTGTTTTGGTATGAGATACTGCTTACTGATTTCTAATTTTTCTTCTTGAGTATAACCACTAAGGTTAATAACTTCCATTCTGTCTCTGAGTGGACCAGGAATTTGCTCAAGTACATTGGCAGTGGCCACAAAAACTACATTTGAAAGATCGTATGGAACATTTAGATAGTGGTCTCTAAAAGCGTTATTTTGTTCCGGGTCTAAGACTTCTAGTAGGGCACTTGAAGGATCTCCCTTGTAGTCAGAACCTAATTTATCAATTTCATCCAGCATAATAACTGGATTTGTAGTTTTAGCTTGTTTCATCGCTTGGATAAATCTTCCAGGCATGGCCCCTACATATGTTCTTCGATGACCTCTTATTTCAGATTCATCTTTAACACCACCAAGACTGATTCTAACAAACTCTCTACCCATTGCTTTCGCGATAGATTTACCTAGGGAAGTTTTTCCCACACCGGGAGGGCCAGAAAAGCACAGAATAGGACCTTTTATCTTTTCTTGCTTAAGTGTTCTGACGGCAAGGTGCTCAAGGATTCTTTCTTTAATCTTTTTTAGTTCGAAATGATCTTGGTCCAGAACTTCGATTGCATATTGTAGATCAGTAATTTCTTGCGATTCTTCTGACCATGGAATATCTACCATCCATTCTAGGTAGCTACGCAGTATGCTGGACTCTGAAGAGTCTGGATGCATTTTTTCCAGTCTGGCCAATTGTTTTAGACATTCTTTTTCTACTTCTTCTGGCATTTTCTTAGCTTGGACTTTGGCCTTGATTTCACCAAATTCATCTTGAGTTTCGCTATCCCCAAGCTCTGACTTCATTTGTTTGATTTGTTCTCTTAAAAAGTATTCCTTTTGCGTTCTTGAAATTTCATCATTCGTCGTCGATTTGATTTGATCTTGATATTCTAGGATTTTTAATTCGCTAAGTAGGATATCATTTATTTTATGTAGTCTTTGTATTGGATCCAAAATTTCTAGTACTTCTTGAGCTTGTTGTACTTTGAGGTTTAGATTTGAACTAACTAAATCAGCAAATCGACTCGGGTTATGGATATCTTCTAAAATCATTAAAATGTCTGGAGATAATACTTTGCTTTTGTTAATAACACGTTCTAGATTTTCTTTTACGTTTCTTAGTAAAGCTTCAACAACTTCTTGAGTTTCCTCAATTTCAACGACTTCAACTTTTTCAACTTTGACTTTGAAAAATGGATCAGCTTGCTCGTACTGAGTAATTCTTGCTTTACTTAAGCCTTGAATAAGAATTTTTAGACGGCCATCAGGAAGATTACGTTTTCTCATAATCATAGCAACTGTTCCTAGATTAAAAATTTCACTAGGCTCAGGACTCTCAGCTTGAATATCTTTTTGCGAAGAAAGAAGAATAAGTCTATCGGTATTATTGATAGCTTCTTCTACTGCTAAAATAGATGATTCTCTTCCAACATATAGCGGTAGGATCATGAAGGGGTAAACAACAAGATCTCTAATCGGCAACAGAGGGAGTGTTTCTTTAAATTCAATGTTTTCACCCTCATAATTTGTAACCATAACGTGTTCCTCCAGATAAATTTGAACGTTTTTCAATTCCTTTTGCCTTTAACTTTTCGGGAATGTTAAGCTTTTCTTTAAGGATTTTTTTATAGAAGTTTTGATCGAAGTTTTTAAGTTTCAATAGCAGTAAAT
>JBFEUX010000267.1:0-3600 GCA_041547255.1 Bacteriovoracaceae bacterium
ATATCGATTAATGTTAGAAGCACTAAGACAAAACCCACCACCTATTATTAATAAACCATAAGAGGAACGTATGAAGAAATTATTTATAGCTTTTTTGATTTTACCATTTACCACTGCCTGGGCAGATTTAATTTTAACGAACAAGACTCTTGTTCCAACTCAGTCAGTATCAGAACCAGCTCCAGCGCCAACATCAACAGCGGTGGCGGGAGTTGTTCCTAATAGTATGGATTTGATTTGGGCAGATGCTTTTGGGACAAACCAAGGAGATCCTGCTTATGTAAGTAAATACTATCCCTTATTTAGTGCTGTACCCAGAACCTTTCCATTGGATGGATCATTTCCTAAAACAAATGGTTGGTATGAAATAATGGAAGGTGGAGACGGTACTAGCTGTGGTTACACGACAAACGCTGCCACAAATACAGTGGTTGAAGTCGGAAGGATCTCAGCTTGGATATATTATGAAGTTGGTGGCTGGGTACAATATCTCAATACAACAACCCGAGCAGGTATGAATCAACCTAATGCGAGTGGTGATCCCTATGCCACTGTAGAAGGCTATTACGGATGTCCAACCACGGGGGGGGCCATGCGGCTTAGTCATATGGGGTATGATACCAAAGCAGGCTTCTCCGCGGCAGGTCTGGGGTTGTATAAGCCAAATTATGCTTGGATCTGGCATGGTTGGGGAGACCCGCAGGTAACCATTGATTATAGTAAAAACCCTAAGGCGGTACTTGTGACTATGTATGCTAGACTTGTAGTACAAAATCCGAGCCTACCTGATGATAGAGACAAGGCAAATTATGTCATTCATATTTCAGCCGATAAAAAAAGCTCAACAGGAATTACCACAGGCGATATTGGTATTTCTAGATGGAAAAGAATCACAAAGGATTGGCAGCCAATTAACTTCCTGACCGGGGGTTGGACAAAAGCTCAATTTCAGGCAACAAATCCGCCAATTACAACTAATCCATATTAGTCTATTCTACATATAGGCCAGCAATTATCGAGCTGGCCTTTTTTATGCTGAAGATTCAAATTAAAATGGTGCACGGAGAGGCTTCCCTAGAAATGCTTGCCACTGGCAACCATTTCTGCGGTCAGTGAATTCTTCAAGTCCCTCTATCCATATATTTCTCGAAGCAAGTCCAAAAAATTTAAAGGAAGACCGAGCGAAAGTGAGGAAGCATATGTTGTAATATGTGACTGAACTTGATTCGAGTGTATGACGTATAAATTTTTAGGAATCGCTCGAGAAATGGTGCACGGAGAGGGACTTGAACCCTCACAGGCTTACGCCCACTACGCCCTCAACGTAGCGTGTCTACCATTCCACCACCCGTGCTTGAGAAAATAAGTGTAGTTATATTATGCATTTGAACTTAAATCGTAAATGACAAATATTAATGCGATTCAGCACTTTTATGCCAAGGGGCCACTTTAAATAAAAGCAGCATGCCTGGCATTGCCATGACAGTACAGATGATAAAGAAATTGGTGTAGCCATACCCTGGCAGTTCACCAAACAGAGTAAAGAAGATGCCATCATCCTCTTGAACTCCTTCTACAATGATTCCGGCCAAAACGCCTGCAAACATTTTAGGGATAGCAAAGATAGAAGAGAGTAGTGCTAGCTGGGTACCGGTGAAGTTTTTATTGGTATTGGCCGCAATAAAGGCCATGAGGGCCGCGGAGCCTAAGCCGACTCCCAGGTATTCCAGGGCCACTGTGATAGCAAGTGCCCACCACTGCGGGCCAATTTCATTAAGTGCAGCAAATCCCAGAATGGTAAGCAGTTGAACTACTCCAAAGATCCAAAGAGATTTATTGATACCAGTTTTAAACATAATGATGCCACCAAGGCTTCCACCCACAATCATGGCCCACACACTCACAACTTTGGATATGGTACCAATTTCTTCTAGCTTAAAACCCACATCTAAAAAGAAGGGGGTTTGTAAGGTGGTAGCGATGGTATCTCCAAATTTGTAGAAGAAAATAAAAAGAATGATGTATGCCCCGTGGGAAAAAGTATCACGAGTGAAAAATTCTTTAAAAGGTTCAATGACTGCTTCTTTAAGATTTTTAGGCGCACTTACATCTTCAGTAATTTCATCAATCCAAATTGTGTGAAAGATCCCTACAAACATGAAGGCAGCTACGATAGGAAAACTCATGCCCCAACCAAGCTGTCCGCCTAGAATTAGACCGAGTGACCCAGGTATAAATCCAGAGATACGGTAAGCGTTGGCATAATAGGCATTACCCAGGCCCAGTTCTTCATCGGGTAAGAGTTCTCTTCTATAGGCATCCAGTACGATGTCCTGGGAGGCGCCAAAAAATCCGATGGCGAGTCCTGCGTATAGAATAAAATCAATTTGGTCATGAGGACTGAGAAACGCTAAGGAGAGCATAGAAATAAAAATGGCGATCTGGGTGATTATCATCCAACCACGTCTTCTACCTAAAAAGGGAGGGACATAGCGATCAACTAAAGGTGCCCAAAGATATTTGAAAGAGTAAGGTGCCAGTACAAAGCCAAAAAAACCGATGGTTTTTAAGTCGACTTCTTCTGCTCTTAGCCAGGCGGGTATCATTTGCACCAGAAAATATAGGGGCATTCCTGCTGTAAAACCATTTAAGATACAGATCAGCATACGCTTATGGGTGAGGGCCTGCCACAGGCTTAATTTGGGCCTCTTAGCTGGTGTTTGAGTATCAGACATATCGAATCCTTTCTTAATGTTCTCCCCAGCTTTTAGTTTATAAATTTTCAGCTACTTATGTCTAGTACTTAATCATTCTTAAGGGGTATTTATATCGATTTGAGTGAAAATTACAGTTTTTTCCAATTATGGGTTACAATATTAGTAGGGAGTTTAGCATGAAGCAGACCTTGTTACTTGACTCTAGTTATTACCCCCTCCAAATGATCGATTGGAAAAGGGCCATCTGCCTCTTTTTTACGGAAAGAGCAGAAGTGGTTGAGCACCATTCTGACATCGAAATAAAATCTACACATGACTCATTTAAACTCCCTAAGGTGATGCGCTTATTTACCAAGGTTGGTAATATCAACACTGTTAAGTTCAATCGTTTAAATGTGTTTTATCGCGATAACTTTACCTGCCAATACTGTGGTGGAAAATTTAAGGCCAGTGAATTAACATTGGATCATGTTCACCCTAAATCCAAAGGGGGAAAATCCTGTTGGGAAAATATTGTCAGTGCTTGCGGGCCTTGTAATAATAAAAAAGCAGATGGTCTACCCGAAAAAGGTGGGATGACTCCTATTAAAACTCCCAAGGAACCTAAGTGGATTTCTATCTTTCTTTTGAAGTTAGAGCAGAAAGAAAAATTGGTGTGGGCGGATTGGTTTAATATTAAAAATTAAAATAAATAACAGTTGGTCTATGCTAAAAAAAATTCTCATTATACTGGTTATTGCAGTCATCTTGATTGCTTTTAAAGTTTTAGGCTTTGATAAATATTTAACCTTTGAATATATTAAGGCCAATCAGCTAAGTTTTACACAATATTATCTGAACCATAAGCTACTTACCATTACTGTTTACTTTATAAGCTATGTGC
>JBFEUX010000164.1:0-6916 GCA_041547255.1 Bacteriovoracaceae bacterium
AATTTCATTAGGCTATCAACGGTTTGCTTAGTTGGGTCAATAATATCAACCAACCTCTTGTGAGTTCTCATTTCAAATTGCTCACGAGACTTCTTATTAACGTGAACTGATCTAAGAACTGTAAATTTATTAATTTCTGTTGGAAGAGGGATTGGTCCAGCCACTCTCGCACCAGTGTTTTTTGCAGTTTGTACAATTTCTTGAACTGAAGCATCAAGAACATTAAAATCATAAGCTCTAAGCTTAATTCTTAATTTATTAGATTCCATTATTTCTCCACAATTTAAAAATGATGTAATAGTTATTGGATGCGTAAAAAATTGTCAAGGTAATTTATTAACAAAATATAGAAATTTAAATATAAATACCGCGTTTTTCTAAAACCTGCTTCGCAAGCGACCTTTCCATTGACTCATATTGTTTAAAAGTCATTGTAAAGCTTGCACGCCCCTGGGTTCTAGATCTTAAATCTGTACTATACCCAAACATCTGGGCCAAAGGTGCTTCAGCCTTGATAACTTCTTTATTTCCTTTTGGATTAATCGATATAATTTTACCGCGACGGGTATTTAAATCAGAAATAACATCTCCAGTATTTTCCGCAGGTGTAAATACTTCAAGATCCATAACTGGTTCCATCAATGTAATTCCAGCAGTTTGACACGCCTCTTTGAAGGCCATTGATGCCGCAATAGTGTAGGCCAATTCATTTGATTCGACCTCATTATATTTCATATTTTTTAAGGTAACTTTAATTCCAATAAAAGGATAACCGGCCATTGCCCCAGCTGGTACAGAATCCATGACCCCCTGCTCAACTGCTTTAAAGAATTCCTTTGGAATTTCTCTGCTAGTGAAATCTGACTCAAAAGTCACAGTCTGTTCTTCCATAGGTTCAACCTCTAGAGTAACTTCACCGTATTGTACCTTCCCATTTATTTCATTACGGTAAGCATTAGATGCGCTTCCCGCTGCTTGTATACTTTCTCGATAAGAAACCTGTGGAGAACCTACGTTAACACCAACCTTAAATTCTCGTTCTAGTCTATCTACGATAATTTCCAGGTGCAGCTCACCCATTCCATAGATTAATAGCTGTCCCGTCTCTTTATTATGCATATACTTAAATGAAGGATCTTCCATCTTAAGCTGTTCAAGTGTTTTCGTTAACTTATCTTCATCCGCAGTCGTTTTTGGTTCAATGGCAATTGAAATAACAGTCTCAGGAAACTCCATTAGGTCATAAATAATAGGCTTATTAGTGGCACAAAGGGTCTCACCCGTTGTGGTATACTTCAAACCAGTTAAGGCAACGATGTCACCAGCTTTTGCCTCAGAGAGCTCCTCACGCTTATTAGCGTGCATTTGAAGAATTTTACCTATTCGCTCTTTCTTATCTGCCAGTGGATTGTACACTTGCGCCCCAGCTTTAACTTCTCCGGAGTAAATTCTAAAAAAAGTTAGCTGCCCAACAAATGGATCAGTTGCTATTTTAAACGCAAGCCCTGAGAAAGCCTCGCCAACACTTGGCTCCCTAGAGGTTTCTTTTTCTCTATTCTTTACATCATGTCCCTTAACAGCACCAATATCTAATGGAGATGGAAGATAATCAACAACCGCATCTAGCAGTGGCTGTATTCCCTTGTTTTTAAAGGCAGTTCCACAGAAAACAGGGATAAATCCCTCCTCAATAACAGCTGTTCTGATGGCCTTTTTAAGCATATCAACTGTAACTTCTTCTCCTGCAAGATACGCTTCAGCCAGATCCTCATCAAAGTCTGCAACACTTTCAATAAGTTCCTCACGGTACATACCCGCTTCTTCAGACTCATCCGCATCCAAATCTAAAAGGTCAAAACTGGCCCCAAGATCTTCTTCATGCCAGACATATTTTTTCATTTGAACTAAATCAATAACACCTTTAAACTCGTCCTCAGCACCAATAGGCAACTGAGCCGCAGCCGCATTTTTCCCCAGTTTTTCTTTAATTTCAGATACAACATTTTGAAAATCAGCTCCAACACGATCCATCTTATTCACAAAAGCAATTCTTGGAACGTGGTACTTATCGGCTTGCCCCCAAACAGTTTCAGACTGGGGCTCAACACCACCAACCGCACAGAAAACACCAACGGCCCCATCAAGAACTCGTAAAGAACGCTCAACTTCAATTGTAAAATCCACGTGGCCGGGAGTATCAATAATATTAATTTTTTTATCTTTCCACATACACGCTGTTGCTGCAGAAGTAATAGTGATTCCTCGCTCCTGCTCCTGCACCATCCAGTCCATGGTTGCAGTACCTTCGTGAACTTCACCAATTTTATAATTTACCCCAGTGTAATAGAGTATTCTCTCAGTTGTGGTGGTTTTACCCGCATCAATATGGGCCATTATTCCAATATTACGTAAATCTTCTAAATTCTTCATATCCTATAGCTGCACTTGTTTAGTTATTTTTGAGCTTAATTAATAACTAATTTGCCTAAAATTGTCATGAAATTAAAAGGTTAAAGCTGATTTAACTTATATAGCCCGGTCAAATATGTCATACCTCATATGCTAACTGTTCAAATCTTTGATACCTGCCCAATTACTAAAGAAGCTAAAAACTTTTAACTATAGAAAATCACATTAAAAATCTGGCATCATCATTGCTTCTTAAGATACATGAATTATTTTTTTAACAAGTTAGTTTTCAGCCTACTATTTATTATCTTTTCAATGCAGATAGCGCTGCCCTTTTATGCTATTCCGAGAGACCTTAAAGTCTATAGACCCAGATGGTTCACCTTCTCTAATGAGGTAAAAACAATTGGACCAGCCTTACAAAGAGAGTCTAGCGAAGAGTACACTCGTTTAATTTTTAGAAAAATCATAGAAAGTGCAGATAAACTTGCAAAAGAATTTTACCAGCCGACAGAAAACTCAAAGAATCACACATATTATTCATTCTTAATTGCGGCGATGGCCGTACCACTCCACGAAAGTAGCCTTAACCATTTTCGTTATACCTCGGCAAAGAATTGTATCGATGATAATAATCAAATGCTTCACCCACGTCTTCAAAAGAGCGCAAAGTCTATTCTAACCAAATATTATAGAGATGAACATTCAAACACGGGTGTCTTATTACCAAACTGCGATTACTTTAATGATCAAGATAATGTTATGCAGGCTTTCAGTAGCGGAGACTTCTCTGATTATGGGTTCATGCAACTCAATAGCTATTACCACGGACATATGCTTTATCCTGAATACTACCTGAATCTCTACAACTCTATCGAATATGGTGCTTCCTATTTATATAATGCTAAAACTCCAAAGCGAAGAGGCAATGGTGGATTTAGACATATCAGACAACAAATTGATGGAGAATACAAAGAATGTAACTTCCGTGAAAACCCTTATACAGACAAACAAGGGCTTAATGAAAAAATCTACTATCGTCTCATCATTGCTAGTTGGGATAGATACAACCAAGGTAATCATAGAGTAAAATCTGTTTGTAGATATCATTTTAATCCAGAAAATAAATTCTCATCAGGATTCAAAAGGGCATTGGATTCAATTGTCTTGAATGACTCAAGTCCCTTCAATAAATACTTGCCAGCTGACTCGCTAGAAAGACAGGCTTTTAATGAAATCCTTCACAATTTCAAAGCGATCTATAACGGTGGTAAAGAAAAAAATACAGCATTGCGAGAACTACTTAATCAAACGGTTAAACAAACAACGCCTGAATTTAAACTACCGGAAAGAAATAGAATCTCTCCAACACACGAAATTGCAGTTCATAATACAGTCTTATACAAAAATGCGAAAACTTCACTAGAGAATATGTGTGGAACAATTGATATTGGTTCGAAGATCGAATTAAAACCGCTGGATGAAATAAATGCGTTCTATAATAGCGAAACTGGATCTATCGAAATACTTGTTCCGGTTAGAGTTCCTAAACATTCTCAGTACACTCAATTTTTCCAGGAGCAACCACAGATTATCTTAAAAAATAATAACAATTACATGAATGTACGATCTAATCCGGGAAAAGCTCAAGAGTCAGAAAAGGATAATACTCTTTTTAAGTGGAACGACACTTCGCTTTCTGGAAAATTATTACAAAAAGAAAACAACTATGGGTTTTTGGAATTTTCTGATGGACGAAAAGGTTGGGTACAGCTCAAGACTACTCATATAGAAGAAGAGCTAATTAAACAACAAGCTCCTGTGGATTGCTTTAACGAAGATAATTCATTCTATATCAAGCTAAACAGCTTAAATAATTTAAATACAAACCTTGAAATTAAATCCGGTCAGATCGCTATTGGTTATCCTAATGTTGACGTTGCAAGAGTTAGAATGACACCTTCCCTAAATGGTGAAGACACAAAAAAAAGAGTCTATGCTAACCAACCATTAATCATTTTAGATAGTGCAATAGATAAGGATAACAGGCTTTGGTACTCCATTAAAACTATTGATCCTGAACAAAATAGCGGTTGGACTAGTGCTGAGCTCATTAGTATAGGAGCAGTTTTAAGCGAATGAAAAAACTACTTATTCCATTAACATTAATAGTGATAGCTTCCTATATGTTTAGTGATGATAATATTGTCATCCCCAAGAACAATATCACTAAATTATTACCTCACAAGGTACAAAGGGCATTCTTCAAGAATCATGTATCACAACAAAATACAGTTACGAATCCTATACATCAGACTGCTATTTTAGAAATTAGAAAAACAACATCACAACAATTAATAAATTGCCTAAACTCTTCAGATTGTAATTTAAATAAGGCTCCTAGCAATAAGCGCGGCTATAGCAATAAAGAACTTGGACCAATCCATCTTGAGCTAGAAAAGAGAATATCTTTAAACGGGGATCAGCTCTCAGACGAACAACTATTTGCATTGTTAAATGTCTCCAACACAAACGTCTTTCTTCTAAGTTTAGAGCAACTTTTGGCCAGAGATATTGATACCGAAGCCAAATCTGAATTAAAAGAGGAGCTCACCCAGCAAAGTTCAGAAGTCTTTGCGCAAGGACTGCTTATGGCGAGTAAGTTTAAGCTATTCAAAAGAGAAGAGGCTTTCGCTTTACTTAATTCAAAAGCAAAATCTAATTTTAGCACGGCCTTTTCCCTTACAAAAAAACTATATAACTTCAAGCCAAGCAGAATTGAATTTACAGAAGTGGCCAATAACTTATGCGGCCAATATGGAAAAATGCAGGATAAAGAGCTATTCAACACACTTCGAGGAAACTTAAAAAAACAGGCTAACTACATGAATTTAGAAGGGATTTACTTCTGTAATCAATTTCTTTAATTAATCTCAAAAAAAAAGGAGTACCGAAGTACTCCTTTTTCTATATTTCAAATTTAAATCGAAATTACCACTTAAGGTGAGCAAATGCCTTGTTAGCTTCAGCCATTTTGTAGACATCTTCTTTCTTCTTAATAGCTCCACCTCTATTGTTAGCAGCATCTACAAGCTCATCAGCAAGTCTATCTATCATAGTCTTACCATTTCTTGCTCTAGAGTACTCTCTAAGCCATCTAATGGCCAAAGACTGCTTTCTATTCTGTCTAACTTCTACAGGTACTTGGTAAGTCGCCCCACCAATTCTTCTAGATTTAACCTCTACAGAAGGTTTAACGTTAGACATTGCTTTTTTAAAGATTTTGATACCTTCTTCACCTGATTTCTTTTCAGCAAGATCAAAGGCTCCATAAACGATTTTTTCAGCAACAGCTTTCTTACCACCGATCATAAGAGCATTGATGAATTTAGTAACAACAATGTCATTATATCTTGGATCAGGTAATACTTCTCTTACTTGTGCTCTATGTTTTCTACTCATATCAAATTACCTCTAGCTTTTTGGCTTCTTAGCACCGTATTTAGAACGACGCTGTCTTCTCTTATCTACTCCAGTTGTATCTAGAGCCCCTCTTACAGTGTGGTAACGAACCCCTGGTAAATCTTTTACCCTTCCACCTCTAATCAATACGATAGAGTGTTCTTGTAAGTTGTGACCTTCACCACCGATATAAGAGATAACTTCAAAACCAGATGTAAGCTTAACCTTACATACTTTTCTCATCGCAGAGTTTGGTTTCTTAGGAGTAGTTGTATAAACACGCGTACATACACCTCTTCTTTGTGGGCACGCTTGAAGGGCAGGTGACTTAGTTTTAGTGTATTTGTCACTTCTTCCCTTTCTAACTAATTGGTTAATAGTAGGCATTATATTGCTCCTTAAAAACTACTTTATAATACTTATTGTGCATGAGCTTGTATCAGCAAGCTCACGCGATGACAAGTACTTTAATTAAAATGTTAAACTTACATGATCCTCTTCAGATTTAACCATGGCCTGGAAGTCGCTATAACGCGGAAC
The DNA here is from genome assembly GCA_041547255.1 of Bacteriovoracaceae bacterium. Taxonomy (GTDB): domain Bacteria; phylum Bdellovibrionota; class Bacteriovoracia; order Bacteriovoracales; family Bacteriovoracaceae. Next base: position 6,412 of record JBFEUX010000164.1, read on the forward strand.
ACCAGTACCAGCAGGTATCAATCTACCCATAAGGATGTTTTCTTTTAATCCTCGTAAGTAATCCTTCTTACCTTCTAAGGTCGCTTGAGTAAGGACTTTAGTCGTTTCCTGGAAGGATGCTGCTGATAAGAAAGAATCAGTACTTAATGAAGCCTTTGTAATACCTAGAAGGATAGGTCTGGCCTTAGCAGGCTCAAGTCCATCAGCAACTAGCTTTTCGTTCTCATCTAGGAAGGCTGCTTTCATAACTGAATCACCATCAACAAATAAAGAATCACCTGGATTTGTAATTTCAACTTTTTTCAACATTTGACTAACAATAACCTCAATATGCTTATCATCGATCATAACCCCTTGAAGTCTATATACTTCTTGGATTTCATCTACGATATATGAAGCTACTGCTTTAATACCAAGTACTCTTAAAATCTCATGAGGATTGGTAGGTCCATCCATAATTGGATCACCCACACGAACATAATCACCTTCGTTAACAATTACATAA
>JBFEUX010000310.1:0-2852 GCA_041547255.1 Bacteriovoracaceae bacterium
AGCAACGTTATGACTAGTTGTAGAAAGATCTAGCGCACGCATCCCAAGTGCTGTATTATAGCCACCAGAAATGTTGTTATACATAGCATAATATCCAGATACGGTATTACCATTACCATCAACGTTTTGATCTAATGTGTTTCTACCAACAGCTGTATTATTATTACCTATTGTATTAAAATACAGCGACCCTGAACCGACTGCCGTATTACTACTACCAGAAGTTAAATTGGTTAAGCCTTCAGTTCCGAAAGCAGTATTCTGACCTCCCGTTACTGTACCATTCATTGCATCGATACCAACAGAGGTATTGTGCACTCCCGAAATACCGGCGCCACTATGGCCGAGAACTAGAATTCTGGTACTTGCAGCGACAGTTCTACCATCACTTAATTCACTAATTTGAGTTGCTCCACCACTTGTGGCAAGTGCTGAGATTGTTTTACAATTTGTTCCATCTGCCATACAGATTTGATCAACTTTGACAGATCCGGAAGCAAGAATATTTCCGGTAACATCTAAAATTTCTTGTGGGGCAGCTGTTGAAATACCCACCTTTCCATCTCCAAAAACTCTTAGTTTCGGCCCAGTGTTGTTTCTAAGCGACATCAATACATGGCCGGGTGAATCTTGTGCATCCACAACTAGTCTAGCATATTCTCCTCCGGAAGAACCACTACGGATGATGAGACCTCTATTTGTTTGTATATTTCCAGCTACATCTAATACCTCAGTTGGTGTCGCTGTTCCAATCCCTACGTTACCGGCATTATCAATGCGCATTCTTTCGACTTCTGTAGCACTTCCGTCTGGAGTTGTAGTAAATCTTATACGTGAAGGAAGATCATTGGCCCCTGTTAGTCCATCAACTTCCATATAAATTGATGAAGCTGTTTTGTAACTTGTTCCATCATAAGCTCGTCCTCGAATCCCAAGTAATTTGTCTGTATCACCAACTATCGTTGGTGCTGCGGCCGTGCCTCTCGCCCGTCGACCTTCATAATCAGGCCCCTTGCCTGGAACATCATTCATCGCATAGTGGTGAATATCTCCTCCTGTTGAGGAAGATAAGGTCAACAGACCATCAGTATCAATTGACGTCGTTCCAATAGCGACTTGTCCAGCATTATCAATGATAATACCTTGAGAACCACCGTTACCAACTAATTTATTAGTTGCAAGATCAATATTTTGAGTTGCTGTGTGATTACCAAGATTATCATTACCGCCAACAGAGCTAAGACAAGTGGCGCCGTTATTTGAACAAATATCACCGGATGCTTTTATGTTTCCAACGACATCAAGTTTTTCCCCTGGGGAAGTTGTTCCAATCCCTACATACCCTGAAGTCTTTTTAATAGTAAGAGACGGATCTACATTACTAGCATCTCTAATAGAGAAATCATTATTTCCATTCTTTTGTATATTCACGGCCATATTCCACTCAGCAGCACCTCGAACAAGAGAAAGTACTGGGCGATCATTTATCGTTGTATCTGGAGATGTTATATATTGAAGGACTGTACCAGTTCCCACAACCTCAAAATTGGCCGTTGGAACATCAGTTCCGACACCAACTTTTCCATCTTTTACAACTAACGTATTCGTATACAAGGTAGTGTCATTTTTGGTAGAGAATTCGATTGCCCCATTACTGGCATCCCACTCCATATATCCATAATCATTTCCACTCATCTCCCCAATAGCAAAAGCTAAGTCAGAGCCATTTGCACCACCAACTGATAGCCACTTACCTGAAGAGATTCCAAGTGATGGACCTAATTCAAGGCTACCTTGATTTTTAAGAAGCATTTTTTGATTAGCATTGATTTGGAACTGAATATCACCTGTTGCATCACCATTAGTATCAGCATTGATAACAACATGGTCAACATTAGATAGTGACGATGCACCTCCTGCTGCAAGAGCGTTCAAACAGTTAGCACCATCATTGGAACAGATATCTCCAGAGGCATTTATGTTCCCACCTTGTACATCGAGTCTTTGACTCGCTGTTGTCGTTCCGATACCCACATTACCAGCACTATCAATTCGCATTCTTTCTACAGTGCTTGACGAACCATCTGGAGACGTCAAAAACTCAAGACGGCCAGGCATATCTGTAGTATCCCCAGCTGTTGCAGGTTCACCATCAATTTTATACATAATTTCTGCAGCGTTTTGAAAGCTACCAGCAGCACTGTTATAACCTTGAGCTATTAACATCCCGATATCATCACCATTCATCGAACCTGTTGGAGCTGCTAAAGTTCCGCGAGCACGCCCCATTCTAATAGAACCTACTGCGGCTGTATCTTTAAAAGCATATAACTTTATCTCTGCATTAGACTGATCTTGAACGGCATGAATTGGTGCCGATGGCGAACTAGTTCCAACACCGATTCTACCACTGGCATCAATAGAAAGCCCCGTGCTACCACCATTACCAACTAACTTAAAAGTGGCAAGATCAATATTTTGAGTTGCTGTGTGATTACCTAAATTATCTCCACTCGCTGCTACTTGCGTATCAACATAAGTTTTAACGGCATTTTGGGATGGCACAACTGCATCACTCGTCCCAAGCGTAGTGGTAGTATCGATATCTGCAACTGCACTTGTTCCCAAACCTAAATTAGTTCGCGCGGCAGCAGCAGTCGTTGCACCAGTACCACCATTAGCAATGGGAAGGGTTCCGGTCACAATATTTACATTATCTGATAAATCAATTTGTCCATAAACAGGATCAAGTGCCACTCCTTGCGAAATCAAAGGCTGCCCAAAAGTAACACCTCTAGCTAGATTAGATAAAGGAAGTGATCCAGTAACCATTGTAGAAAGGTCTAATTGCG
>JBFEUX010000017.1:0-24001 GCA_041547255.1 Bacteriovoracaceae bacterium
AAGGCTTTCGCCGCATTTGGTAGGGCCACAAAAGATTCAAAAGTTGTGGCCGCGTTGGCCAAAGGCGGTGAATACGCAGGGAAAGCAATAAGCTATCCATTTACCGCATTAGCGAAGATACCAGGACTTAAACAATTTCTACACGCAAATGAGGTTGCATTTCTAAGAGGATTAAGAGGAGGCAAGAAAGCAGCCTCTGCAGTGGCCATCGCGAAAAAAAGTTCCGTAATGGATGATGTTACTTCAGTTCCAGTAAGAACAGCTCCTGCACCAAAAGCTCCTGCGTCAACTGCAGCTGCACCCGCACAAACAGCGGTTAAAAACTTGGACAAAACGGATGATGCACTGAAGATGATCAATGCTAAACAATATAACTCATTACCAGATGGAACTGTTTTTCAGTCGGCCAATGGAACTAAATATATCAAAGGTCAAAAAAATGCAGTTTTTAGTGACATTCCAGAACCGATTGGCATTACAAAATCTGACATGAAATACGCCGTTATTTTAAAGCGTAAAAAACTTCTCACGCGCATGCCTAAAGATAAGGCATATGATGTGATTCAGCTCGCTAGAAAAGATCTTTCAAGAAGTGTTCATCAGCAACTAAGTGCGATTGATCGCTTAGATGATTTAAGGGTTGATCTACTTACCAAGGCCAAGAAAGGTGCAACCAGTACAATTCATTCTGAAATGATGGGGGCCGTGGAGGATTTAGCGAAACTTGTTAAAGAGACAACTAATGAAAAAGTTCGAATAAAAGCGATGAATACTCTTGTGAAATTTGCAAGAGAAAACTCTGGCCATTATAAACTTGGTAAGTTGGGGCAAAAATCACCACAGGTCTTAGACGATATCTATAAAAATACAGATCTACCTGAGGAAATTAGAAAAATAGCTTACGAAGAAACCCGAAAAGCAGGCTTCGCATCAACTCCTAAATTTAAAACTAGTGAGCAGTTAATTGCAGACAAGGCTGCAGCTGAAAAACTAAACCAACCTGAAATGTATAGAATAAGAACTGGAGTCTTTCCAGATGCTCCACCGGTAAAGAATAAATCTCTAATTGATAAGGTTATCGATTTTTTTGATTAATTCTGATTATTTCTCATGATCCCCGGGTGGTCACTTACTTTGTATAGTGATTGCCTGGTACAAAGCACCTAAACTCAAGAATGTGGCAAATAAGAATAGGAAAAATCCTAAGAAGGGGATGGAGAGAACAAGCATTGTTATGACGGTTCCCAGTAAAGTCCAGCCTACAATACCTAGGGTGCCTGGTATGGCATTGACGTCCAATTTATTTATACGGATATATAAGAAATGACCTACGGTAAAGGCAAATATGCTATCGGCCAAAATAAAACCAATGATCAAAAATGGTATGAGGACAAATGCAAAGGGGATCCCTATTATTGAGACGAATAAAGTGATTAATAGTAAAGGGATGGCCAGGGCAATGACGACTCCTTTACCCAAAACGGGCCAGATATTGTCATAAATTTCTTTGGAGCCAGTTATAACAGTAGGTTTAAATATTAAACTCATGGTGGAGGGAATCATTAGCATACTAAAAGACATCACAATAAAGGCGAATATGGAAAAGGCTTTTGTACCTTCACTTAGTTCACTGTCAAACACTCCCAGTGATATTTTTTCACCGCCAATTTGGGCATTAGGATCAATTATGACTTCATCGGCGCGATAGCTTAGATTCTTATCAATGATGGCCCCTGCCTTAATTTCAAGTTTGCGAGCATAGACCTGAACATCACCGGCAATATGCCCTTCAATAATAATATTCCCACCGCTTAACATGGCAGAGTCTTTAACTCGAAAATTTTTACCGACAATAACGTTGCCACCTGCCGCTACTAAATCATCGGAGATGATTCCACTATCTAACTGAACATTACCTCCAGCAATAAGCAGTTCTTGAAAATTGACCTTGGATAAATAAAGAGAGCCACCGCTAATAGCACTCAGTAAGCTCTGTGATTCAATAACTTTTATATTCCCCCCGGCCAGGAAAGTATTTTTGGTGGTTTGAGCATGATAATTGATTTCGCCGCCGGCAATAAAGATGTCGTCAGTGGAGTTGAAATTAGCATCAATAATTTCGCCGGAACGATATAAATTATTTTGAAAATCTCCACGAATTGAAACAAGTTGTTCTTTTTCATGATCATTGGCCCTTGCTGTAGTGTGATTTAAAAGAACAGCAAGAAAGATAATAAAGAGAGAGTAGCTTATAAGGCGATTAAACATAATTTGTGGCCCTTTGATTCAAGAATTATCTATGGTTATGGCAAAAAACTTGGCCTTTAGCAGTTAAATCGCTCAGAATAAATGTTGAGATTACTCATGGGTAAGAGATATCGAGTGCCTGGATATGTAAGTTAAGTAAACTTAAGCTTATATCGGCTGAAAGCTCGATTAGCACGGTTATATGCACTGTATTTAATACCGACTACCTTGTAAAAAATGCCACATCTTGGTAAAAAATAGGTCCAAACTTTTTATATTGAGGATCTAGTAAATATGAAAATAACACTATTCTTCGTTATCTTGGGAACTTTAATATCTATCAACCTTTACGCCAATCAACTGGATATTACCGCTGCTTGTCGTGGTCATTATGATCAGATTGAAAGAGCAAGTTTTGTTGGAAACTCTACCGATTACATACTATCAGACAATATTTTTACTGCCCGTAATATTAAGGGCAGTACCTCGGATTCATATTGTAAGTACCTCACAAATGAGGCACAACTTTGGAATCAGGTCAATCCTGGACCGACTGCAACGATTAAGGATTTGATTGCTTACCGTTGTTCTTTGAATGAAGTTCGTTGTGCTGATGACCCTCTAAGTTCTTTAAAGGCCAGGTATGAGAAGTCGCGATCGCAAGTTAGTGCCAATAATTTGCAGTTTGTTCCACCAGCAGATGATTATTTTGAGAAGGTTCTTAGATCAGGTCGTTTTTATGATAATGCTGGAAAGGTGATAACACTTCCAAGAAAGTTAGTCTTATCGGTGATGAATGAAGAGTCTCAAGGTGTTATAAAAAATTTAAACCAAGAAGATTTTGCTCTCGGTTTGTTTGGAATTAAGCGCGCCTCGAGAATGGTAACAGTTCAAAATGGAATCGTGACAGGGCTTTATCCAAGTGGAAATGATTATCACAAGTATCAAAATTTGGATAAATTTTCTCTTTATAATCCTATGAATAACTTCATTAAGTACGTCCAAATCTTTCAAGGAAAATATTTGAAATTTCAACAGACTCTTAATGGAGTGGATCGACCACTTAACTTTGACAAGATCGAAACAGCTGAGAAGATTAAGTTTGTCGTTGCGGCGTTAGAGATTGGTGCTGATAATTTAATTAAAGGTTATGATAGGCTGCTCGCTTATAATCAGGCCCAAAATTGTAATCCCTGTGAGGTTTTTAGAAAATCGGGAAATACTTGCCAAAATATCGTAAAGGTCTGTAGTAATCCACACCCCAATCGATGTGGTAAGACCCTGCCTGAGAATTTTGACCATATTATTCGTATGACTAATTTCACTGGCCAAGAAGGAAACTTGGACTATCAAGAGCATATGTCTTGTGTGCGCGATCAGCTCTTTGGAGGCGATTCCATGGGGCCATGTAACCTGGCCAGGGTAAAGGCCAAGGTTAACAAAATTTTGGCCGGAACCACTTGCTATTAAAAATTAGGAAACATTTATGAAAAAACCATTTTCGCCTTCTTGCGAAAGAAACCGTGAGGCCATTCTTGCGGTTTTAAAGCAATATGATATCGGCGAGGGGAGTCTTCTGGAGATTGGTAGTGGAACTGGCCAACATGCAGTCTATCTTGCGAGTCATTTCCCAAATCTCGAATGGATTTGTTCCGATGTGGAAGAGAATCATGCAGGGATAAAGGCATGGCTCAAAGAGGCCAGGCTTGCCAATGTGTATGGCCCTGAAACACTTAAGATTGGGCGAGATGATTTTCCCAGTAAAAAACCTATTCAATATGTATTTAGCGCTAATACCTTGCACATAATGCCATGGAAAGAGGACAAAACACTTTTTAAGCTGCTGGGTAAGCGCTTAAGAGAAGGTGCTCTGGTCTTTTTCTACGGACCTTTCAACTATAATGGTGAATTCACCAGTGAGAGTAATAAAGAATTTGATGCCTGGTTAAAGGACAAATACTCGCAAGCCTCGGGCATTCGTAACTTCGAAGATGTTTCGGCAGCTATGCAAAAAAACGGCTTCAAACTACTGCGTGATCATGAGATGCCTGCCAATAATCGTTTACTGGTTTTTGAGCGCTTAGCTTTCATTTAGCCCTCAGATACATAACGGTTAACATATTGAATTTATAAAGAGTAAGCATTAAAATTAAAGTCTTATTAAAATAGTCCGATATGCTTTTCGTAATATTATCTTTAACTAGAGGGCATTATGCAACTGAAGCTTGGAGTCGTAATTTTATTTCTATTCAGCTTAAATTCCTATGCTTCACATATCTGTTATATTTCACTAAATAATCAGAATGAATTTTTGGAAATGGATAAGCTTATGAGCAAGCTTAATAAATATTCAAAAGACCCTATTACTGTAAAAGAATACCTCGCACCTGGGGGAAATCCTGAAAAAGCTTTCGAAAAAATGGTGAAATCAGGAGATAAGTGTGATGGACTGGTTATCTCTGGACACCACACAGGAAGCTTTGGTGGAAAGAATGCCTCCGGATCTCTTGATATTGATTTTATGGAAAAGCTATCCTGTAAGGATGAATATAAAAGCTTCTTTAATAATATTAAAGGTCTTTGGCTTCAGGGATGCCGAACTTTAGGCGTTGGTAAAATTGAAGCTTATGAAGACGTTGACTATCATATGAATAGAGTAGGCGCCGTGCTTGAGGAAGATCACTTAGAGCAAAGTTTTGCTGATTTAAATATGGAGTTTTCAGCTACTTTAGATCAGGACAACCCACTATCGTCGAGGTATTTACGTGTGTTCCCAAGAGCGAGTATTTTTGGATGGACAAAAACGGCACCAGGAGAAGATTCGCGCAGTGAGTTCTCGGTTCCTTTTCACATCGCAAATCTGGCCAAACTAACAGATGATAGAGGAAGATATTTTGATAATCCAGTATCAGGTCAGATATCAAAAGAGAGTGCCGTAAAGTATTTAGATGCTATTCATCAGATAATAGGCCATGACCTGAATGCTACAGCTACGGGCTGCGCTGGTGGAGATAAATCCGCAGAGCATGCAGTCGAGGCATGGCTAAGACATGGAAATAGTCCCAAAGGCTGGAAATACTCATTTGATAATCCAGATTTAAATGCATACAAACCCTTATTTAGTTCAGACAAAGAGTTTTTAAAGAAAGCCAAAGAGCTTGAGTGTTATTTAAAAAATACAAGCAGTCCAGAGGAGCTGCTTAAAGTTCTGGATGAAATTCTAAAAAATGAAACGCTTATTGGTTATAGCTTTAATTCTTTCTATGAGGTTATGCAAAGGTTAATCAAGAAAGGAGACGTTGAGTCCCTGGTTAAAATTCAAGATAAGCTAAAGAAGTCTGAGCTTTTAAATCATTTTTTAATGAGAAAGCTTACTTCTAAAGATTTAGGTGTCATTAGAAAAATTGATTATTATGTATTCTGGAAAAAGATGACTGGTAAGGGGAGTGAAGAAGTTGAGAAACGAATTCGTGCTATATTTATGAAGATGGTAATGCAGCCAACAAAAAGTGGAGACTATAACCATCGAGATTTCAAGCTTACTTTGTTTCAGACAATGGTAAAGAATGAGCTGATGGATGCAGACATGCTTGACCATATTATAACAAATAGTACTGATAGTGTAACAATAGAAGCAGCTCTTAGGGCGGTAGATGAAGTTAAAGGGATCAATGAAAGTAAGGCCATAGAGTATTATAGAACAATTGTCGAAACAAAGCCTCTGACTTCAAGAAGTGTTGCACGTATAGTGGAAAAGGTAAAATACAGCGATTCTCCTCTCATTAAAGAGATTAAGTATGAAATGCTTCGAGCAGCAATTAATAACGAAAATTGCCAAAGTAATTGTTTTTTGAGCATGACGAATGAATATGTAATGGATAGGAATAAGAATGTTGATCTTCCCCCGGATGTGGTAAAGAGTATGCTTACTCACAAGAACTTACCTGCTAGCTTTCATAGTAGAGGTATTAACGTATTAACGAGGCTCAGTAAGCCTATCGAGAATGAGTATGAAGTGCTTCATGAGCTTCTTTTTTCAAAAAAGCTTAATGGCTATTTACGTTCAAGAAGTTTAAGGGCGTTATCAAAATCTAAGAGACCAATAAAAGATTTTAAAAAGTTGGTTAAGGATCTTGAGAAATTTGCTAAAAAAGAAAAGGACTATTCCACTATTCAAGAGATCAAGAAACTAAGAAAGACTCATCCTGATCTCAAGTCTAATCCTTTAGATATTTTAAATATGTAGTGATACGTATCGCTTTTAGCTACTTAGTGCACTGTCTTAAGTAACTTACTCGTATCAAAATTTAGACTTTCTGCCTTTTGCACAAGTTCCTGGTAAAGAGTCTCATCCATTTGCGCCGATCTGCTTAGAATCCAAAGATACTTGCGAGAGGGATCTCCTATAATCACATATTGATAGTCTTCATCTAGCTCAAGTATCCAGTAGTTTCCAGCAAGGAAAGGAATTCTAAAACGTGTAAGAAAGAATTGCACTTTAAGTTTTGCGTTAGTGTTGCGATCGACTACCCAAGCTCGTCCGTAGGCCCTCTTCAAAGGCCCTTGGGGAGAGTTTAAGTGACATTCGTTAAGAACGGAAATATCTCCATCCTTTCTTAAGCTATAAGTGGCAGTGGTAGCAGTACAACCTCTTTGAAATTTTTGATCAAAGCGGGCAATCTCATACCATTTTCCGAGATATCTATTTAAATCGACAGATTCTACTGTCGGTAAAGGAACTCTATTGGCTGCGTCGGTACAGCTCATGTTAAACAGAAGTGAAAAAAGAATCAATAATTTCATGTATTTCCTCCCAAAAAGAAATTGAGTAATTTCTGAGCAACGTATATCCCATTCATATATTGATCAATGATATTTGTCAGAATTCGCAAAGATCTCGGCCCTTAAGGCGTCAACTTGCTGATGGGGGGGTACTTCTTAATAGATTAATGGCATTCTTCTTTAAAAGAGTAGATCTTTTTCATGGTGTCTCTATCTCCTTCAAATTTTCCTAACTGCGGATTGGCGTCGCTTTTTAACTTCGCAACAAAATGTTCGTTAATATATCTTTCAACATATTCAACTTGCTGAGTACCGTCTGTCATATGACCTTCTGGCCGGCAAACTTCTCTATAGCTTCCATCAGCCTCAGGAATTCTGCGACAAACGTTGCGGTAAACGATATAAGAACATTCTTCAATCGCCGTTTTTGAATCTGAGTCGTAGTGTGATCGTATAATTTGTCCTTTATAGCCCCAAGGTTGTCCTGCTTTTTCTGCAGAAACATCAAACATGCCATTGTAAGGATTAATAGCACCTGAAGGCATGGTTACCGGTAAATAAAATTTTATCCCATCAATTTCAGTGTAAAAGTTGAGACTTGTTTGTGATGTTGAAACAAATTGCCCTTGATAAGTGCCTGGAGCAATAGTCACTTCCGTAACATAACCAGGTGGGGTTTGTCCCTCGATAACAGCATAGGCCTTAAGCTCAGTTTTAATTTCTAATTCTGTGTTTAAAACATAGCAACTACTCAGCATAAAGATCATTACTAAAGTGGTACAAAGTCTTATCATCGTTTCTTTCCTGTTCCTATCTAGAATTTACCGTCGAATGTACTTTCTTGAATTAGCTCAATACTGTATCCATCAGGATCTTTGATAAAAGCAATTTCAGTGGTGCCACCTTTAACCGGGCCAGGTTCTCTGGTGACGACTCCGCCCTTAGCTTTTACATCTTTACATGATTGGTAAATATCATCCACACCAATGGCAAGGTGGCCAAAGGCCGTCCCTAGATCATATGAGGATGTGTCCCAGTTGTAGGTAAGTTCGATAACGGTGCCTTCTGATTCTTCGCTATAACCCAGGAAGGCCAGGGTGTACTTATATTCGGGATTATCCACTTTTCGTAAAAGCTTCATATTTAAAACGTTCTGATAAAAGTCAATTGAACGCTCTAAATCTCCAACTCTGATCATGGTATGTAGTAGCCTCATAAAACCTCTTTTGATTTTAATTTTATACAACTACTAAATGATAGCTTTTAGACTTTGTAGAGTAAAGTAGATCGTCTGTTTTACTGCACGGTGATAGGGATGTGATAATTAATGAGTAGAGATGTGCTGGTTACGCTAAGTTTATCCCTGCTTTCTTTATCAGCTGATGGGACCACGTGAGTACTGCGGCTTAAACTATATTGGTCAAATTCAAACTTTGCAAGTTCCGCCCCAATAGATATGTTTTTGGTGATATGCAGCAGGGCCGCTATTTTGGAACCTTTTCCATGGTATTTATAATCTATGTCTTCATCAGGAATGGCCCCACCTCTGTCATTTCTGATGGTGGTGTTAAGCGTAGAATCGAAGTAATGGGTATAGGTAACAGTGAAGAGATTAGTTTTTATTCCCGCGGCCAGTCCATAGGATAACCATAGTTTATAACGGGGAATAGGGGAAAGATCTGTTTGAGTTTGTGTGGCATCATCATCGGAAAAAGATGGAAGTTGTGCGTGAACATCAAAGGCAAAATAGAGTGGCCCAAATACTGATCCTACTCTGGCCCCCAGACCAATGGCAGACATCGTTCCCTTATATGAGTTATCAAATTCAAAATCACCTTTTGTCGCAGAAAAATAGGGGTCTATAACCAGCCCAGCGTTTTTTCCTTTTGCAAAAGAATGAAAACTAAAAGTTAAAAGTAAGATTAAAAATGAATATTTCATGTATATCTCCCATCAAAATTTTAGCAATGATTGTATGTTGGTTCTAGAGATGGGCAGATAATACTTAAAAAAGTAGATCAAAAGACTCGAGTTAATTCAGTTAAGGCATATAGGCAGATTAATATCAGCCTGAGGCATTGGTATATATCATACTTTATACACGCTTTTTTGTGTTTAATAACGGCTAGATAAACTCAAAGCTAGTAAAGGAGCGGGTATGAACACGATTGAAATTGAAATGAGGGATCTTAAAAGTAAACCTAACCAATTAAGAGCGAAAGGAATGATTCCTGGTGCATTATATGGGCCAGAAATTGAAAACACGGCGGTAAAAGCAACGCTTAAAGAGTTGAAGCGCGCAACTAGTAAAAGCGGCGAGGTGTATCAGGTCATGTCTAAAAGTGGACCTGTGTTTGTGAGATTTGACGAAATCCAACGGGATCCGGTGACACATGAATATTTACACTTTTCCTTGGTGGAAATGCCTCAAGGGGTAAAAAATGATGTGAAAATCCCAATGAGCTTTGAAGGCATAGCGGTTGGCAGTAAAAAAGGCGGAGTGCTGGAAGTGGTGAGAGAAGAAGTGACTTTGCATGGTATGCCAAGTATTTTACCGGATCAGATTAAAGTTGATGTCTCTTCTCTTGATATCGGTGACAAGATAACGATTGCTGATTTAAGTAAACCTGCAAATACGGATATCTTAGAAGACAAGAGCGAAGTGGTGGTAATTTGCAGAGCTCCTGTGACAGAGGCCATGCCGGCAGAGGAAATAGCGCTGGAAGAACCAGTTGCGCAAAACCCTGTTGTAGAAGAGTGATAACACTCGAATTTTTTCTTAGCTGATACTAAATTCGCGGGAAGTGGTTTCCAGTAATTTTGCGACCTCGTCATTGGTGCACTCGGCGCCTTTATGGTCTTTATGTCCAAATTCATGGCCATTACTGATGAAGACGGCCTCTTCATCCCATTCTTCTAAACGGCCAATCCACTTCTTGCCATTTACTAATTCAACTTCAACCCATTTACCAATTACTGTTTCATCAATCTTATTAATGTTGGCCACCTTTATTAAAAAATTTTATTGAGAGTATATTTTAACATTATTTACGATTTCCTGCCATGCTAGGAATCTCAATTTTCTAGGGGTATTGGACAAATTCGCTTTTACAGAATTTGTGAAGCTTTCTATAGTTGCTTAACGAATCTTTAGGTAAGATCTGCTCCATAGGATCTATATGCAATTAAGAAAAGAACTCATAGGATGTAAGCGCCTTGTTATCAAGGTTGGTAGTAATGTTGTAACCAAGCAAAATGGTAAATGCGACATTCGAAAAATGCGAATAATCGTAGAGGATATCTGCGAGTTGATTGAGCATGGTTTTGAGGTGGTATTAGTCAGTTCTGGGGCCGTGTCGGTAGGAAAGGCTTTTCTAAAGAAGATGCTGCCACGGGAAGGAAGAGTTGATTTAAACCAGTCAGCAAGCTCTATTGGACAGCCAAAACTTATTAATAAGTACTCCCATCTTTTTGAGGATCATGATCATCTATGTTCGCAAATATTATTAACGCACGATGACTTTAGAAATCGTAAACGCTTTTTGCATGCTAAGCAGACCATTGAAGTTCTATTAAAGAATAAAATCACTCCTATTCTCAATGAAAATGACTCTATCTCTTACACAGAAAATACTGTGGGAGATAATGATCATTTGGCGGCTTCAGCAGCACAGATGGTAAATGCGGATGCTTTTTTGATTATCACCAGTACAGATGGTCTGTATGATAAGAACCCGGACGAAGAGGATGCCAAGCTAATTAAGCTAGTGAAGTATGGAGACGATTTAGATCATATTGATATGTCTGCCAAAACAAATGTTGGTAGAGGTGGGATGGAGTCAAAGATCCATGCCGTGAATAAGGTTACTCCTTTGGGCATCAAGGCCGTTATTAGTTCTAAAGATAACTATCGTATTGTAGTGGATCCCTTAACTAAACAAGTAGGTACTTACTTTGGCCCAGAGCGAACTTTTAATCCTGAGGAAAAAAAGGCATGGCTTATTTCCACCAAAAGGCTTAATTGCTACTTGGAAGTTGATGAAGGGGCCTATCTTGCTCTGTTAGAGGGGCACTCTTTATTTCCACGAGGTATTGTTTCCTGCTGTGGCGATTTTTATCAAGGCGATTGTATTGATATTATATATAAGGATAAGATTTTTGCCGTAGGAATTTCCGAATATGATCGGGCAGATGTAGAACAAATAAAAGATAAGCAGAGTCATGAAATCGAAGATACATTGGGATATAAAGTCTCTAGCTTCGTGGTTCATACGGCAAATATGACAATAATAGAGGATGGTAAAAAATGAATAATTTAGCAAAGAAATCTAAGGAAGTTTCAAAAGTAATCAGAAGTATGAGTCATGAGACTCGTAAAAAAGTTCTTATGACTTTAGCTGATAAATTAATTGAAAGTAGCAATGAGATCATTGCAGCAAATAAGAAGGACCTGGAATACGCTGAAAAAGTAAATCTTAATCAAGCGCTTAAAGACCGCTTAATGTTAGATCAGGCCAGAGTTGAAGATATGGCAAATGGTGTACGTGCTATTGCCAAGCAAGATGAAGTGGTAGGAGAGTTCTATCAAGAGTTTACCAATGAGCAAGGTTTAAAAATTAAACGCCAAAGAATCCCCTTAGGCGTAATTCTTATGATTTTTGAATCTCGTCCAAATGTGGTTGTTGACTGTGCCGCACTAGCGCTGAAGTCTTCCAATGGAATCATTTTAAAAGGAGGCAAAGAGGCCAAGTATTCCAATGATATTTTAGGTAAAATTACTCAAGAGGCTTTAGCCGATGCAGGCTTACCTAAAGAAATAGTGCAAGTTCTTGCCTCAGATAGTCGCGAGCAAGTAAATGATCTATTAGCATTGGATGAATATATAGATGTGGTTATTCCCAGAGGTGGAGAACGATTAATCGAGCATGTTTATAAGAATGCCAAAATGCCGGTGATTGCTCACTTTAAAGGGCTTTGTCATATGTATATTGATGAGAAAGCAGACTTGAATAAAGCAGTTGATTTGGTACTTAATGCCAAGACTCAGCGAACAGGAGTTTGTAATGCCATTGAAACCTTACTGGTACATAAGAGTGTCGTAAAAGAGTTTGCACCCGTTATTACCGAAAAGCTTTTAGCGAAATCAACAGAAATAAGAGGGGATGAAGCCTTTAATATTGCTGCTGGTAAAGATTTAATCAAGGCGACATCTGAAGATTGGGACACCGAGTACTTGGATAATATACTTTCCATTAAGACGGTAGAGTCTCTTGCTGAGGCCGTTGATCATATTGACGCACATGGAAGTTTTCATACGGAATGTATTGTGACTGAAGACGAAAAAGCCCAACAAGACTTTCTTAAAAGTGTTGATGCCAGTTGTATTGCCGTGAATGCTTCTACGCGCTTTAATGATGGTGGCCAGTTAGGGCTTGGTGCCGAGTTGGGAATTTCAACTACTAAGTTTCATGCATACGGACCGATGGGGGCTGAGCAAATGACTACCAGCCGCTTTGTAATTGTTGGCAATGGAAATATTAGAGGTTAGCATTAGATGTTAACAGAGAGGTAAAAAAGTGATTGGAATTATTGGTTGCGGAAATATGGGTTCTGCTATTATTAAAGGTTATTATAATAAAAATAATCAAATGAAGTTTCTTACTTATGATCATACGTATGATAATGCCAAGAAACTGGCTGATGAAGTAAATGGCCAGGTGGCGAGCACCTTGGGGGAAATATCACAAGCTGATTCAATTGTTATAGCTTGTAAACCACAGCAGCTTAATACTTTGGTCTCCGATCTAGCGAAAGCAAATTGTGATTTATCGCAAAAGCATATCATTTCTATTTTGGCGGCGACTCCTATTACAACGTTACAGCAGAAGTTAAAAGCTTCTCGCGTAACAAGAGTTATGCCTAATACACCGGCCATGATTGGCATGGGAATGTCACTGGTTTTACATGCAGCTGAAGTGCAGCAGGCGGAAAAAGAACTTGTGAATGATTTTTTTAGCGCTTGTGGAGAGGTAGCACAGATACCAAATGAAATTCTTTTTGATCAAGTGACAACTGTTTCTGGCTCTGGCCCTGCCTATGTTTATCTATTTGCCCAGACAATGGCGGAAAAACTTGTGCAGTGGGGAGTCGATGCGGAGCAGGCCAAAAATATTGCTATCCAACTTTTTCGCGGAAGCTCTGAGCTTATGCATGATCAGAAAGATCTTTCTTTAGATGAATTAATAGGTAAAGTGACCTCTAAAGGCGGAGTCACTATTGAGGCGGTAAAATCTTATCGGGGCAATCATTTAGATCAACTGACAGCTAAAGCACTCGACGCAGCTTATGAGCGCTCAGAAGAAATTAAACGAGAGCTAAATTAATCCTGTTTTAAACGCAACAGTTTCTTCATACCTCTGGAAACAGATTGGTTTGAACATCTTCTTTGGGGATGTCCAAATCACTTAAGCTTATGTCTTCTGCAGGGTGATAATCCATCTCATCAAAGGCTGCAATCTTTTCAGGTAGATCTCCTCGCAGAATGCTTACAAAGGCATTGATAATATCCACTGTGGTTAAGATTCCATAGCCGATGGGCGATTGCTGAGAGCTGAGTTCAACCAATACACAGCTGTATTTGTTCTCGTTCATTGCTTCGATCACTTTATCAAAGTCTTCTCCGCCTGAAACCACATAAGGATCCTTGACCATGAAGTCTTCAACTTTTAGTGCCGCTGAGTTTTTGATACCTTTTACCATATTGATATCATTATTACTGATAATACCAATAGGTTTTTTGCCTTCGAAAACAGGAACATGACGAATTTGAAATTTATCCATCATCTTACTGACATCAGCTAAGCTCATACCTTTTTCTACATAATGAGTGAGTGGAGAAGAATACTCTGCGGTAAAAATACTCAACAGGGTGTCGACGTCGATATTATCTTTTTCTTTCATAAACTTTCCTTTTTTTATGAGTCTTTTATTTAATAATAAAAAGCCATAAAAATAGGAATTGAATGTATCACTCTAAAAGTAGAGATATGTCAGAAGAATAGTCCGTTACTGATCTGCCGAGATCTCTTTGGTAAGATCTTCTGCCAGATTGTAAGATAACAGCTGTTTGACCACATCTTGAGAAATAGAGTTGTAACTGCTGTTATCACTATCTTCGGGTACAAGTTTTTTTATTTCTTCATTAATTGAATTGAGGGTTGTATTTCCATCTAACTTCTCCCATACAAAAGCAACAATATAGGTTATTTGATAGACTTTACCACATTCGGTTGTGATTAATGGTTCTTTACTATTATCATTTGTGACTAAACTTCCTAATCTCTTATACATTATAGACTCCTTGTAGTTATCTATTAGTATATGTGGTGAAATTATAAATAAAACTCAACTACTCTTTGATTAGGTATTCCCGAATACGCGATATGATTTATTTACGAACTTTTGCAGAGTTGGTTTTATTACTTAATGAGAAATGAAATCTTAAAAATTGATGTAAACGAAAGTATGCATGTTGAACGTGCAATTAGAAAGTTTAAGCGTGTATGTGATGTCTACGGTGTTACTAAAGAATATCGTAAGCGAAAAGAGTATAAAAAACCTTCGATTAAAAGCAGAGAGAAGCGAGAAGCTGCTGAAAAGAGAAGAAATAAACTCAAAAGAAAAAGCCAACAACGCAAGTTAAGGATTTAAAAATGGATGAAAAATTAAAAAAGTTAGATGAGCAAAAAGAGAATAAGACTGAAAATTCAGAGCGTGATGATGAGCTTATTCTCGATAAGTTTAACAAAACAATGGTTGAGCCATTAAATCACTTAAGAAGAAACCTCATTGAAGGAGAGTGCTTGTCCTGTCTATAGGAGTTGTATATGTATGGAGTTGAAAAACAATTAAATACAGTATCTAAAAGGCTTGATTTTATTGCCAGTAGAATTGATGAAATCGAGAATTTTATAAAACAAAAACAAACACGCGATGAGCATGTGCATTATATCACCATTACAAATCTAGAGCTCAATAAATCCATTCGAGATGAGTTATTAGCAGATATTGAGTTATATCGTAAGGGACTGAATTAATTCGTCTTTGGTTATTGTGTAGTTCGGATTTCCCGAAGCGATCTTTTTATGCTAATGTCCCCCAATGCAGAAACTAAAAGATATCAATTGGAATCACCTCTATTGTTTTTACGAAGTTGCTAGGGCCCAGTCCCTAAAGAAGGCCGCAGAAACCATTGGTGCCGCTTCCTCTACCTTAAGTGAGCAAATAAAAAAACTAGAAAAGAAATTAGATAAAAAGCTTTTTAATAGAAGCTCTAAAGGTCTAACTTTAACTTCTGATGGCCAGAATCTTTTTGATCGCTCAAAAGTTATCTTTGAAGAAGGAAGTAAACTCTTAGAGCAATTCTCAGATCAATCTCTTGGTGGTTATGCTGTAAATATTGGGATTAATGAGGCCATCTCTTATGATCTTGCTAATGAATTTTGTTCACAGTATTGGGATTATTACACCATTTATGGGACGGTTAATACGCTAAGACAAGCGGATCACAATGTTCTTATTCAAAACCTGGATCAAGGAAATATTGACTGGGGGATTTCAACCGAAAAACCGAGAAGGCAATCTCTAAACTATGCAGAGATTGGTTCTTTTGAAGTTGTCTTTTGTTGTTCCAAAGAATTGTTCAAAAAATTTATAAACCCTGTCGATTTATTAAATAATATTCCCTTTGGTGAAAGTAATTGGGATAAGACTTTAAATAAGTCTGTCTACAAGTATCTGCGAAGAAATGGTGTTGTTCCAAAAGAAAAGATTGTTAGTGATCATCAAGGCTATCTACGAAAGTTATGTGATAGAGGAAGATGTGTTATTTGTATTGCAAAAAACCCACTGCAAGAATATCCTAATTTAGAAACATTTACTCTAGATTCACCACTTACCATTACATTGTATGCAATTTGGAAAAAATCAGATGAAGGTTTAATCTCAATAACTAAACTTAAAGACTTGATAAGTTCTCAATTGGTACACTTGCCACATCGATATACTGACGTTGACTTACAAATTGAGGTGTCAGAAGTTTCGGAAGAAATGCTAAGGTGATTTATTATTATGGCAAAATTAAGCCTTTTAATATTTATTTTATTTTGGAGCAAATCGATGTACGCAAGCGTACTTCCCATTGCCCATAGGGGAGCCTCTGCTTATGCTCCAGAGAACACGTTAAGTGCCATAAGAAAATCTATAGAATTAGGGGCAAAATATATTGAAATTGATGTTCATATGACTAAGGATGGGGAAGTGGTTGCTATCCATGACTCAACCATCAATAGAACATCAAACGCTTCAGGAAATGTAATGGATTATTCACTGGACGAGCTTAGGGGATATGATTTCGGTTCCTGGTTCGATAGTTTGTTTGTGGGAGAAAAAATCCCCACCCTCTCAGAAGTTTTAAAGCTTACAGCAAACAAGGCCATTCTTATAATTGAACTTAAATATGGAGAGGAAAAATATCCCAAAATTGAAGAGAAAGTGATCGAAATAGTTAAGAACTTACAGCTGTCAAAACAAATCATCTTAAAGTCCTTCAGTTATAGAATTTTGAATAAATTTCAAAAAATTGCACCTGGTATTGAAAGACTTTATTGTATTTTTTGGGGGAATAGTTGGTTTACAGTAGACGACTTTATAAGATTCAACGGAGTCTTTGAAATGGCATCTTTTAAGTACCTGCAAGTCCATAAATATTTTTTAACTCAAGAATTAATTGAGCAGGCCCATAAAAAGGGAATCAGAGTTGTTGTTTGGGATGTACATGATCAGCAAACCATGAAAAAATTTGTGGAGATGGGTGTTGATTTTATTGAGACAGATAATGTGGATTATGTCTTGAATTTATAAGAGGAAGACTAATGAATCAAAAAGAACATTGGAATAATATTTATAGTAAGAAAAATTTCTCAGAAGTTACCTGGTATCAAGCTGAACCTAAAATGAGTTTGAGCTTGATAAGCGGGCTGGGGCTTGCAAAAACGGCCAGGATTTTAGATGTGGGGGCCGGTTCTTCAACACTCGTCGATTTTCTGCTGGCATATGGCTTTCAATCGATTTCGCTACTTGAGCTTTCTCAAAATGCATTTTTGCAATCTAAAGAGAGGTTAGGAGATAAAAGCGAAAAGGTAAATTGGCTAGAAGGGGATGTGACAGGTTTTAAAGCTAATGAAAAATTTGATCTTTGGCATGATAGGGCCGTTTTTCATTTCCTAACCAATGCACAAGACCAGAATAAATATATCAAAAGCTTAAATGATTCGCTTAAAGTGGGTGCTTTTTTTATTATCTCAACCTTTGCAGAAGATGGACCACTTAAATGTAGTGGGCTGGAAATTGTCCGTTATGCAAAAGATGAACTTATTGCTAAAATCGGAAGCAATTTTGAATTGTTAGACTTTAAAAAAGAAACCCATGTCTCGCCCGGTGGAATGGAACAAAAATTTAATTACTGGGTGTTTAAAAAGCTAAAATAGTGACAAAAGATATGAATAAAGAAATTAAACTTGGCCTAAAAGAGAATTTTGGGCAGTTTTCCCTTTTAGTCGTGGTTAATGCATTTGTCGGGGCCATGATTGGTCTTGAACGAAGCATTTTGCCAGAGATTGCTGAAAAAGAGTTCTTACTGGCAGCAAAGACTGCAGTGTTGTCTTTTATTATTGTCTTTGGATTTACCAAGGCCATTACTAACTATTTTGCTGGCCGTTTATCTGATCAGTATGGCCGTAAGTGGACATTAGTCGGTGGCTGGCTTTTTGCCATTCCTGTTCCCTTTATTTTAATGTGGGCTAATCATTGGAATTGGATTTTAGTAGCGAATGTTTTTTTAGGAATTAGCCAGGGGCTGACTTGGTCAACCACCGTTATTATGAAAATTGATCTGGTCGGGCCTAAAAAACGTGGTCTGGCCATGGGGCTTAATGAATTTGCTGGATACTTTGCCGTTGCTATATCCGCTTATCTGACAGGAGTTATTGCCCACAACTATGGACTGCGACCCGAGCCCTTTTATCTTGGTATTGTGTATGTGGTCTTGGGATTATTTCTCTCGCTTGTTTTTGTTAA
Source organism: Bacteriovoracaceae bacterium (assembly GCA_041547255.1). Taxonomy (GTDB): domain Bacteria; phylum Bdellovibrionota; class Bacteriovoracia; order Bacteriovoracales; family Bacteriovoracaceae. The sequence continues at coordinate 18,166 of JBFEUX010000017.1, forward strand.
GGAAACCAAACATCATGTAGGTCATGAAATTAAGCAGCACCATAACGATACTCATGAAGAAGTTTCGCAAAAAGAAATCTTTTTAAAGACGACCTTCCAGGATAAAAATCTTTCCTCGGTTACTCAAGGGGGATTGGTTAATAATTTAAATGACGGTATGGCCTGGGGGTTATTCCCGCTACTTTATGCTAGTGCTGGTTTATCCCTAGATAAAATTGGAACTATCGCGGCCATCTACCCAGCTTCTTGGGGCCTATTCCAACTACTCACAGGACATCTTTCAGACAAATGGGGAAGAAAGGGGTTAATTGTCTGGGGGATGTGGATACAGGCACTAGGTATTTTGGCGACGTTATTTATTCAAACGATTATAGGCTTCGCACTTGGCGGGCTGCTGCTGGGTATTGGTACCGCTATGGTTTACCCCACCTTCTTAGCGGCCATTGGCGATGTTGCCCATCCTAGTTGGCGAGCTTCGTCGGTTGGAATTTATAGATTATGGAGAGATGCTGGCTATGCCTTTGGAGCAATTATTTCTGGAATTATTGCGGACATGCTAGGTTTAGATTGGGCCATCGGCTCCATTGCAGCACTGACATTTTTATCAGGCTTGCTGGTGGCCTTTAGAATGAGAGAGACTTTAAAAACAAATATATAGAAGAGAGATCAATGACAAATATTTTTGAAATTTTAATTGTAGGACTGGTACTTTGTGCTGACTCTTTCTCTGCTGCTCTAGCGATGGGGGCCAGACCACATAAATTTAGCGATACTTTAAAGTTTGCATTTTCTTCTGGGGGGGCAGAGGCACTGGTATCCTTTTTAGGAGCCTTTGCTGGGGCCAAAGTTATCGCAGAGTATGATTCAATTGATCACTGGGTTTCATTTATTTTACTGGCAGGAGTTGCCGTACATATGGCATACGAGGGCTATACAGAGCTTACAGATAAGCATGATGAGCAAGAGAAACCGCGTGAGTTTCATAGTTTTATAAAAGTTCTTATAGTTTCTTTTGCTACCAGCTTAGATGCATTCGCCGTTGGGGTTAGTCTGGGTGTGGCTGATAAACCGCTGGCGCCCTATATTGTATCCATTGGCCTTTGGGCATTCTTCTCTACAATCGTTGGTATGAGTATCGGCAAGATCGCCTCTAATAGACTCGGTCCCATATTTAATATTATCGGGGCCTTTGTGTTGTTTGGCCTTGGTGTTAAGTTCTTAATTGAAGGTTAAATAGTAAGGTTTTATTACTCAATAACTTGTAGCTTTTCTTCAAGTAATGGTCTTAGCTCTGCAGGTGAAAGCTTGCCCTCTTTACTGACTTCATATTTATCGTAGAGTTTTTTGAATTTGAGAACATGAGTTTTTTTCCAAGTGGCCGCACCTCCGACAGGTCTCTCGGATGGAGTTTGTGCGTAGAAAACAAAATCAACTCTTTTGATCCCCAGCTTTGCTCTTAGATCAGCTCTTAAAAATACTCCGGCAAAGGCATTGTAGGCAGGTCTTGGATGATAAAGACTTGCATCATTTCCGAAAGTAAAATTAAGCGTTCTCCCCATCTCACCAAAAAGTTGTAATGGATAGGTCAGAATATTTAGCGCAATATTATCTCGTCTTATATAGTTACCTACAATCCCTGCATTTCTTAATGCCTTCACTGTTTCAGTGGTGCAGTTAAACTGTGGTGTGATCTCTAGTTTTTGAGTTCTAAATTCAATGAGAGATTCTTCCAGAGCATCTCTAAATTGTTTTAGTTTTGTCTTATCAACACCATAAGCGATTAGCGTATAGGTGGGACGGTAGTTATTTTGTCCTTGCACTATATGTGAAAAATAATTTGTAAGAGATGTATTTCCAGCAAGAATATCTTTACCGTTCGTGACGTAGGCATTTGAAACTTCACCGCGTAAAGTAAGATCATCTCTTACCATGCCAAGACCGGCAACAAAATGTCCATTAACTGATCCAAAGGTATCTCCTTGGCGACCACTCATGGTAATGACCAGAAAACTATCGCCTGGTACGACTGGGGTATCAGATTTTTGATAAAAAGTAGTTCTATAAGACTGCTGACTTTGGGAATACTCATTTTTATTCATAACTTTATAAGTAAAATCCCACGCACCTTTTTCATCAAGCTCTCTTTGTACATAAACAGGAGCGGGGTCAGCTTCAGCGGCGGTGAATAAGTTGGCCGGAGTAAGAGCATTCATAACAAAAGTGTTATCTTTATTATAATAACCTTCAGCTAAAACCTCTTTGCCTATATAGAATTGTTTGGAGATCTCATCGAATTGGTAGCCATTGAGCTCTTTGGTATAGCCGAATTTTGCCTTCACTCCATTAATACTGAACTGTTTCGTGGAAGTGTTGTAATTAAGCTTTCCTGTGATGGCCACATCACCAGCAATATTAGTGGGCACTTGATCAAGCATAAAGCCATCTGAGATGCGTTCACCTTTAAATTCAAAGGAATATTTTCTGCCGTTACTTTGAGTGACATAGGAAGGGCTTTCAAGACTAGGAATAGATTTCATAATGACTTCATCGGCAATAATAGGAAGAGTCTCTTTTGGAGTTACTATACTGTAACCATCAGAGGTCTTTTTAATCTGGCCTTTGAGGTATTCTGTCGCAAAGACGCTGGTTGATAGACATAATGCGATAAGGGTACTAGCTAGTCTCAGTCTCATAAAAAACCTACTTATTTTCCTAGATAATTAAAAAGCGTCTTAAGCCCACCTTTTCTGTCTCGTCTTCTTACTTTGGAGACTTCCTTTTTTGGTTCTTCTTTACTTTTTGCCCCAACTTTAACCACGCGCGAGCGTTTGAGATCTGTTTCAGCAGGTTCTCTTTCGTCCGCAATAACAACTTTGAGCGTTCTGCCATCAAGTTGTTTTAAATGTAGCTTAGAAACGGCCAAGTGAGCTGACTGTGCGTCTTTCATCTTGATAAAGGCATAGCCTTTGGATTGTTTGAGTTTAAAATCAATGATAAGCTTCGCATTCAGCACTCTACCATATTTAGAAAATATGGAGCGAAGGTCTTTTTCGGTGATCTTGTAATTTAAGTTGCTTACGTATAATGTTGTCATGGGATGTTTATAACACTAATTAAGTGAATCCAGTGAAGAACCTTAAGAACTATGTCATTATTACCCTGTTCTAACCGCCCTACTTGAGTGGGGATGAAATCTCTAAGATCAATCTAAAGCAGATAAATTGCTTGAAACACACTAATAATTCTAGAAGATTGCATGAAAATTAAGTCCCTTTATATGATTATTTTGTATCTTCTTTTCGGGCAGTTCACAAGCGCGTCTACTAAATCCCCCTTAATTAGCTAATACTGACTTTCCTTGCTCTCTTAGAGATTTCATTATCCCCACTGTGGTGGGGCAGTTATTAAGGGAACGTTCTAAATTGAATTTAAGGTGGTAACTTTTACGCGATGCGTTGATTGCGAAGCTGTATGTCCTATAATCCTTCTATAATTTAACTGAGGATGACAAAATGACTAAGAAAATTGCGCTTATTCTATTACTACTACAATTACCTGCAAGCTTACTCGCAGATGAGAAAAAGTCAGTAGATGCAAAAAAATATCCAGCATATGAGTTTAATTTTGCATTGATGAATGACAACCCATTTTTGAATTTATTTGGAGATGAGAGTTCTTCTAGCATGCTATATACCGACGATGACTATGGACAAACCCACGGTTTATCTCTGGCCATGAGCTATCTCTTATCAAAAGGCTATATTACAGGCGGGCAAGAGAGATTGTCTGTAAATTATAATTCGCAACTATACACTCAAGATCTTACTCCTGAAGGACAGTGGGATAATTATTTTCCAAATAACCCACAACTTTTTAATGAAGTGACCACGGTAAAAGTCAGTGTAGATAATATTTTGGCCCGTAAAAAGTTTTACTATGTGGCAGGTGTTGGTATCGGAAAAGTTAATGATATGGATGACACTGGATGGAATGCCGCTGGCCAACAACAAAGATGGCATGATTATAAACATAATAACCTGACACCTGAAACGACGGCCATGTATGCTAACCAATATGGTGATACTAATGAGATATTTGGAAGCGTGAAGGGTGCGGTAGGGAAGATCATCGCGCTTAGTGATAGTTTGAGAGATCAAAGGTATGAAGTGAATCAAATAAAACTAGAGAGTGGTGCTGAATTTATCAGTGTTAATAATGGTTCGAATGTGTACTTTCTCGTGGAAGTCGATCGTTCTCTTATTGATATTGGAGATCATTCAGTTAGTGCCTATGCTGGAGCAAATGGCATTGCTTATGCCTCTGGAGATAAAGAAGTTTTGTATGGTGGAGGGGTCAACTATAAGTCGCGTACTTTTGCCATTGCTACGGGTTGGAAGTTTAGAAGCGGACAATCAAATCAGGACTTTTACAAATACCAGGATAATGATCCAATTTGGTCATTCTCTATATCATATAAGTGGTAATGCGTCTTGTTATATGGCCAGTCTTGTTGACGAGTATAGGGGCCAAGCATAATATATAGCATGATTAAGTTTTATTTGAATGGGAAGTTATGTGAAGTCTCATCTGAACATGCTTCCTTAATGTTATCTGATTATCTTCGTTATGAACACTGCCTGACTGGAACTAAAGTAGTTTGCGCGGAAGGGGATTGTGGGGCCTGTAGTATTTTGCGTTTTAACCCACTTTTAAAAGGGGAAGAGGCGCAAAACTTTACGCCGGTTAACTCCTGCATCCTGCCAGTATCTTTGCTTCATGGACAACATATACTCACCGTTGAATCTTTAGCTAAGGAAGATGAAAAACTGCATCAGGCGCAAAAGTGTATGCGCGAATGTCACGCTTCCCAATGTGGTTTCTGCACTCCGGGATTTGTGATGGCCCTGGCCGGTTTAAGTGAAGAAAAAATTTCCAAAAAAGATTTCTCCATTAGTGAAAAGGAAGGGAAAAATGCCCTTACCGGAAATCTATGTCGTTGTACTGGCTATAACACGATCGTGGACGCTGCGACGAGTATGGATTTGAAAAAAGAACAGTCCTTAAAAGAGCGTTATCATACTGGCGAAATTCAAAAACATTTACAAAGTATATGTGAAGAGGATCTGTTAATTGAGACTCAGGATTATACTTTTTATGCTCCTACTAGTATTGCCAATGCGTTGGAGTATTTAAACACTCATGATGAAGTTCAAATCATTGCCAGTGCTACTGATTTGGGAGTTGTTCATAATAAAAGGCGCACTAAGCTTATGCATCTTTTAAGCCTGCATTTGGTTAAAGAAGCCTATGAGATTAAAGAAGAACAGCAAGTCGTTAGAGTGGGCGCACGAGTCAGTTTGAGTGAGTTTCGTCATTTCTTAAAAGGTAAATGTGACGAATACGCAGACTACCTAAATATCTTCGCTTCACCTCAGATTAAAAATAATGCAACCTTGGTGGGAAATATCGCTAACGCTTCACCGATTGGAGATAATGCGCCAGTGCTTCTCAGTTTGGATGCCACTGTAGAGTTAATTTCATCGCAAGGCACACGCGAGGTAAAGCTAAGTGAGTTTTTCTTAGATTATAAAAAATTAGAAATGAAAAAAGGCGAGCTTATTCAGGCCGTGAGCTTTCAACTGCCAAGCAAGAGCACATTAAAACTTTTTAAAAATAGTATCCGCAAGGATCTAGATATTGCGACCATTAACTTAGCGGTACATGCCAAAGTTAATAAGGCCAAAGTAGAAGAGATATTGATTGGGGCCGGCGGAATTGCCGCCATTCCTTTGCGTTTAAAAAAGACGGAAAGTTTTTTAATGGGAAAAGATCTCAA
>JBFEUX010000422.1:0-1024 GCA_041547255.1 Bacteriovoracaceae bacterium
CGCTTTATTCACATTGTTTACTTTGGGAAAAGAGAATCCAGTCACTTTTTCTAAGTTATTGTGGGAATGAGTTTGGTGCCTATTGCATTAAGCCGGGGGGCGTATTTAAGGATATTGATCAGGTCTGGTTGGCAAGGACTTTAAAAGAAATTCATCAAATAGAGCATTCATTAGTGGCTGTTTATAGAAATTTAATATTGGGCTCTAGTTTAAAGGAATTGTTAGGCTTTGAGCTTTTTTCTAAAAATATAGCTGATTTATGGTGTGTGACAGGGCCTTTGGCACGAGCTGTCGGTCTCAATATGGACTTAAGAAAATCATCACCTTTTTATTATTATTCAGATGTTGAATTCGATGTTCCTATCGGGGCCAAAGGGCTGGCCTATGATTTATTGTTGATTAGATTTGAGGAAATATTTCAGTCTTTAAAAATAATAGTTCAATTATTAGATAATATGCCGACTGGTAGCTTTTTACTAGAAGAGTTGTCGACGATCGTATCTACTAAGTCTGAGCTGGATTTAACTGAAGACTCGGGTAAAAATCTGACCGAGACCGTACAGAATTATATGAATATAGGGGGTAAGTTTTCTCGTAAAAACCTAATTGAAGGAAGTAATGGTATAGTTGCTCTTACGCTGGATTATCGCAATCAATCAGTAAATAGGTTGAAAATGACAACTCAAAGTTTTGCTTTAAAAGCTTTATTCGAGAGGGCCATCAAAGGACAAGAGGTAAGTGTACTTCCTCCTATGTTTGCTATCTTTGATATTAATTTAAAGGAAGTGGAGAGGTAGCATGATTATTAATTTATTTAATACAGAAAAATTTCCTATTATTTCTAGTTTGAATCGTTATTTTCGCAGTTCTTGGAATGAGTTCTTAAGCTTATTTTTCTTTAAGGCCCTCTATAAAGACTCGAAATACTTAAAGAAGTTTTTTAAATACTACTTCCCCCAGTTGAGGCTTGATGAACAAGGAATCTCTTCATGCACCAGCTGTAAATTGTGCGAAGAGATTTGCC
>JBFEUX010000365.1:0-1876 GCA_041547255.1 Bacteriovoracaceae bacterium
ATGAACTCATTCCAGCTATTCACCTTTTTTAATCCATCTTTCATACAATTCATAACCACCTGTTGGACTTTTGGCTTGAGCTTTTTGAAATATTCTGGATCTGTAAGCCGACCACTAATGTCTTTTTCCACATTTTCTAATGACTTCTTGGCCACCTGATCAGTGACGTCGTAAATGGTGGTTTGAACACAGTTATAATATTGATGATTGTTTTTTAGATAGCTATTTGCTTGCTCACTATTGTTGATAGGGGTTTTTGCTTTGCTATTATGTACGGAGTTATTCGCCTTGTTAATTGCCTTATCTGTACATTTAGTAAAAGAGTTTAAGATATTTGTTTGCTCGTTTTTTGCAACCTGCATTTTATCCATGGACGTGTTTAATTCGTCTTTTATTATGCTTTGGCCAACACTCATTTCGATAGCAGGCCGACATAATGCACTTGATGTCTTCTCATAAACAACTCTTTTTAACTGATCTTTTGTACAATTTTGAATCGCTTTATTTGCAATATTGCGAGCGTAAGTAAATCCTTTTTTATTCACAGGCGAACCATAGAAAGTACCAGTAGCAGAGTCACTGAACTTCTTTTGAGTCATAGGCATGTTAGCAACAATTAAGGAGGCAAAGCTAACAGTCAATTTCTCCTCAGTAGGACGAGTACACTGCTCAATTGTATTGGCATAAGCTTTTGCATCAATGTGATAGAGTGGTTCTATATCGACGAGAATACTTTTCTCTGTATTTATTTTGGTTTGATCTTTAATTGTTTTATCCATACAAACGATAACTCTCTCATAACTATCTTGCGTCAAACCATCCACCATTTTATTAGATAATGTGAGCTTGTCTTTTAGCTGTGTCTTTTGGTCTTGTAGTATCTTTCGCAATACAGGTTTGAGACCTCTGGTAAATCCTTTAAATAAACAAGCTTGGATGACATTCATATCATTAATATCTGCACGACTAGTAAAGAAATTACTTTTTTGTTCACAGGGGCTTTCCCCCCCACATGTTTTAGGGTGTTTGTCGCAGAATTCATTTTGTAAATGTTTGCGATAATCAATTAAGTGGTCCAGTGTTCTTATTTCATCGGGATCAGTTGTATCTACTTTCTCTTTTTTTCCACTGATAATTTCTTGAGCACGATTTCTTTTTTTAGGAGTAAATGGATATAAAACCCTTTCTTTGGTTTCATCTATACAGCTTTCATAGTATTTTTTGATATCGGGATATATTTCGTTTTTAATGAATTGCTTTTTTTGCTGAGCGCTCATACTTTTTGGAAGAGCTTTTGCAAACTTTTCTTGTGCCATTAAAGGCAAGCCTTTATCAACTATTTCCAAAGGGGCATCAACACCAACTATGTACTTGCTATAATCCAGCGCCTTGCTGGGGGCCGCTTTTTTTAATCGCTTATAAAAATCAAGCTCATTGATGAATTTGTTCGTATTAACATTAGGCCCTAAAATTTCTTTTATTTGTTTGGTTAGAATTGTCTTGGCAAAAGTTAGTGCTGTTTCTTTTTTTATCATGGAACTTTTTTGTCCCAATTCAACGATTCCCTTATTGCTATACTTGGCACTAATCTTTTTGGCCATTTCTTCTACCTCAGCTAAGTCCAACTTACCTGGTGGTTTAGGGAAGAGACATGCATTTTTTGCTTCCAAAATAATCATGTTTTGAATAAACTGCCTAGAGCCTTTTTCTCCTCCACATTCGTAAAAATGATCAATCATTTGATCTGTCTCGTCTCCTGTAAATACTTGTAGAAAGCTTTCGGATTTATAAAAATTAAATTTTTGATTCTGATTAAGGTTTGAAATTTTGTTTTGTAATTTGATTAAAGGGATAACATCTTGACAGTTATTCTTGC
>JBFEUX010000402.1:0-1264 GCA_041547255.1 Bacteriovoracaceae bacterium
GGATAAGTAATGGATATCAAGCAAAAACTAGAAATATAAAATCAGTTAAAAATAGCTTTAAAAGCAGAAAGCGTGTAAATCGCCTTTAATTTGAGGCTATCGCTTGAACGAGCTCAAAAGCTTCAAACTCAGAACTCTCAGCTTTGATCATATATTGGCCAAACTTCCGTTTGAGCGCTGGATGGGAGAACTTTCCAACCTTTCCCTCATCTACCTTGGGTTTTACCCCCATTTTATCTAATGTTTCTTTGATACTATTCGTTTGAATTTGTTCTGCATTTGAAACTTCAGCATAGCGATCGTCACCGTAACGGCTATACAACATTAAACTTATATCCCGCACTAATTTATTTTCTTCCCATTGGTACAATAATTTTTGAACTTCACTATTTTGCAAGTTAATTTCTGCATCAGCATGGGAATGAAGAATTAATGAGTGATCTACACTGGCGAAACAACAGGTCATAACCATACCGAAAAAAACGGCCATGCCCTTAAATATAAAAATATTTTTTGATTTAATAAATGTATTCATATACGTACCTCTGTCTTTTCTCATGTTTGATTATAAAGAAAGAGAATGAAATGTGTTATGTCTTAGATCAAATTCAACGAGAGTCTAAAGTATTGATTTTAGGTATTTTCTTTATCACATTCATAAAAATGCTGCGATTCAAATTCAATGGTGGAACTTACCACCTGATATTTAGTGAGGATTTCTTTTATTTGAGTTTTGTAATTATCAATCTCTTCTAAGGTTGTCTCGCCGGGCATGAGAACATGAAAACGTAAATAAAAGCTTTCACTATCCAAAGACCAACCCTTAATGGCATGTACATCTTGCACTAAGGCCAGATTTAAAATTTCAGATTTAATTTTATTTAAGGATAACTCATCTGGAAATCGATTAAGTAAAATCATCACAACTTTAACCATATTCACATAAACACCTCTTAAAATAATAAGAGATATTAAAATGGACAAAATAGCGTCTAATATAAACCATGGTTTAAACATGAGAACAATACTGACAATGAGTACTGCTACCCACCCCAAAATATCTTCAATCAAATGATACATAATCATTTTGGGATTCACTCCCTTATCCCCAGAGAGTCGATAAGCAGCTAATACATTTACGATGATACCTACAATAGCTAATCCGAGCATCCCCTCAGGCACCACTTCCTGGGGGTGAAACAAGCGATTTATGGCCTCATATAAAACAAATAGACTTCCGGCAGTTAAAATTAAGCCATTTAAA
>JBFEUX010000006.1:0-32048 GCA_041547255.1 Bacteriovoracaceae bacterium
TATGCAGCATTTGATCTTAATTTTTAAACGTGAAGTTTTTAGTTAATTTTTTTATGAATTAAAAGTACAGTCTTAGACCAACTGCAGTTCCTTTGGTTTGACGCTTATCTATAACCCCAGATGCCATCACTTTAAAATCGAAATTTTCTTCGAATTGGTAAGCAAAGATGCGTACCATTGCTAAATCTATAAAGGCTCCCCATTGGGTTCTTTTAGATTCAAGTTCATAACTACCATCGTCAGCTAACACGCGATAATAACTGCGATAATGTCCATCAAAACCGAGAAAAGGAAGTAGGTATAGGCTGATACTTGCGCCAAAAAAATTTTGAGTAAAAAGTTCTGTGTCGTCGATTCCTTCAAAACGTCTTTGGCCATAGGAAAGCAATAGGTGAGTTGCTTGATGAGAAGATCCAATTAGCCGCAGGTTGAGTGCCCAATCAGTTGTTTTGTAGTGGGTATCATAGTCTTCATAACGATAGCTTATTCCTAGAAATCCGACGTAAATGGCAGATTCAGTAGTGTGGCCAGAGGTCTTTTCATTGAGGTTATTGGCCGTATCCACATCAAAATCGCTTTTCGCATAGTCGACATAGGCTTCCCAGAAGATACCATCGTTATCCAGGTTCATAGCAAGCCATTGGTCTTGCAATGCCATTTTATCTTTTTTATACAACCAACTGGAAAGACTCCAGCGTTTAAACTCTTTTTTTTCCAATTTGCGATCTACATATTCCCAAACGGTTTCTGCATGTACCGGCAAGGAAATAATCGTGATAAAAAAAAGTAGTAGTTTCATCTTAAAGTCCTTTTACTTATTATTACGTACAAGGAAAAAAAATTAAAGAGTTGGTCGATTTTACTAGCTTAGTTGTTTGTTATACTCATGTATTGTTTTTGATGTATGTTACTGAACTTCCATTTTAATTTGCTAACAAACATATTTCACAGTGAGATATATCATTCTCGAATTAGCATTCGCTGGATATAAATATATTCGACAGCGAGGCTAGCAAGCATTTCAGCAGGTGAGAGTCCTGCCGAGTAGAATTGACCAGTTGCTACCGAAGCCAAGACCACTCTTTAGCAAGGTGACTTTCTAAGGAGATGTTGGTCAAAAAGTCTATCAAGTATCCACACTTGCTAGATGGCGAATCGACAGGTTGTAGCGAATGTGAACCACGCAAGGCCAAGAAGAAAGTACTGATGGGGTACTTCCTTTGCTAAGAAGCTGAGTCCGGACAAAAGCGGATGAAGGCCATTGATTTTGAGGAAGGACTGGTATGTTGCACTCAAAATTTTTTAGCACGGCCCCAAGGGGATGACATGTCGATAAGGAGTGTTTGTGAAAGTCCGGAACCACTTACTATTCGTAAGTAAAAGTAAGTGGGGCGCAAGAGACCGTGAAGTGTTTGAGTTTCCTTTTAACAAAACTGGAAATGAGCGAGGGTCTCGAGGGTAGGTAGCTATATGGCGCTCATTTTAGCTACCCAGTGGCGGCTTCTTTCGGAGCGTGAAGGAAGCGAGCTTTGTGGCCAACTTCATCTAACTAGATGAGGGAATACCACAAAGGGACAGGCCGGCCCGAGTAACCGTACTGGGGAAAACCCAACGTGCGGCACTAAATTAGGTAGCTGAGGGATAGGTAGGCCACGGGATGAAAACTGTGACCTTACTTATCTCTCAATGCCTTTTTTTATTCTAATTGATTTGCCTAGATTCTCAGGCGGCTTATAAAATCCCAAATAATACTTATTTGTTATTAAAACTGATTTTAATAGTCATGATTCTACGCAAATAGCGTCTTGTTAAATTTGGTTTATAATCATGCTAGATTATTCTTTAGGAGTATATATGAAAAATTTAATGAGATTATCTATTGCTGTGTTATTAGTTTCCTGTGCTGTTTCCAAAACCAAGCTTTCTGATGACGGAAAAAAAGTTAAGATCATCGATTACCCAGGTGAAAATTGTCATGCGCTTGGTAAGGTCGTTGGAATTAATGAGGAGGGCATCGAAGAGTTAGCTCAAAATCACGCCCGAAATCTAGCTGCAAGGTTAGATGCGAATGCCATTAAAATTGAAACGGTAAGTAATGGCAATATGGTGAAGGCCAATGGTATTGCTTACAATTGTGAGTAAGCACAAATCTGATTAAGAATAATTCCTTGGCAAATAGAAACATTCAGCGAATTTTTATTTCCATATAGGGGAATCTTAATGAGCTTATCACTTAGCTCTAATAACTCGAGAGAAATTCCATGTTGTTCATGCCCAAAAATGAGCACAAGCTTTGGTGGCAGATTTTGAGTCTGATTGATATCATGTGCTTGTTTGGCCGTCTCTACTGACCATACTTGGTAACCTTGCTGTTTAAGTTCTTCGACTGTTGATTGTGCATTCTCAGCGTATCGCCATTTTATCATTTGATCGCTACCCATGGCCGTTTTTTTTACTTGGGCCAATTCTGGTGTTGGAGTAAGGCCACAAAGAATGACTTCTTGAGTACCAAAACATTCTGCATTTCTCATCATGGCCCCCACATTATGAGCAGAGCGAACAGAATCGAGTAAACAAATGACAGGGAAGCTGTGAGCTGTTTTTGCTTTATCTCCAAGTTCTACCAAAAATTCATAGTCCTTTTTGGATTGGCCTAAAAAGCGTTCAAGATTCATAAGATATACTTGAAATTGTCGATCTATGTTTTTGATCTTATGAAATTCTTTATGTAGCTTTTGCATACTGGCATGCGAGGAATCGGCCAGAAATAGGTGATATTTTGCTAGCTTTTTAAAGTGCTCTGATTCAGTATCATAATTACCACTTTCTATAAAACGTGCAAGATCATAGAGGACTTTGAATTGTCCTTGAATAGATTTTTCTTGTAATTTATCAGCACTGAAGTCTTTGTTCATAACGCCTTATATAAATTTAAGTCTTTTTTGTCACTTATTTTGCAATTGATTCATTTTTATTTATTATAATAAAGTACTTTAAAATAAATAAGTGAGGTATTCTTTGAGATCTATATCATTTTTATTGATATTTAGCTTTATTAGCTCTTGTGCTGGTTGGCGAGTTGAAAAATCTAGACCTGTAAATGAATTCCCCACAGATTTGGCCCTCAAAGGGGATGATAAAAAACCAAATATCAGTTTAAAAATTAAAAAGTACGAGTTCTACGATAATGAAGAGTTAGACAAAGAGGAGAGCTCTGAGACTGAGCGTAAAAAAGCTTATGCATTAATCGAAGAAGCTTATAAAAAGTCTGGTTATGTTAATTTGGTCTCTGAAGACAGTCCTAGTAGGGAGATGTCTGTGGAAATTGAGCTAGTAAGAAAAAATAATACTAGCATGAAGCTAGCAGTTCTTTCGGCAATAACATTATTTTTAGTTCCTCGTCGTTCTGGTGAAGAAATTACTTTGACCACTCGTTTTTTTAATAAGAAAGGTGAGTTGGTGGGAATGGTTGAAAAAGTAGATGAAGTGGTAACTTGGTGGCAAACCCTTATGATATTTGCATCACCTTTTATGTACCCAGGAAGTGCTAAAAAAGAAACTCTTATCGATCTAAATCGCGCAACTCTTATCGAAGCCAAGTCTGATGGCTATTTTATAGATATTAATAGTTAAGTTAATTTCTATAGTAATCTCTTTTTGTATAGATTCTTTTTCCGAGCTCGAGATTTTTTAAAAACCGAGTTAAAATAAAAGATATAACATAAATATAAGAGGTTACAGATGAAGTGGTATCAAAAACTGCATTGGAAAATTATTATTGGAATGGTTCTAGGTTTAGTTTACGGAATCATCGCTGTGCAATTAGGGCTTAAGCAATTTACTCTGGATTGGGTTTCTCCTTGGGGAAAAATCTTTATCAATATGTTGAAGCTTATCGCTGTTCCACTGGTCCTGACTTCTTTGATTGTAGGAGTGGCCTCACTTTCCGATGTGAAAAAACTGTCTCGTATGGGAGGAAAAACGATTGCTGTTTATCTCACTACTACGGCCATTGCAGTAGTCATTGGTCTTCTGGCAGTTAATCTTTTTAAACCGGGAAAATCTATTCCACAGGAATTGACTAATAAACTGAAACAAGACTATCAAGCTTCGGTTGAAGCCAAGGCTAGTAATGCTAAGAAGGCCAAAGATAGAGGACCGCTTCAACCTATTATAGATATGGTGCCCGAGAATTTTATTTCTTCTGCCAGCAATAACCGCAATATGTTACAAGTGGTGATTGTGGCGATTATTTTTGGGATTGCCCTTATTCAAATTGATAACAGTAAGTCTGACCCTTTAATATCTCTTTTGGATAATGCCAATGAAGTTGTTTTAAAAGTGGTTGATATGGCCATGTTATTGGCCCCTTTTGGTGTTTTTTCTCTGCTGGCCAATACAATTGTCTCTGTCGCTGGAGATGATGTCTCTCAGATTGGGGAACTGATTAGTGCTTTAGGCTTTTATTGTTTTGTTGTCGTGCTTGCCTTATTTCTGCACGGAGGTATTGTTTTTCCTTTAATCATTAAATTTTTAACGCCAATGAAGTTAAAAGATTTCTTTAAAGGAATCGCTCCGGCACAGTTATTGGCCTTTTCTACCAGTTCTAGTGGGGCAACTTTACCAGTAACCATGGAGAGATGTGAGAAAAATTTAGGCGTACACGAAGAAGTGACATCTTTTGTTTTACCTTTAGGTTCCACGATTAATATGGATGGAACTGCTCTTTATCAAGCAGTTGCCGCAGTATTTATCGCTCAGGCGACCGGTATTGCCCTTACTTTTGGTGATCAGTTGACCATTATCATGACGGCGGTTTTGGCCTCAGTGGGAACAGTTGCCATTCCAGGTGCCGGCATCATTATGCTATTGATTGTATTGGAAGCCATTGGAGTCCCTAGTGCAGGGATAGCACTTATTTTAGGAGTTGATAGAATCTTAGATATGCTAAGAACGACGGTCAATGTTACTGGAGATGCTGCTGTTTGTGTATTGATTGCTCATCAAGAGGGACAACTAGGTGAACCGCATCTGACAGCTGCAGATGAGCCACATTTTAGAACAAGAAAAGCATAAAAAACGATTTAATTGAGAATATTTGCTAACTGATCACAGTCTTCACTGGAAATCTTTGCGTGAGTACGACAACCACTAGTACTGAAACGCCAGATGTTATAGTAGTATGAACCTGATGCTGTTTTTAAGGTTGAATCTATTTCAGAAGCAATAATTCGTCCTTTAGATCTGATCTGGATATTGTCCTTTTTTGCAAAATTAATGAGAGTATTTTTATTACTCCATCTGGTACGGGCAATATCAATAGACTGGAGCTCATTGGTATATGGATTTGAGATTTTAATGGCCAATGGACGTTTTCCTTTAAAGCGCGCCTGCACTTGATCTAATCCCACTTGTCCTGTCAGCGAAATCTTTTTATTGATAGTGAACTGTAAATTTAATTCCTGGCCGAAACTTATAATTTCCTTGGACTTGTGATTAATAACAGCATTGCAGGTCCCATTAACTTCAACCTGTAACTCTTTTCCTTGCTCGTTTAGTTTCGTGCGATTAACATTAAACCGGCTAACGACGGTCTCGTTGGCTTGGGCAGTAGTGGGAAGAGCTTCACAAATAATGGAAGCAATAGTGTTAATATTTTTATAATTATATTTGAAGTCCTTAGCTAAAACACTAGTACTTACAAGACATAAAATGAGAGAGTAGATTTGTTTTGTCATAGCAAGATTATGCCCCGTATTTGCATAATTCTCAGGAGTTAGTGTAAAATTTCCTATGGCCGTCAAACGTTTAAACACTGAAATTCATTTTGAGAAAATTCTTATTTTTGTCCTTTTATTTCAGTGGGTTAGCATTGCTGAAAGCCAAGCAAAAGCAGCTGATATTATTCATTTCGGTAAGGCCAAACAGCTCCTTCGCAATAAAATTTATGGCGGGAAGGGAGTTACTTTCTACTGTGCTTGTCCTTTTCAAAAAAAGAGCATTAAAACCAAAAAGTGTGATCTCAAGACCAAGAAATATAAGAAGCGGTTAAAACGAGTGGAATGGGAACATATAGTACCTGCCCATGCTTTTGGACAATCTTTTAAAGAGTGGAGAGAGTATAAACAATTTTGTCGTAAAAAGGATGGCCCTCGCAAATGTGCAGCTAAAAAGAATAAGCTCTTTAAAGAGATGGAGGGGAATTTACATAATTTAGTTCCCGCCGTGGGAACAATTAATGCTTTAAGGAGTAATTATTCTTTCACAGAGTTAACGGATAAAGCTGCATTATTATGTGCTGCCGGTATGCGCATGGAAAAGCGCAAGGTTTCACCTCCTAAAAATAAAAGGGGCGATATTGCTCGTATTTATTTTTACATGGATAAGAAATACCCTGGAAGAGGAATTATTTCTAATAAAAATAAAAAGCTCTTTGCAGCATGGGATAAACTTGATCCGGTTGATGAAGAAGAATGTCGTTTGCAGTTAAAAAAGGCAAAGCTTCAAAAAGACAGTAACCAATTCGTACAAAGAGAATGTGCGGCAAAAGGTATTAAATGAAAAAAATCTGGTTGTTGTTAGCAATGCTAACAATTTACGCTTGTGATAAGACTGCGCATAAGGTCTATCTAATTAAGCAATGGCATTTATCTCCTCAACATAAAACTCGCGATATTGAAGCCGCGAAATCATTACCACAATATACAAATCAAAAAGATATTTACTTAAAAGTAAAATCATTGGTGGATAAGGGACTTACCCAGGTGATTATTGCCGAAGGTTGTGAGGGGGAAATGGGAGCTGATTTTAGCACCGAGTTTAATGGCTGGACCCTAAAAGACTTGCAAGTAAAAGTTAAAGACGATGATTTTGCAGACATTATGGCCCCCATTGCGATGAAACTCAAGGCCCGGTATCCTAAACTCAAAGTTATCTGTGGGGATAACGAAAAATTAATTGAAGAGAACTTATTGGCCGCTTCTGACTTGCGAGGTTTTGCACAATTTTATCAGCGACTACGGGAGAGCAAGGATGTCAATCCGGAAATCTATAAAAGATATGCTCAGCAAATTGAAAAATTGTTTCCAGACCAGGAAATTTCCAATCATGTACAATTCACCTTAAATAAAGCTCTGCATGCTTTAGAGCGTTTTGAACAATTAATAGTAAAAAGAAATGAATCCTTCTTTAAGCAAACGACTCAAAACCTGGATAAAAATCCAGTCATCATTATCGGTGGTTTGCATGTGAATGATCTAAGGCAAAGGTTACATGTTAAGTCCATTGCTTTTGAGATTATCGTTCCCCATGGCTATTCTAATGACGAACAAAATCTTATTTATGCGCTTAAAACAATCTTACAACAGGGAAGCGATATTGAGCTGGTTTTCTTTCAGACTCCAGTCGATTTTAAGCTTAAGCAATTTCCATTGACTAAACTAGTTCCCTGGCAAGAGATCATGACAGCAACAGAAAAAGAACAATTAACAAAGCTTGCGAAACATCGCTTTGATTTTAAGCTTCTTTTAAGTGACTTTGATGGTGATGGTATTCGCGATTTTACTATCTCCACAAATGGCATGAAAGTTGTGCTCGCGGCGGAAGATACAGATTGGGATAATGATGGAATAGATAATATTATTGATGAAAGCGTAGGGGAAGTGCAAGTGGCCAAGCCTAAGCAAGCGCTTTCGGTAAATAATAACTTTTTATCGCAAGCTAAAAAAGATGTAGTTATTCAACAAGCTGAGAAAAAAGTAAAACTGTTACAGGAAAAAGATATACCCCATGAACTATTAATCCTAGAGGTTTTCAATCTATTGCTAAAGCGTCCACTTACTCAGGGGCAACAAGTTAAATACTTAAAGGCCACACGTCCCAAGTTTAGCTATGGAGAAAATGTTTTTTTTAGTTTTATTAAAACAACTCAAGTTATGGAGTATTATCCTGCTAAACTTAGTACTTATATTAATCAAGAGTATCAAAAACGTTTTAAAGGGGTGCCATTTGAAAAATATATTCAGGCTTACGTGATCCCTTTAGTCGTGCACTCTTTGGCCCATGAAATGGGACACTCCTTAAACTTAACAGATGAGCGTATTGAGGAGCTGGCCAAAAAAGAGGGATGGACTTGGAAAAATAAAAAATATGCAGGAAAGTACTTGGCACTAAGACGTCATCCTCTTAAAAAAATGCAAAGCTTTAAAGAATCTCTAAAATTTAAAGGACGCAATCTAAAATCCTGGCAGGCAGCTTATAAAAATTATGCTAGCAAGATAAATAAGATTTTGCGAATGAAAGATAAAGAGAAGCAAGAACAGGCCATCAAGAAATCAGCTTATTTTACCAAGCTTAATGCTAAAAGCAATGAACAAAAATTGGCCTTTCTCTATCCACACAACTTGGTTTCCATTTACGCGCTTAAAGATCCCCAGGAATGGTTTGCTGAAAGTTATGCCTGCTGTATTTTTAAGGAGCTTTATCCTAACGCCAAAAAATCCTTGCGCAGTGTGGAGCTAGAACACCTATTAGGCATCAATCCAGCAGCTGTATCCGCCCCATTTTGCCAGCAATTCTTGCAATCCCGTTAGTGAAGTAATTCTCAAGGAAAATAGCCTCATTTTGCCTACATTTTCTGCCAATCCTTAAGATTCCAGTTTTTGTCTATTTCTGTAACTCTTAGAAATTATTGAGTTTTAACATCATATTAGTTAAGTACGGGATAATTTAATCCCGAGATTATAGTAATAGGAAAATATTGCCGATAAAGGTAGTGGACAGTTGAAGGACTAAACCTATGAAGAATTTATTAGTAATTATTTTGTTAGCAACAATGAGTTTTTGGGCCTTATCTGGGCAGAAATCAAAAAAAGTTGCCATGGTAAAACTCAAAAAAGGAAAGGCATCAGTTATTTCACCAGATGGAGCGACAAGGGAAATCAAAAAAGGTGATTGGCTTAAAGAAGGTGCGATTATTAAAACGGGTAACCGTAGTTTTGTTAAGTTGAGCTTTATCGATAAATCTTCTATGAATGTAGGGCCCAAGTCAGAGCTAAAAATTGAAAAGTTCAGTAAATCTGAGGCTGGGGTAATCAATGTTTTAACCGGTAAGATTAGATCCCAGGTAACAAAAGATTATCTGCAGATGGAGAAAGGTAAATCTAAGCTTTTCGTAAAGTCTCGAAACGCAGTCATGGGTGTTCGTGGTACGGATTTTATGTTCGCGGCCAATAAAAGAACAGGGGCCACAACTACTGTTCTATTTGAAGGATCCGTTGTCTTTAATAAATTGAATAAAGGTGACAATCTTCGTAATCTCGAATCAATTGTTAATAAGGGGCGTAGGATTGCACCGGGTGAGGTCTCTGTTGCCATGAGAGGGCAAAGAAAGCCGACTGTAGCTGCTAAAATGAATTCACGTCAATTTGCTAAACTTAATAAAAACGTAAATTTGGTGGCAAGTGATGCTAAGGGAAAAGTAGCTAAAAAAGTAAAATCAGTAGTACCGCCGGGATTAAATGGTGCTGTTGTTGCTTCCGGTTCATCTGAATTAAAAAAACAATTACAAAAAGTAGTTAAAGTACAATTAGCTGCTGGAGCTAAAGAAAATAAAGCTAATACGGAACAGACAAAAGGTTTTGTTAAGGGTGATGATATAAAACCCGCAGATGGGGTAATGGTTCACGTGGATACTGGTACCATTATTCCTCCTGGTATAGATTCTACTTTTGATTCCAATTCGAATGAATGGGTAAGTAGTACCAATGGATCAGCTTCCTTGGGTGGGGAATACGTTCCACCTGAAGGATATAAGATTAATGAAGATGGTCAACTTTTAAAGGTTGATATTGACTCTGGAAAAGTTGAAGGTGTTGTTGCTATTGAAATTAAACCGGTTGATCAAATGCCACCATTGGATCAGGCAACAGTTACAGAATATGTGGCCCCAACAACAGAGCCGGTATCAGGGCCAACTCCTGCCAGTGAGAGTCCAACAGATATAATTAATGAATTCGATAAACCTCTTGAAGAGGTGATAAAAGAAGAAGAAGTGATCATTAATGAGCTTCCACCGCCAGAAACAACATATGATACTACAATTGATCAGACTATTGTAGGCTCGTGCTCAACAAGTGATCCTGCTTGTTTACCACCGCCACCTCCATGTGATGGTTGTAGTACATTACTTTCACCGTCGATTCAGGATTCGATAGATAGTACTACGGCACTACCGCCACCACCAACTAGGACTAGAGTTAACGTCAATGTGAATAAAAGATAGTTGAGAGAATGGGTCTGTATAGGGCCCATTTTTTCTGCTCTTCTATGCGCTTGCAATTTTATATATAATGTTTGTAAACATTTAATAATTGCAGGAATTACATGCGTCAGTTGTTTCTTATCAGTTTTATTGCCTTCTCATTTGTATTAGTCATGCCTTCCTATGCTCAAGAAAATACAGAAGCTAATGCAAAAGTCAAAAAAGATGTGCCCTTGGCAAAAATGAAAAGTAAGGCCCTTATTGTTAAGGTCTTTGAGCTTTTTGAGAATGGGAAATATGAGTCTGCTGTTGAAGCGTTGGATATTTTACAGAAAAGGATTAATACAGCCTCCAAAAAATCACAAAAAGTCCAAGGACTGATTTATTATTGGAAGGCCATGTCCTATGCCCGCATGAGTGATTTTGAAGAAGCGGAAAAATATTTTATCCAAGCCTTGGAGCTTAAGTACTTTACCGATAATATTTATTACGAATATGGACAGGTCTTGTACGTCGCCAATAAATACAAACGGGCGAGGATTGCTTTTAAAAAATCGGTAAAAGCTAATTATAAAAAAGCTGTTTCTCTTTATTATATTGCTTTTATTTCCCAAGAGTTAAAGGATTATAAGAAGGCCGTTACTTTTTATAATATGATTGAAAGTACCGATGCAGATGACAGAAAAGATGTTATTCAGGCAGCGCGTATGCAGGTCGGTGATATTTATCTCAAGCAAATTGAAAGACAACGGGATCCATTTAAGGGGGTTGAAAAATATGTCATTCCTCAGTACAAAAAGGCATTGAACTGGGATGAAGACAGCAGACTCGCCGAAGATATCAGATTAAAAATTCGCAATCTGCAAAGAAAATACGAACTGGTTCTTTTTAGAATGAGAAACGGTCGTCCCACAGCACAACCACCTTATTATGTCAGAGCAAACCTGCTTTATGGGCAAAATGATAATGTTACGCGCACGGATGAAACGACTAAGGCATCACTGGAGAAAAAAGACTATTCTTCGCCATATTATCAGGCAGGTTTTTTTGGACGTTATTCTTTCTATCCAAACTCGGCATTTTCTTATGCTCCTGAGCTGGATATAAACTACACGAAATATACTTCTGACTCTACATCAATTCTTCCTTTTAATACTTATTATGTTAAAGCAGCATTGAAAATGAACTATGAACACACTTATAAGAATCAGCCGGCAACAACTTATATTGATTTTGATTATAAATACACTGCTGATGATGCCGATGCAGATGAGAAGTTTGCGGAAAGCCTAAAAACTTATGGGGTGCAGATTTCTGAGCAAATTCCACTGTGGACAGGTAATCCAACCACCTTTAGACTTCGCTATGAAAAAAACACTGCTGTAGAGGAAACTGCAAGTTTTAATTCTCTTGCCTTTAATCTTGAACAAATTATGTTTGTTGGACGAACAACTTTGTATTGGTTTAATAGTTATACCGTAAGTAACTATGCAGAAGCAGAAACCAGTAACAGCAATGTTTTAACCAGCCGTATGGATTTTATCTTTCCTACATTTTTTAATCTATTTAATCCTACTTTATATGCAAGTATGACAAGTTCGAACTATGTGAATGATTCAGATAAAGGGACACCGAGTTTAACCACTTATGGGATTAACTTAAACCGTCCTTTAGGAAAGCATTACTATTTAACTCTCGATTATAGTATGGCCTCGCAGACGGCGGATCTAGATGCGGATAATTACAAGCAGAATGTTATCACGCTAAACTTAGACTATATCTACTAAGTTAATTACATATTGTAATATTTTTGATTAAGCTCGCTAATTCCTCGCTCAATTGCACTACGAGACTTTTCTATTAGCACTGGGATATCCTTGGTGCTAAGGCCTGTGGTTGGAATAGGATCCAATACTTTCAAATAGATATCAATAACTTTGAATTTGCTTAGCTCACCTTTTATTACGTATTGAGAAACAGCGAAAGGGATAATTGGTGCTTGAGTGCGAACAGCTGTGTAGAAAGCGCCTTTTTTAAAGGGTAACATCTCTTGCTTAGGGTTGCGGTGTCCTTCGGGAAAAACGAGCACGCTTAGTTTACGTTCTTTGATTTTCTTTTCTAGCTCGGCCATGGATGCCAATGCTTTTTTGCGGTCACCACGCTTAACCAGTAGATTGCCAGTGAGTATAAAAATTTGACCAAACACTGGAATCTTTCCTAGCTCAGCTTTTCCCAAAACAATGGAGAAACCAGTCTTGAAAAGCCCTCCTAGCACTAGCATATCATAATTATGTTGATGATTTCCTATCATAACTGCAGGACGATTTTTATACAGGGTATCGACACCTTCAAAGTGCAAGCGGAAACCGCCAAAAACGCGCATAAGAAAGATGAAAATCTTAAAAAAGGAGCCATTGTTTTTAGGACTAAAAGGTCTCAGGATACAAACTGGAATAATGGCAAATAAGGTGACAAACATCATCACCACAAAAATAATATATCTAATTCTGCCAACCATGGGCACCCCTTAATATGTTGTTTGAGTATAAACAAGATTATTATGCTTTGGTATTTTGCTTTTGACAATAGGCGCACTCATGGAGAGTGCGCCCGTATATGATATTAAATTACAGCTGAGAGTTAACGAAGTCCCAATTTACTAGAGACCAGAAGGCTTCGATATATTTAGGTCTGGCGTTTCTGTAGTCTACATAATAGGCATGTTCCCAAACATCGATAGTCATAAGAGCTTTTCTTCCGTGTTTCATTGGAGTGTCAGCATTTCCTGTGTTAAAGATTTCGAGAGTTCCATTATTATCTACAAGCCAAGTCCAACCTGAACCAAAATTAGTAGCAGCAGCATTTGTAAATTCTTCTTTAAATTTATCAAATGATCCCCAAGTAGTTTTAATTTTGTCAGCAACAGTTCCTGTGGCCTCACCACCTTTACCAGGAGCTAAACAGTTCCAGTAAAAAGTGTGATTCCAAACTTGCGCAGCGTTATTGAATACGCCCCCAGTTGCTTTCATGATAACTTCTTCAAGAGTTGCATTCTCGAATTCAGTTCCTTTGATACCTGCATTAAGCTTAGTTACATAAGCTTGGTGATGCTTACCATAGTGATAGCTAATCGTTTCAGCTGAAATATGTGGTTCCAGTGCGTCTTGTGCCCATGGCAATTCAGGTAGTTTGTGTTCCATAAATTCCTCCAAAGTTTTAATAAGATTAAATTGTATCATTTTTATCATAAAAATTGGTTTTGTACCTAACCAGCTGCGCCATATGCACTATATTTCCACTTAAATTCAAGAAATTATTTGCTTGGTTGACTTATGTGGGCAATATTTTAGACTTTATAGGAATTAAACGTTGGGGAACTTTATGAGTAGGATTTTCTATCTTTGTTTGGCCATCTTAGTGGTTGGTTGTTCAAGTACTACTTCTAGGAAAAAGTCGTATGCACCCGAGGGAGAACCCGAGTGGTTGTACGCAGCAAGTAGTGGCTGCGATGATTCCGAAATCTGTGCTTCTGCCACTGGAACTAGTTTTAAGGAGTCAGACTCCTCCGCTAAAAAAGCACTGGCAGGTATATTTGCAAGTAAGATTAAAGCAGAGTTTAAATTCTCTCGCCAAAGTTTTTCTAATAAAGAAGTAAGCGAGATGAAGGAATCGATTGAAGATAAGGTGAATGTACAAATAGATCAGATTTTAAAAGGTGCTTACATTAAGGAGCGCTTTAAAAAAGACGGTCTTATGTTTTCTCTTGCTAGTTTGAAAAAAGCAGACTCGATGAATATTTTAACTCAAGAGTTAACTCGTATTGATGATAAAATGCAGCACTATTTCAGTTTAAGAAATCGTCTTTATATGAAAACGCTTAATATGCTTTATAATCAAAGAGAAATTTTAAATGAAAAATTGGTCATCATAAATGAAACGGGTATTCCCCGCAAAATTACTTTTTCTCAAATCAATGATTTGAAATATAGTAGCGGAAAAAGTGCTAAAATTAAATTGCAATCCAGTGGGGATATGCCTACTGTCTTGCTGAAAAAATTTGAAGAAGCCCTGACTGATGTTGGCTATGAAATTACTGATAAAGATGATTCATCTTTTATCGTCAAAGTTAGCTTCAAGGCCAATGAAGAATATTTAAATGTAAGTGGCTTTAAAAAGTATTCTTTTGAAGTGGCCGTGGATGCAAAAAGCAGTGCAGGTAAAAGTATAGGGGGCTATGTACTTAACCTGGTGGCCAATGGGCGAACTCGCAAGGATGCATTTTTAAAGGTGAGACCAAAATTTGTTTCTCAAATCGAAAATAATTTACCAAAGCTTAATTTAAAATAGAGGTACGTATGAAAAAAGTTTTAGTTCTAGTTTTTACATTAATGATTAGTGTTTCTTGTTCAACTTTTAAGGCGAAAAGAGTGGATAATAAAGAGTCGGATGAGAAGAGTATGGAAATTACTGATAACTGGGTCGGTGAGGATACCAAGCAGTCAGTAAGAAATCTTATTAGACAGATGAAAAACCATAGAGGTTATCAAAGACTAATGAAAAACTTCAAAGGAACTCCTAAGATCTTTATCGCAGAAGTGCAAAACAACACCTCTGAAGCTTATTTTCCAATCGATGATTTTAACGATGAATTTTTGTTTGAAATCTCGGCCATGGGTGATTTCACTCTGGTTGATGCCAAAGCGAGAGAGAAAATTTTAAAAGAAATTACTTATCAAAATGATGGAATGGTGGACCCTGCTCAGGCCAAGCAAATTGGTAAACAATTAGGTGCAGATTTTATGATTTTTGGTAATGTTTATATGAAGCCAGAAAAACGCAAGGGAAAAACCCTAAAAGAATATTCTGTTAACCTTCGAATGACTAATGTTGAAACAGCGGGAGAGATTTTTAGACTTCGTACTCGTGTTAACAAGTACTCTGATAAGGCGGCATTTGGTTGGTAAAAAAATCCGTATCTTTAATATTATCTTTCCTCGTCCTAATGGCCTGTGCCATCCAGTCGAGGAAAGATTCTGCTGATTATCGAAATTTATTTCTTAAAAAACAATATAAGGTCGCGGAAGACTTTCTTAAAGAAAGCTCCCTGCACGAGGACAAAAATCGACTGCTTTATTTAATGGAAATGGCTTCGCTGAAGTATTATCAGGAGCGCTATAAGGAAGCAGCAAAAATTTTTACTGAGGCCAACCAATTGGTAGACCAACTTTATACCAAAAGTATTCGTGAAGCCTTGGCCAGCTCTCTTATCAATGATAACTCTAATACCTTCTACGGTTCTTTATTTGAACGATCTTTGCTTTATCAATACCAAGCTTTGAGTTTCTATAAACTTGCTCAGCGTGGCTGGTTTTACGAGGTAAAGAAAAAGGATGGAAAAGATACCGAAAGCAAGGTTAAGCTGACAGATGATCAGATTCGCTTAAATTTTAATCGAGTACGCTCAACCTTGATTGCCTGGGATAGTTTCTTTCAGGAAATGAACCGCATGAAGGGAATAAAAACATTTTTAAAACATGACCTTCTTGCAAAGCAAATGGCCGCAAATTTACATGAGGCGCTTGGAAGTCGCAGAGACCGCGAAATTGCCTTGCAGTTATATAAGGATGCTTATGGTATTTTAGTCGAATTAGGGCCTACAAAAAAAGTTTTTAACCGTTCTTATGAAAAATATAATAAGCAGTTGAAAGATTATTATGACAAAAAAATTGGCCGCGGTAAAATCATAGCTAAAGATTTTACTCCACAATACCATAAGACCAAAGATCAGCTGACCTATAAAATTCTTTCTTTGGGAAAACTAATGCGCTCCAATACCTACTCCCGTTTATTAAAACAGTATCCGCCTTCTACTGCAGTAAAGAAAAGACTTAAAGGGAATTATCATAATGTGACTATCGTAGTTGAAAATGGCATTATTTCCCCCTTACAAGGAAAAGACTTTTCCTACAATTTACGCTCGGCCATTGCAGGCATTGAAAATCCTGGCACGCGTGCTTTGGTGGAAGGTATCGGTGTTCCAGTGTTAACTTATTTTGCCTTAGGTCCTTTAGGTTTAGGATATGTTTCCCGTCACGGCAATGTCACTGTATATGGAAGGCATGGTGCAGGTGAGGCCATAACCAAAGAAGTGGGAATTGAATTTGAACTACCTTATGCAAAACCATCTGCAGAACCAAATATTTATAAGCTGATTATCACGCAAGGGAAAAAGAAAGTCCTGGAGCGAGAGCTTAGTTATATGACATCTTTAAGTGATATTGAGTTTATCCATGCTCAGGAAATGATTGCAAATTCTTTTAATAAGCGGGCCACGCGTGTCGGTGTCAAGTATGTGGTTGCCATTATTGCTGCTTACAAAACTTATAAGACGATGCAGGACTCTGGCTCAGGTGAATTATTTGCGAAACCAGCTGCCGTTGCCCAATTTCTTCTTTCGCAAAAGGGTATTAAAGAAAGCGAGAAGGCCGATGTTCGTCACTGGACTTCCTTACCAGATTCTCTGATACAGCTGAATATGAGTTTGAAACCAGGTAAATATGCGGTTGAATTTGTCGAGTACTCAAGTAAAAACAAACAATTAGTTAGGAAGTTAAACTTTGGAGAGTTTGAGGTGAAAGCTCGGAAAAAGTCACTTTTTACCTATCGTACCTTCTAGCTTTAATCATTTGGTCAGAATTACCGAATTAGTTCTTAATGAGAGGACTATTTGTATTCATTCTATTATCCGTATCGGTACCAGCGTATTCTGAATATGCCCATATTGAAACGCGTTTTAGAGCAGATAAAAGATGGTATCAAGCTAAAAATCCCAAGCAGAGTTTGAAGCATTTATTTAAAATTTTGATTCGCTCTAAAAGTGGAAAAGAGTTAGTTAAGATGGCCAATGCTAAAGCAAAAGCATCAGATCAGACTTTGTATGATGTGGTAAAACCAGGCAGTGGATCTTTGACTGATACCACCTTGGTACGAAAATTTTCACCCTCCAATTTAGAAAAAATAACTTATGAAACCAAATCTATTGTCTATATTAATACAGAGTTGAATCAATATGATGCTCTTTTTGATTTGGCCCACGAATTAACCCATTTCGTCTATCGTAGAGGCTTTAACCCTTATGAGTTAGGTTTTACTCTAAAAGATTTTATCACCAATACTATTGAAGGCGAAGGGGGAGAAGTTCAAGCTTTTATGACAGAGTGTAAAGTGCAAGCAGAACTTTTTCCTGGAAAGAATTCTCGTCGCTTTAATTGTCAAAAGATAATCAATCCTGATACGAACAAGATTTCTTATGAACAAGCAGTTAAAAATTTTTACCGGGTAGGTAAGTATTTTGAAAGTTTCAATTCAATGTTGGAAGAACACGGCATTCGTCATTACTTTCCTAAGGTCTCTTCCCAGAAAGAGAATTTTGTCTCAAGCGCTTATGGAATTCCTTATCCAGTGGCTGCCTTTGAAGAATATTTAACCGTTATGAATAAAGTCTGTGAAAATGATAAAAGGCGCTTGAAGTATTTTAAAGAACAAGAAGGTCGGGCACCTGCTTCATTTGCTGAGTCCTACCAGTCTCGTTGTAAAGGTCTGTTTAATTAGCAATTATTCTTCCTTGTGGATATAATCCATAATTATGTATTTAGCACCTTGTTTTTCCACAATATAATAGTATTCTCCAAAATCTTTTTCTTTCTTATCTTTTATTTGCACAAAAAAACGATTTTGGGTTATAAGTGCTGGCTTAAATTTCAAGTCGAAAGCATAGGGGATAAATTCTCCTTTATGCTTTAGTTTTTTCGTCTTAAGTGTGGGCGCAATTTGTTTATAATATTTCTCTGAAGAAATCTCTTTAAATAGCTTGCTATCAAACTGGTGAAAAGCCTTTAAATAGTTATTCATCAGCTCATTGATCTCTTTTTTCTGAGCGAAGAGATTTGTGGAAACAAGCAAAATTAAAATACTTATCATTATTTTCATTTAGCTTCTCCCTCTTTACTAATTTTTACTTCAAACTGGCACCCCAGTTCTTTGGCGATACTTGCCATTTTATGTAAGTGGTCAGTGAGTTTTCCTGGACAATATGTTTTTTTCCAATAGGAGTGTGGCACAATCGTTTTTATTCGTGGGTTTTTCTTTTGTAGATCACAAGCAAGTTTGGCCGCAGCCTCTATCGTGTTTTCATTTGGCTCTGAAGGAACTCCTGGAGGTAATCCCCCCGTGATAATAGTATTTCCGATAGTATGTTCTCGGTAATCAAAATTGCCAATAATAGAAATCCCGTAGGAAATAAGATTTCCTTTTACTCCTCCGTCTTTTGCGGCCATTTCCAGAATATTTTTAGCTTTAAAGCCAATATATTTGTTACCACACTCAATCATTTCATTTTGCATGTATTGTGTTTGCTCTTGCGTGAGTGGAACTTTGTTTCCTCCCGTATGTGCTCCTTGCATTTCGGGTGGGCGCCCTTGAAAAACTTTTGGGCTGGTTGAAGTTGCGCCAGCAAAAGTTTCACTAATGATATAGTTATAGCCAATCATATACCAGGGATCATCCGCATAATCTGGGTTGTCAATATGATATTCATTAACTTCCAATGGGGTTGTTTCTTTGGTGGTATAAGTATGATGAATGGTAATCATACTTATTAGATTAGGGTTTCGTTTACAGTAGGTCGCTTTTATGTTGTCATTAACAAGATAGTTTAATAAGTATACTGGGATATTAGGTTTACTCGTTAATTCAATAATGGGAGCAGTACGCTTAAGCAGATCCTTGCTCGAGATAATTCTTTGGATCTCAGCTAATTTTTGATTGAGTTCTAAGAAATTTTGATCGGTATTTGGCAAAGGACAATAGGCTTGTTCCTGTTTTAAAAATAGCTCCATTTCTTCTTGCTTACAAATATTTTGGTATTCATTTAGGATATCACCTGCTTCATCTTGTAAAGCCTTTAGTAGGCTAGCGCTTGTTTTATCAAATAATTTTTTTAAAGACTTGCCATCGAAGTTTTTACCGGTGAGCACATGGGCTTGCTGCGCTTTAAGGCGCTTGCCTAATTTTTCAATTTTGGATTTGATATCATGATTAGTAAAATTTAGTGTAGAAGCTTTACTAATTAAATCTACGGTGAAGATATCCCAATCATCGAGTAGGTATTCTTTATCAAGACCTTTAAAAAGTTCGGCAGATGTTTTTTGCAAATTGGCCCATTCATTAAAAGCTTTTTGTAACTCACTTGGGTGTAACTTAAGTCCAAAGTCTATGCTAAGTCCTAAAAAATGGAATTTAGTCGCATTGTTATTTTTTAACTTCTGCTGTAGTTCAGGATCTATTTTTTTGAGGGTATTAAAAATACGGGCCATTTGAGGGCGATATTTAGTTTCATCTTTAGTCTTATTATGAACGGTGTAGAGTCCTAATAACATTTTATTCATGGCCCGATTGTAGGATTGTTCAAGGGTATTTAGGGTGAGTTCTCGGTAGATCCAATCTAGTAGGGCGCGGCACTGCTCAGTATTAGCGCTGGCGCCTAAAAGGCTGCTAAAAATAAGTGCCCATAAAATTAGTTTAGATAATTGCTTACCCATAGCTAACTTATCGGAATATCATACAAATACCTTAGCTGATTACTATGAATTCTTATTGGGTAAGGTATTGATATTATTGAAACTTTCTAGGTCGATGGAGATATTTTCAAAGTACATCTTCTCCAAGTGATCGATTTCCACAATGGCGTCTTTGTGGAAATTACCCATTTTATCCTGCCAATTATCGTAGATCAGCGTTCCTTTAAGGAAAACCTTATCTCCTTTTTTGAGCATAGGCTGAAGAGTTTCGGCCGTTTTTCCCCATTTACGGCAACGGTGCCAATAGGTCTTGGGCTTTTGCTCTTTAGGAGATCGTGGTGAGAGTTTCTCTGGAACACCAACTGAGATATTTAAAATAGCAGTCTGATTTTTGGTATAGCGTAAAGTGGGATCGTTCCCAATATGGCCAATAAGAATAATTTCTGAAAAACTCATAAACCCACCTGATTAATTACTTATGATGAAGCGGAACTATAGTTCCTTAAACCTTTTTTCCAAACGAAGAATACAACCAGATATATAAAGCATGAGGGCACTAATATTTCAAGTACTAGCGTGCTTATATTTTTCTCAAATAGGATTCTTACCGGATAAGAGGCCATAATGGAAAAAGGAAGTACATATACAAAAAAACGTCGCACATAACCAGTAAAGATCTTATCTGGTCTTTGAAAAACCTTTTCTGCTGCATAAAAAACATCTGCAAATCCCTGGGGAGATTGGGTCCAAAACACTGTCATAAGAAATATGATATGGACCATAAAGTAGAGTACCGTACCATTTAGAAGAAAAATAAAATATAAACTTAGTCGCCCAGGGTCTAGTCCTCCAGAGTAATTGCAAAGAAAATAAGTTAAAAGGCCACTTGCCAATATTAAATTAATCATTGAATTGGCCGCAAACTCTTTCAAAGAGATAAAGAAAAAAGAGGATACTGGTTTAGTAAGATAATAATCTAAGTTACCCCGGTTGATGGCAATAGGAAACCACCAGGCATTAGTGGCAAAAATAGTCATATGTAGTGCATCTATAAAAATAAAGGATGCAATAAATAAGCTCATCTGCTCTAAATTCCAACCAGCGAGTAGGGGAGTATGTAGGTAGATGATGTTAAAAAATAAAAACTGAGTTACGTAAAAAAACAGATCCATGACTACTCGAAAGAAAAAATCTATTCGAAACTCCATGGCCTTACTAAAGGAGAAACGCACAAAGTGTAAATATAATCGCAAATAGCGCATCATATACCCACTCCTGTATAAACAAACTTACCGCGGTTCCAGACAAATATGGCAAGGAAGCGAAAAGCTAATAGCCAAAGTAAAGTGATCCCTATCTTTTGAATAAAATCATAAAAACTAAGATTCCCCAGTAGCGCTTGCATAGGGAAGTCTATTAAATAGGGAAAGGGTGTAAAACTAACTAGGGTTTGTGCCCACTCGGGAAAAAATTTTAGTGGGATGAGAGCTCCCCCCAGAAAAGAGGTGAAAAAGCGCAAGATAACTCCCAGACTCCAAATATTATCATGCCAAAATGCCATAAATTCCACAGAGCTAAAAAGATAGAAGAAAGTTAAACAGGCCATCAACACGATTGATATGAAATAAAGTATATTCACAAAAGAAAATTGATAAATATGAGTATTGTAAAAAAAACTTTGATACAAAAATAAAATGATAAAAAGCTGTACGAGAAAGAAAGAAGAGTGTGCCAAATAGACCATGATTTTATAACGGAACACATTGATGGGATAGAGCAGGTATTTATTAAGATTTCCATCATAAATTTCCCGACTAATAAAACCAATTCCTTTTCCTTGTTGAATGCGGAAAATTAAAGGGGCCATGAGATAATAAAAGACCATGCCTTGAATGGTAAAACCTTGCATGACTTCCACTTGATTAGAAGTAAAAATGGACTTCCAAAGAAAGTAGGCTATCAAGATTGAGAAAAAAGTTTGTCCAATAAAGTTTACCCAAAAATCTGACCGGTAGGCAATGAGGGTCCTAAGCTCCATTAAAAAAACATGCCAGGACCAGTTTCTCATACCGGTGACTCACTTTGCATAATTTTCTCGATAATATTTCCAACCTCTTCTTCTTGAATCGTGAGATCCATTAACTCACAATTATTAAGTAAGAACTTGGCGGCTTCCATGGTTTTATCTCGAGGAGAGTCAACCATAACCTTATTGTTGAAAACTCTTAGCTGTCCAAGTTCACCTGGAAAATGAGTTGAAATGGAAGATAAATCCTCACCATTTTTAGTGTGGGCCATGATAATTTTATTTTTAGCATATTCTTGGTGTAATTTGGAAAGCTCTCCATCATAGACCTTTTTACCTTCACGCAAAATACAGATACGAGGACATAGTTCTTCAATATCATCCATATAATGGCTGGTTAGAATCATGGTCGGATTATATTCCTTGCGATAATCTTTGATGAATTGGCGCACGGCCTTTTGTGCTGATAGATCAAGACCAATGGTAGGTTCATCTAGAAAAACGACTTTGGGCTTGTGTAAAAGAGCCGCCATGAACTCCACTTTCATACGTTCTCCCAAGCTCAAACGACGTACTTGGATAGTAAGCTGCTCTTTGATTTGCAGGCACTCAGCTAGGTATTCAATTGAGTCATAAAAATCGCGATGGGGAATTTGGTAAATTTCTTTGAGTAAGAGAAAACCATCCATCGCGGGAAGATCCCACCACAGTTGAGCTTTTTGCCCCATAATGACGGCCATTTGTCTGCGATATTCGTTATGTCTTTCCCAGGGATTAAATCCCATAACAGAAACATTTCCAGAAGACGGATGAATGATTCCAGATAAGATTTTAGTAAGAGTTGTTTTCCCTGCTCCATTGGCCCCAATCAGACCAATGATTTCACCTTCGGCAATTTCCAAGTCGAGGTTTTGCAAAGCGTTTTTAGTGATATAATTGCGTTTAACTAATGATTTAGCAGAACCCCAAAAACCGGGCTCTTTTTTATGCACGCGAAAGTTTTTATTTAAATTCTCAACTTTAATCATTTTTTGTCAGTAAAAGGCCTTTGAGATAACTTCCTTCAGGGAATCCTTTCTTGTGAGGACAATCTTCTGAAAGGAAAAATTTACTTTTAACTTTCAGCGGAAGTTTCTTTTGCTTTATAATTTGATCAATACGATCTTCAAATTTTTTCATGCTTACTTTGTGAGTATTGATAAACACTAATAGATTTCCCTTTTGATTAAGGATACTATCCATCAACGGTAACGTTTCTTTGTAGTCTGCTAAAGCATTTGTGCGCTTATTGCCATCAGATGAACTTGACGGAGGATCAGAAATAATAAAATCAAATTTCTTCTCATTTTTAACAAACTCGTTCAATGCCTCTAATGTTGCGATGGGCATGCTGGTGTGCTTGTCTTTGTTAATTTCCTCGTTAAGAGCAATGTTTTCATCTAGCCATGCCAGATAGTTTTCTGACAGATCAACACTAACTACATCTTCCGCGCCTTTTCCTAAAGCATAAAGAGAAAAAGCTCCTGTATAAGAGAAAAGGTTGAGAACACTTTTAGAATTAGCGAGCTCATTGCCAATCTTTTCACGAATTGCGGCCATATCAGTATAAATTCCATGGTCATAATATTTTCCCAATGTCACTTTATACTTAATCCCAAACTCACTGATCTCCAGGTTCTTAAAAGAGGTATTAAAGTCATTACATTTAGCAGGTTGTTTAACCTCTGAGCGGTGTTGGATCCAAATATTTTCAAACGACACATCTTCATTGAGATGATCATTAATATTTTTAATTAAGGTTTGGATAAAATAGTCCTTATAGGTATCCCAAAAAGTCATATAGAACTGTATGAGAATTTCCCCGCCCAGGTAGTGAACTAAGATTCCAGGAATATTATCTCCCTCTGCGAAGATAAGATAAAAATGATCTCTTTTTTCCAGATAATTGGCCTTTGCTCTTTTAACAATGGCATTTTTTATTCTGACGGCCAAATCATTTTTAAAATTTTTGATTTGCTTTTGAAAATCCCCATTGGTGGCCCATACTCGAGCTCGAATAGACTTGTGAGCAGGATCGTGCAATAAGAGCGCAAAAGGTCGTCTGCGATTAGCAGCGACAATAAATCTCTCATTGGGTTGAAACTTTTCCGAGTATTGGTCAGTTGTTACCCATGGGTGTCCCTTTTGGATCTGTTTGATGGAAATAGGGTGGATATCGTAAGTTTTTAACGGTGCTCTTTGATGTCTTGATTGTCTGTACATAAAACTAGTGCATTCTCTTTTTCAATTCTGTCTCGGCTAAATCCATCAGGCGCAACATAATATTAGTAAAGTGAAAAGGATTCTCTAGACTTTCCTTGAGGTAGAATTCCTTTAAAATATTTTCTGATTCAGGTCCAATTACTTCGCAGTTATAAGGATCGATGTCATCGCAGATAAACTTAAGTTTTTTGTTAATTAATTCAAGTTTTCGTTGGGATGCTTGGGTTATTTCAATTTTGAAACTTTCCACGACATCGGCATTATTAGCTGGAAGAACCTGTTGCTCTAAATTATCTTGATTTTCCATTGAGTGCAATTTTTCATATGACGCTCTCAGTTGTCAAGCTAAAACTAGCAATAAAGGATACTTAACATGCTTTTATATGGATTGGTTTTTCTGCTCTCCTGGCTTCTGCTGCTTAAGTTATTGGAACTGGACTCACTCTCTGTCGCCCTTAGACTTTTTTTTCTGCAGCGTAAGACAGGATATCAATCCTTTGTAAATTATTTAGCTGCTGCTAACCCTCAAGGCGGAGTCCCCGAATATAAATTTTATAGCACGATGGTAGAATTCCTACAGGATTACCAAAGAAAATATGGCGTTAAAATTCATGATTCCTTAAGAGAGATTCGTAAAGCGGCACGGACCGATTATAAGGAAATAAAAAAAATCAATGAACAATTATACGGTCTGTTATTTCAGTTTATTTTTATTTGTGTATTTACCTGGATATTTATTACTTATTTACAGTTTAGTTTGAATATTTCAATTACAGGGCAGCATCGATTGCTATTGGCCATATGGCAACTGTTTGGTGGGATCTTCTCCTTATTCGCATTCCATCTTACCAGACGACACATCTTTAAAAATTTCTATGATTATTTTTATACCGTTTATATTTTTCGCTCATTCTTTTCCGTTTCTATTCCTGTTTCCGAGATTATTCAGGCTTCAAAGTTGAGCATACTTTCCTCGGAAAAACTCTTGTTTCCTTTAAAGGATCGCCTTCAACTTTTAGTAAAAGGCTTACGTACAACAGGACATTTACCGCTGGATGAACTTGATAATTTGAGTGCTGAATTATGGGACATTTATGAACAGAAGCTTGCTAAATTAAGTCAGTTCACTACTGTTATTAAGCTGTTGGGAATACTTTTCTTCGCCCTACCAGGATTTCTTTTTGGCATTTTTATCTCTATGGGACAACTAATGGGATAAAGATAGACTCTTTGGGCCAAATTTGCTTAAATGAAGCGCATTTTACGTATTAAACTAATTGGTTGAAATTTAGCAAAGGATATCACAATGAGCCAAAAGATCATTTTCTCTATGTCACGGGTGTCGAAAACTTATCCCGGAAAGAAGACTGTTATCAAAGATATCTCACTTTCTTTTTTCTATGGAGCAAAAATTGGTGTTTTGGGTCTTAATGGAGCTGGTAAATCAACCCTGCTTAGAATCATTGCAGGAATAGATACTGACTTTAATGGAGATGTAAATCTTTCCAGTGGTATTTCTGTTGGCTATTTAGAACAGGAGCCAAAACTCGACCCTGAAAAAACAGTAAAAGAAATAGTGGAAGAAGGTGTTGCGGAATTAGTAAAAGTTCGCGATGAGTATGAGGCCATTAATGAAAAATTTGCTGATCCAGACGCAGATATGGATGCGCTTTTGGCCGAGCAGGGAAAACTTCAAGATAAAATGGACGCCTACAATATTTGGGATCTTGATTCTAAATTAGAGCTGGCAATGGATGCATTAAGATGTCCACCAAGTGATCAAAAAACAGGTGTGTTATCAGGTGGGGAAAAAAGAAGAGTTGCACTCTGTCGTCTTTTATTACAAGAGCCTGATGTTCTATTGCTGGATGAGCCAACCAACCACTTGGATGCGGAGACGGTGTATTGGTTAGAGCGACACTTACAAAGCTATAAAGGGACCGTTATTGCGATTACCCACGATAGATATTTCCTAGATAATGTTGCGGGATGGATTCTTGAGCTTGATCGTGGACACGGGATACCTTGGGAAGGAAATTATACCTCTTGGTTAGAGCAAAAAACCAAGCGTTTGGCACAAGAAGAAAAAGCTGAATCTAAAAGGCAAAAAGCTCTTAAGAAAGAACTCGAATTTATTCACTCCTCACAAAAAGCAAGACAGGCTAAAGGGAAGGCGAGAATTAATAACTATAACAAAATGTTGGAAGAAGGTGGACGCGAAAATCGCAATGAAACGAACGCTTTATTTATCCCCAACGGACCTCGTCTAGGGAATGTGGTTATCAATGCGGAACATGTCTCTAAGGCTTTTGGTGATAAATTACTTTATGAAGATCTTAACTTTAAACTTCCTGCAGGGGGGATTGTTGGGGTTATCGGACCTAACGGTGCTGGTAAGACAACTTTGTTTAAAATGATTACTGGCCAGGAAAAGCCGGACAGTGGAGATTTTGTTGTTGGGGAGACAGTAAAACTGGCCTATGTAGACCAAAGTCGCGAGATGAACCCTAATCATACTATTATTGATGAAGTGGCCGGTGGTTTAGACCTTATCGAAGTCGGTGGCCGAGAAATCAACGCTCGTGCTTATATTTCAAAGTTTAATTTTTCTGGTGAAGATCAAAAGAAAAAGCTAACAGAGCTGTCTGGTGGAGAGCGTAATCGTGTTCACATGGCCAAAATGCTTAAAGAAGGTGGTAACGTCTTACTATTAGATGAGCCTACCAACGACCTGGATGTAAATACTTTAAGGGCCTTAGAAGAAGCCTTAGAAGAATATGCAGGTTGCGCCGTGGTTATTTCCCACGACCGTTATTTTATGGACCGTCTTGCTACGCATATCCTTGCTTTCGAGGGGGATTCTCAAGTTGTGTGGTTTGAAGGTAACTTCTCCGATTATATGGAAGATAAAAAACGCAGACTGGGTGATGCTGCTGAAGTGCCACATCGAATCAGTTATAAAAAACTTAAGCGTTAGTGTATGGGAAGCGTTTCATAAAAAATATTTTCTTGATCGCTTCCAAAGACTTCAATGATCTCCTTGACCTGTTTATCTTCTATAAAGATGACATAGTCGATATTTGTTGTGATTAATTTAAGAACTAGTTCAAAACTTAAATCTTTTGTCGAGTACATCTTGAATAATAAACTCAGACGGTGGAGTGCATCTTTTGCTGAGTTGGCGTGAATGGTAGAGACAAATCCTTTATGGCCAGTATTCATCGCCAGCAGGCTTGATTCTGCTTCTTTTGAGCGGATTTCTCCCAGAATAATGCGATCAGGAGACATTCGTAGAGAATAGCTCAGATAGTTATTCATAGATTTATTTTCATTTTTGGGGTCTACGATCATCCGAGTCGTATTGTGATTCGTGCTAATAAGTTCTTTTGTATCTTCAATGATTACCACATGCTCTTTTTCTGGTAAGAGTTTCAAAAAAGCATTGGCGAAGGTGGTTTTCCCACTTCCCGTTGCTCCCGCTATCAAGACATTTTTTTTCGCGTGTATCATTTCCCCGTATAAGTTTTGTGAACCGTGATACTTGCTTAAGCATAAAGGTATTTGATTGAGAACCCGAATAAAAAGTTTAGATTGCAGAGTGGGATTAGTCGAGTAATGGATCATGCTGACCCGCACTTCACAACCATTTAGTGTACTGTAAAAACTGACAAATGGTTCTTTATAATTCCAATCGAGTTGGTGTTTATAAACGAGTAAGTCGCAAATAATATTTAAATCATCATTTGTAATATCACTATCCCAATTTTCAAAGCCTTTTGTACTTTTTATTTGAATATTTGTGGTACTATGAATAAATATTTCTTCAATCTTATCTAAGCTATTTGGAAGGAAGCTTAGTTGATTAATAGTATCATACCAGTTTTTTAAAAGATTATGGTAGATACTAAATTCTTCTTCTTCCACTTCTAATTTAATTTCACTTAGGGACAGTAATTTTCCTTTACGCAATTGTTCAGCGAAGTACTCTTTGGCAACGGTTAAAGGGTTTTTCTCCATTAAGACTCCTCTGTTAACTTTGCCATCACAATGATTTCTCGGTGCCCATACTGTTGATTTGTTTTTGAAAAAAGCTTGTTTAGAAAAGGGATTCTTTTCAAGTAGGGAATAGCTGTGGTCAAATTAGTATTGTGGTTTAATTTTACGGAATAAAGTTTTGTAAAACTTCCCAGTCCGATGAATAAAGAAGAGCTTCCTTTTGGACCTTCAACGCCACTACTAGAAGGCTTCGTTAAGTGTCCTTGGTAACCAAGAAAAAATTGTTTACCTTTGAGTTCTAATTTTCCTTTAATTTGTAGACCTACAAATTTCCATTTTAAACCCTGTAAATTATTTTGAACCTGGCTAAAGGGAATTTCTCCTCCTAATTGTAGTTGGAATTTTTGATCAATTGTAGTTTTTATCAAGGGAGAGGCCACTAATTTGATACGAGTATCTTGATCTTCTAAAAGAATGTCCCCTGTGGCCAATTTTGACTGATTGGTTTGGATTAGGTTTGCTAAATTATTTTGTACGCGATGAAAACCCGAGTCTTGTTGTGTCGATTCGTTTGTTTCAACAGAGACAACTTTAAACTCCAGTTGATAGTTTTTAAACCTGTTGTGCTGGTTTAGATTTTGAAAGCGTATCTGATATTGCGCTTCTAGCTCTTTGATATACTCTTTTTCCTCCGTTTTACTTTGATAGTTACATAAGATTTGCCCATAGGAATGAGAACAACTTACATAATCAAAACCTCTGGCATAAAGTTCCTGGTAAATTTTGGCGATAATTTTGTTTTTGAGTTCATGTTCCAGTTCGATATTGAGGATCAGATTTTCAAGTTTTTGGTTTTCGAGCTTTTTTACGATGAGGTAATCAGATTCTTTAACAATTTCTCCACTCACATAGATAATATCTCCAGATATTTGGGTTTTGAGTCCCGTCCCCTTGAGGATTTGCGCTATTTCCATTTTTTTAAGCTGTTCTCGCTTGGAGGTGACATAAATGTGAAAGCTGCTTTTGTTCCCATGTTTGTCCCAAGTCACTAAATCACTGAAGCCCTGGGATTTTCCCTTGAGTAGGATAATATTTTTCTTAGGTAAGTATTTGTATTTTAAGACTTCTTTATTCCCAACAGAGAAGTTTTTGAGAGAAGAGACTACCAATTCAAATTGTTCTCCTTTGGAAATAAATATGTCTTTTTTGACGTTAGCGTAACTATTACTTGTGCATAGTGTTGCTGTTAAAAATATTTTGACAAGAGGTGGTAATAAAGATAAATATATGCACCTAAATTTATAATTAATTAGATAACTTAAGGATTTAAATATGGGTTCACCTACAATGAGAACAGAGACCAGAAGAAAGTTAAAACTTAAAAAAGCTGGAAAAAAGAGAAAGAAAGCAAATGAAAACAAAGGAACTACTCCTAAGTTTTCAATCCATCCAGAAAAAGCATAATTGCTAAGCATTTTGTCCTCCACGGGCAAATGTTTTAAATGATTTTTTTATATTTTCAATATTTGAAGGGGAGAGCTGAATAAGCTCTCCCTTTCTATTTATACACAGTTCTAAAAAACGACTATCTTGCTGTTTGCACTCCGCTTTCTCTCTTATATGAATTATTTCAGCTGGGATATTGTATTTATTTTGAAAAATACCTCTTACTTGCTTTGCTTCCCAGTGATGCTTAGGGGCATGGTAGATAAAAATCATACTGGCCAGAGCGCTACTGCTGTAAATAACTACTATAAAACTAAATATGAATTTCATACGGAGACCTTTTTCTTTTAGGAAAATGATAGTTTTTACCAAAAGGTAAAATACTTAACTTTGGGGTTTGTAATAGTTGAGGAATATAAGATTCTGGTAGGTACACAATAAATTCATCATTACTAATTGTCGTGTCCATCATTAGGTTGCCATTGCTATGAGATATTTTCGATTTCAAAAGGGCAAAGGGAATATGAATTCTCTTATCCTTGCTAATAATGGTGATTGGTTTGTTGACAGCAAATGATGTAAGGAGCTGTGCCTTTAACTTAAAGTCAGTGTAGCCAATTCTTTCTTGAAAAATATTCTCCGTCCTTATACTGGTTTCATCTGGCGTTGAGGCCAGCATATAGATCGAAATATTACTAAAAACTAAGAGAAATAAGATTTTAAGTTTTAAACTATTATCAATTTTTTCCATATTGCTTCTCCAACTTAGTCCAAGTTTTATGAAAAAATTTGATATTTTGATACTCAATTTGGTTCAGATTCTGATGAATTTTCAAAAATGAAACAAGTAATACACTAAGCAGGGTTAAGCTGATTACAGCATCGAAGATAAACTCACCTCGATCATTGTTGAGGAGGTCTTGTTTTGTAGGATATCGAAAGAGTTCATGATTAAAAACTTTCCTTTGTGGGTATTTACTGTCCACTTTTTACTCCTTAGCTTTGCTTCATTGAACTTATTTCTTTTGAAATCTAGTCCGTAGTGCTGATAGGGAGTCTGGATAACCCGGAGTGGATTTATTGAACACTGATTCATGGCCATTTTTCCCATATTTTTCATAAATGAAAACAGCAGGGTCTGTTGAGTTATTTTAAGCGTTTTGATGCCAAGTTTTACTCCAGTAGTGGTGGTCAAGTTGATTCCAGGAATAAAAATGCTGGCATATTTTCCAATAGTGAGCATCTTTAGCAGATAATTTGTTCTTTTTATGTTTTGGATAAAGTTCTGAGTTAATCCATTCACTTTCTTAGTGCACAAGAGTAATTCTTGCTTAGTTTTTTGCTCAGAGATGTAAAAGAGTTGTTTTTGAATAAAGTAACTGCCTAATATCGAAAAAAGCAATAGGAATGTGAGTCCCAAGAGAGTGGTGTTTCCTTTTTCATTCATTACTGACATTTCCCTTTAAGTTAAGTTCTACTTTTGTTTTGAAATAACAGCGATTGGGGAGCTGAGGAAGCCTATAGGTGTTATTTGTAAATTGATTTAAGCCTTTATTTACTTTTCTATGAAAGGAAGTATTAACGCAATTAAGCTCATCAAATACCTTAATCGCGCTAATAAAAAAGCTAAATAGAATAAAAGTAGAGATAATAAAATTAAGGATCATGATTGGGGGATAACAAGTTCTTTTTGCAGGTGGTTGTTGATCTGATCTAATCTCTTATCTAGCTTTGAGCCAAACTTTTTTACGGCAGCTAGGCAAAAAATACCTATAAGGCCGGTTAAAATTACGTATTCCATAACTCCCTGGCCAGATTGATTTTTTAATAGTTTGCGAGTTTTCATTTTCTTCTCCTTACGTTTTATGGGGCTGATTGCTACCGTGATCTTTTAGATCACCTGTTAGAGCTTGTTTGAGGGAATAAGCATTTTTGGTGCCAAGTCTTTAAAGGAGTTTAAGTCTCTGGAATAAAAAGAAATATCATATTTGACTTTTTTGCTTGGTAAAGATTTTAAACTTTTTCATACTTAAAAAGTAAAGAGATTGCACCAAATTAAGAGCAGTTATAAAATAGATGTATGGAAGAAAATAATAAGCTGTTTGTATTTGAGAAAAAAGAAGTCATTCTAATTTTTCTTTTTATCGCATTGATTTCGGTCATATCATTTACCCTTGGTATAAGAGTAGGGAAACAACTTTCATTAAAGCATGATGATTATATAGCGGAAGACGTTAATAAAATAGATCTTAAGTCGGTTGCAGAAGAAGATGTGGAAAAAACGGTAGGTGGAGAAGTGCCTTCTGGCTTTGAAGAATCAATAGATACTTCTACTGAAAGTAAAAAAGATAATACTGATACAATGGAATCTCGCTTAAGAGAGGAAATGGAAAAACTGGCCAATGAAGATGTTCAAGTTAAGCCAAAAAGTGAAAAGCCAGTCCCCCAAGCCAAAATGGGAGATACAAGCATGGAGACA
>JBFEUX010000104.1:0-9530 GCA_041547255.1 Bacteriovoracaceae bacterium
AGCCTCCTAGAGAGATCATAGATGAAATTCCTGCTCCCAGATAAAAATCCCGTCCAAAGCTTAGCCCATAGCCATTAAGTTCATCTTCTTCGCCGGTCTTAATTGTATCATGCTTGCCTTCAAATGCAGGAAGAGCAGATTTATACTTAATATACTCTCCTCCTAATTTAAACAGCCATTTGCTTTTTTCTTTATAGTCTCGACCAAAATTCACATCTCCGACTTCTAAAAAATTATCTTTGGCCATAGAGAAATGGATGGAAGAAAAAGCTAGTATAAATGCTAAAACAAATTTTGTTTTTATCATAAGAAAATTATTTCAAAAATCTTACAGATTTCCAAGGAAGTTATGCTCTGGTAACGGAAATTATCTCTTCCATGGACTCAATTATGGAGACCACCTTGAGGAATTCAGCGTAATCTTTAACTTCAACCTCAAATAAAAAGCTACCTTTCATATCTGGTAGGGATCTCGCAATCGCAGATTTAATATTAATACCATGGGCATGAATGCTATTAGAGATACGAGATAGAGTCCCTGGCCGGTC
This sequence comes from Bacteriovoracaceae bacterium, assembly GCA_041547255.1. Lineage (GTDB taxonomy): Bacteria > Bdellovibrionota > Bacteriovoracia > Bacteriovoracales > Bacteriovoracaceae. The sequence continues at coordinate 549 of JBFEUX010000104.1, forward strand.
ATGAGTAATAACCCGTACACTCACCGGGTGTCTGAAGGCATAGGCTGAGTTCCATTCCACAAATACTTTACGACTATCATCAATTTCATCAATCCGCGGACAGGATTTATTGTGTACCGTTATCCCTCTCCCACGGGTAATAAAACCAACGATAGGATCACCAGGAATCGGATTACAGCATTTCCCCATTCTTACCATAATATCATCCAGGCCATCCACAATAACTGCATTATCTTTATGTGAGGTTTTCTTAGCAGTACTGGAAATTTGCTTAGTTAAGGTATCAAATTCTCGTTTTTTCTTTTCTTTGATCTCTTCATCCACCAAACTACCATCAACGGAAGGAACAAGTTCAAGAATTTGCTTAACAGAAAAGCGGCCAGAACCAATATGTAAAAATAGTTCCGATATATCTTTTATATGTAGTTGATCGAAAACTTTATTAAAGTCATTTTTCTTTTCTAAGCTTTTAATATTTAAACCGAGCGATTTTAGTGATTTCTCAAGAATCTCCTCTCCCATCTCACGGTATCTTTCACGTTCTACTTTTAATAAGTATTGTTTAATCTTGGTACGTGCACGACTAGTTTTGGCAATCTTTAGCCAATCCTTACTCGGAGTCTGAGTTTTAGAAGTCAGAACTTCTACGGTATCCCCGGACTTCAAACGGTACTTTAGTGGTACCATTTTACCATTAACTTTGGCCCCTACACATTTGTTCCCGACATCAGTATGCACAGAATAAGCAAAGTCTATAGGTGAAGCACCTGAGCGTAGTTCACGTACATCGCCGTTAGGTGTGAAAACAAAAATTCCCGCGATATCCAGGTCATTTTTAACCACATCCATAAACTCAGAACTGTGTTTGATGTCCCGGTTGTATTCCATCAGTTCTTCAACCCATTTTAAATTCTTAGGTCTTTTAGAGCCTTCTTTATACAACCAGTGAGCTGCTACCCCAGTTTCGGCAATCTCGTGCATTTCGTTGGTACGAATCTGAATTTCAATCCTTTCTCCACCAGGTCCGATAACCGTAGTATGAAGCGACTGATAATTATTAACCTTGGGAATCGCAATATAATCTTTAAATCGACCAGGGACAGGAGTGTAAGATGAATGGATAATTCCTAAACACTTATAGCATTCCGTAATATTTCCCACAATAATTCTAAAGGCTAGAAGATCTTGAATCTGGTCAAAGTCAACTCCACGGTTATGCATTTTTTTATAAATAGAATAAAAATGTTTAGGCCGCCCCGAAACGTCTCCTTTTACTGAGTACTCCGCAAGTTTTTCATTGATACTATCAATTGTTTCCTTGATATAACTTTCACGCTTTGATTTCTTCATCGCAATTTTTTCGGCCAAGCGGTAATACACTTCCGGATGGAGAAATCTAAGACACAAATCTTCTAACTCACTTTTAACCGAGTTAATCCCTAAACGGCTTGCAAGAGGCACGTATATATCAAGGGTTTCTTGAGCTTTTTTTACCTGTTTTTCTTTGGACACATATTGCAGAGTTAGCATATTATGCATTCTGTCTGCAAGCTTAACGATAATAACCCGAATATCTTTGGCCATGGCCACAACCATCTTTCTAAAATTTTCTGCTTGAGACTCTTCTTTTGTCTTAAACTTAATCTTAGAAATTTTGGTACAACCAATCACAATATTAGCAATATCATCACCGAATTTTTCTCTTATCTCATCTTCTGAAACATCACAATCTTCAACCACATCATGCAGTAGTCCTCCACAAATACTCTGCAAATCCATCTTTAACTTAATCAGGGTCGCGGCCACATTGATAGGATGAATAATATAAGGTTCTCCCGAACTTCTCGTTTGAGAACGGTGGTGAAATTCAGCGAACTCATAGGCTTTATTAAAAAGCTCTAGATCTGCATCTGGGTTTGCTGCTTTCACTCGTCTTGCCAGCTCTTCAGCAGTTAAATCCCCTTCATGTGAAAAGTCCAATCTACTAAAAATAATTAATTCTCCTCTAAGATCTGTTTCACAGTTTTATTAAGATCCTGATAGGCTCTTTCAATATCATCATTAACTATATTATAGTCGTAATCGTTTTTACGTAATAATTCATTCTTCGCATTTTGCAAGCGTTCTTGAATAACTTCAGGGGCATCAGTCGCCCTTCCTAATAATCTTTTTTCTAATTCTTCAACACTAGGTGGTTCAATAAAAATAACGTTAGCCTCATTGCCATATATTTCTTTCATGGCATCACAGCCCTGAACATCTAGATCGAAAAGAAGATTCTCTCCTCGCTCTAAGCCTTGGTTGATAAAGCTTTTACTTGTTCCATAATAATTGGAGTGAACTTTGGCCCATTCGACAAACTCGCCCTTGTCTTTCAAATCAAGAAATTCAGCTTCAGGAATAAAGAAATAATCCTCACCATCGATCTCACCTTCACGGATAGGTCTAGTCGTTGAAGAGACAGACCATTTTAGCAAAGGAATGTCTACTTTTAATCTTTCCAATAAGGTCGATTTACCTGTGCCCGATGGAGCTACGATAATAATGATCTTACCTCTTTTCATTATTTCCTCTACTGCAGATTTAAAGCTTGCTCCCGAAACTTTTCTAATTGGACTTTCATCTGAACAACACTTTCAGAAATTAAACTATCACCCGATTTTGATCCGATTGTATTCGTCTCCCGGTTTAGCTCTTGAACGAGAAAGTCAATTTGTCTCCCCACTTCTCCTTCAGATTGAAGAAGTGAATTTAATTTTTCTAGATGAATCGTAATACGATTAACTTCTTCATCTATATCTAACTTTTCTAAATAATATATAACTTCTTGTAAAAATCTTGGTTCATCAACTCCAAGATCAGAGTTTTCTTCACTCATTCTTTTACGAAGCTTCTCTCTCACTTTATCTTGATAACCATCTTTGAGTTCTTTCACTTTTAGGTAGTGCTTTTTATAAATCTCTATATGATCTTGTAGTTTACTGACAAGCTTAGCACCTTCTTCCACTCTACTTGCTTCCAATGAGCTAAGTGCTTGGTCAAATACCCCATCAATCATCTGAAGTAGTTCTTCTTCCTTGTCCCCATCTTCTTTAATAAAATCAGATCTTAAAAATTCAGTTGGTTGAAAGTTTAATTCAGTTCCTGTTTCCTGAGAAACTTCTTTCATTTGCTCAATATATTTTTTTATTTTTTCGAAATCTAACTCTATTTCTTGGGACTGCATCTCACTTTTTTTATAGTTCACATAAATGTCAAAGCTTCCGCGGCTAAATTTGGATTCCAATTTTTTCTTTAATCCCATTTCTTTAGAATTAAAAACAGAACCCATTTTAAAGCGAAGGTCCTTAAATCTATTATTTACAGTTTTTAGCTCAACCGAAAGAGTGTATTTATCTCCTTCTATTTCTGCTTTTCCGTAACCTGTCATTGACTGGATACTCATGAGTTTGACTCTCCCATATTAATGGTTTGATTTCCCATTGTTCTAAACTTTTGAAAACGTGTTTCCAACAACTGTTCTTTCGGCATATTCACTAAATTTTTAATATCCTTACTTAGAACGTCCTTAATTAGCTCAGCGGCTTTCATTGGATCACGGTGAGCACCACCTACAGGCTCATTAATGATGGTATCGATTACTTTTAAATCAAGAGCTTCTTTTGGCCCTAATTTTAAAGAATTCGCCGCTTGCTCCGCTCGCTTTGGGTCTGACCATAGAATGGAAGCACAAGACTCTGGAGATATAACCGAATAAACCGAGTACTCCATCATATGCACCTTATCAGCAATAGCAATTCCAAGTGCACCTCCTGAACCTCCTTCACCAATAACAACAGCAACAATTGGCACATCGATATGAAAAATCTCGGCCAAATTTTCTGCAATAGCTTGCGCCTGGCCACGCTCCTCAGCACCAATTCCAGGATAAGCACCTGGAGTGTCAACAAAACTAATTACAGGAATATCAAACTGAGCAGCTAATTTTAGCACTCGCATCGCCTTGCGGTAACCTTCAGGACTGGCCATTCCAAAGTTGCGTATAATTTTATCTTGAGTCTTTCTTCCCTTCTCAATTCCCAGTACCGCAACTTTTTGGCCATCCAAATAGCCAAAGCCTGTAATCATTGATGGGTCATCACTAAATCTACGATCTCCATGTAACTCGTGAAAATCATCCACGATTCGATCAATATAATCTTGAGTATGCGGTCTTTTAGGATGCCTGGATAATTGAACTCGTTCCCATGAAGTTAACTTTTCATAGATTTCCTTAAGCAAGGCATCTACTTTATTCTGAAGAGCACTAATTTCCTTGGAAATATCTAATCCTGATTTTTCGTTAGCATCCTTCAACTCTTTAATTTGATTTTCTAGTTCCTGAACTGGCTTTTCAAAATTTAAGGTATAATCCATAACTCACCCATTTAGTCTAAAATTTGTTATGTTGTGAATGTACCTTGTTTTACTAGAAATGATAACAGTAAAGTGCCTTGCTGGGAGTCTTATTCGGCTTGAGACCAGCCCTGAACTACACCGGATTCAAAGTAAATATATCTAACTTTTCCATCGCGCTTGAAGGCCCATCGCTCATTTCCACTTGTTGGATTTCCTGCAATTTCTCGCTTCACAGGATTTCCCCAGTTTTGCATTACCCTTTCACGGGACATTCCCAATGTGACATCATCAGTCGCAACAGGGGCCACAGGCTGCTGATAGAAAGCCACTCGCTTAGGTCCATATGCACTATAACCTCTTGAATTTCTTGGTGTCGGCATTTTAATTTTACGAAGCATCAGGTATTCTTCGCGCTGAACATGATTAAGTCGTAAATAATAAATTTGCTCAGACACACTCCCTATTCTATCTCGCATACTATTAAACTCATAGTACTCGTCTTCAGTCAGTCTGAATTCAAGATGTTTTAGCTCTCTGCGTAAACTTGCTTCATAAAGAGAGATATGAGCTTGCTCTGCAGAAGCAGGCGTTCGTTTTTGTACTTCAGAGTCTAAACGATAATCCCGGCCAGAATCACCAGAAACAATCATAAAATCTTGATTGGCCCTAAACACAGGCTCATCATACTGATATTCACTCATCACATCTGAGTAATCCCTATGCTCAAACATACTACAAGAGCCTAGAAGCATAAGACAAAGTAAAATCAATAAGTTACGGTTTTTCACAATATTCTCCAAATAATATCCCACTACTCTCATCGCCCATATATTTTTAGAGGTTTAGCTTCATACTTAAGAGCGGTAAAAATTACCAATTTTAGTTAAGAATCCCGCTCTAATGTCCGATAAAAATAGGGAGGTTTACTCTATGTTAGAAAAGATTGAAAAAATTGAAGAATTATTGAACCGCCTATTAAGCAGGCTATTTTCATTTATTGCCAATTTTTTACGCAAAACCCTTCATTTTATTATTCCTCATTTTGTTTTTAATTTCTTTAAAATACTCAAGCAAACAATCAGGAGCTCACTAAGCTCAACTAAAAATTGGCTGATTCACAAGCTCATGCTGATTTTCCATAACTTAGTCACATTTAAAAATAAAATTTTTAATGCTGTGGATACAATCCATAGATATCCATTAAAGCAAAAAATTATTTCTGCAGTTTTTGATTTTAAAAATTTTTTACTGACAACCCCACCCAAACAGTACTTGCCTAAAGCAAAAGACTATTGCCTCAACAGCTGTGGAAGCTTCATTAAGTTTTTTACCCCCCTGCAAGGCAGACAAGCAAAGTTGTTATTATACACATCTCCTCTATTTGTTCTGGGTAGCATGGGGATTTACTGGGGTGTTAACGAGATCTTACAAAAAGAATTCCCAAGCAGGGCCCCTGCAAGTTATGAACAGATTGACGAGCGCCCCCTATACCACTTGTATAAAAAGAAAATCCTAAAGATCGAAAATATAAAGCTTCCTGTTTATCAAGAAAATGTTGCGAAAATGAGATCCATTACAATTGATTTTGCACTTAAATTAACCACTCGATTTTCCAGTTACTATATTTCCGAATACGACTATAAACTCAAAGATTATTTCTTCACTGAAGTTGAGCCGGTGATTTCCGACTTCCCCATTGAAACAGAAGGTAAAGAGATCCTTAAAGAAAAAATTCGTGATGAAGTCAATCAATTCCTCAAGGATCATAACGTGGAAGGGGAAGTTGAAGATGTTTATATCCTATATATTGTAGGTTCTTAATTCGCGATTTCAGATTGCTCACAAACCATACGCTTAAGAGACCGAGGAGAGATTTTCAATTTGGCCGCCGCCTGCTTATAGTTTTTTCCACTTTGGAAAAATATTTTTTTGGCGTAGGCAGACTTCACATCCTCCAAGGTTAGGACCGCTTCCATTTCTTGAATATCAGCTAATTCCGAACTCTGAGCAATCAGTTCAGCATCAATATCATCGAAATCCAGCTTCCAACTGTTACCCAATACCAACTTACGATCGATATGCCCTTTTAACTGACGGTAATTTCCTGGCCAGGGTAAACTTTGATAAAACTCAATCAGTTTTTTAGAAAGAATAATATTATTTTTTAGCATATAACTGCGGCAATAACGATCAATAAGCCTTACATCATCTCTCAAGGCTTTTAATTTAAAAATATGGCCAGAAGTAATACGGTAATAAAAATCTCTGCGCATAAGACCTCTTTGAACCAACTGCTGCAGATCCTGACCGGATGAGAAAATTAAACGTATATTAACTTGGTAATCCCTATCAGCACCAACAGCTCTTGCCTTGTAGCTATCGAGAAATGTAAGCAACTTCGTCTGTAATTCCATAGAAAGAGAATCAATCTCATCGATAAAAAGAGTGCCTCCATTGGCCTCACGAAATGCCCCATTTTTAGCATTTAAAGCTCCAGTAAAAGCTCCTTTAACATGTCCAAATAGCTCTGACTCAACTAAGCTTTTAGAAAAAGCTGAAATATTCAAATGAACAAATCCCCCAGCTCTTCCAGAGTTTTCATGAATCATTTTGGCCAAGGTCGTTTTTCCCACCCCTGTTTCACCAACAATCATAAGAGGTAATGTAGAGGACACTATTCTTTTATGCTCTTTAATTAACTGCTCTTGAACATTAATCAGCTCTAAATCATTATCTCTTTTCATTTTTAAACGGTTAAAACCAATTTCCAGGCAATCATTTTCTTCTAACAAGCATTCATAAACGTAATTACCATTTAATTTGATAGGACTTCCGGACAGAACTTTTGCCACGTATCGCTTCTTTTTTACACATCTTTTGCCCAACGTTTCGATCAATTTGATCTGTACCTGGAAGCTTTCGTTTTGCTGAGCAGGCAGAACTCGATAATAGTGAGACTCAATACATCCCTCAAGATCCTTGCTAATTAGATCAATACAAGTTCTATTTAAGGCCATATTTTGCTTTCTTCCCGTCAGCGGATCCAAGGCCATAATATCTCCTTCTCTCACGCCAGCGCTGTCTAAATGGTCTGAAACAAACGGATGTTCTTTTAAGTTCATATTTCCCTCCCTATAAAAACTTACAGAGGGCCCTATTCAGAATTGATGCCAACACAAATCCTATAAGATTTAAGTATTTATGAAAAAAAGATTGCATCTGTTCATTAAAAAAGTTAAGACTCTTAACCATATGGAAATACAAAAAGGCTCTGCCAAATTCATTCGTGGCTTCGATTCAGCTGAACAACTTCAGTTATGGTTAAGTAATAATCCTACGGCCAAAGGTCTTGCCTTTGTAGGAAGATCAAATGTTGGTAAATCCTCTCTCATCAATACTATTTTTGGGGCGAAAACGGCAAAAACATCTAAGACTCCTGGAAGAACCCAGGCCATAAATATCTTTACCTTCGAATTAACAAAGGATGACACACCTGAAACCTATTATTTATACGATCTACCTGGTTATGGACATGCAAAGGTAAATAAGGCCATGAGTAAAAACTGGAAATATCTTATGGATACTTTTTTTACTCATATGAATGAAAATACCATGCTGCTAAATCTACAAGATGCAAGACATCCCAATCAGGCAACTGACCAGCAGTTCTACCAATACATCGACCCACAAGTGGTAGAGATCTACCTTATTTTTAACAAAATGGATAAGCTCAAAAAGCAAAAAGAAAGAGCGGCCCTTAATAAATTAAAGCCGCAAATCTTCAAGGACTATAAACACGTTAAACAAATTTTCTTCGTCTCTGCTGAAACTAAATCTGGTGTTGATTCGTTAGAGCTCGCATTAGTTAATTTTTTAAAGCGAGGTATTGAAGTACCGACTAACCTTTCTTGATATCCTGAACATCCTGTTCGTAGCCTTCAAGTTCCTTTTCTAAGTCTCTAACCTTGGCAATAAGCCCCTCAACTTCAACATCATCTATTTGTAACTTGCCACTTTGTACTTCAGCAATCAGCCATTTGCCCAACATTTCATATATATCGTGTAATTGCTCATTCGACTGAGAAGCCGAGAGCATTTTAAGCCCTATTTGGGTCGTTTTCTTTATCTCTGATTGGGCAACTTGCATGAGGTCATTTAGCTTCTCTCTCCAATCTGCGGGGTTTGTATTATTTGTTTGTTCATTTTCATTATTTTTTGTCATTGGCACACCACCTTTTTTCCCGCTATAAGTATAGCCTTAAATCAATTATAAATGAATATATAGAAATATTTTTGAGTATCATATGTTTGAGCAACTTAATAAGTTAAATATAACCCTTTCTGATGCAGACAGAAAGCGAAAAGATCAAGTTTTTAAAAAACTACAAGAGCGCTATAAGGATTATAAAGATCCTTGGGGGTTTAACCTGGATACAGTCAAATCTGCTTTCGAAATCGTACTCCCCCTCTATCGTAATTATTTTAAAGTCAGGGTTTTTGGCATAGAAAATGTCGAAGACAAACCATATATGGTTGTTTCCAACCACACAGGACAACTACCCATTGATGGGGCCCTTATCACCA
>JBFEUX010000375.1:0-1776 GCA_041547255.1 Bacteriovoracaceae bacterium
ATTGCTTGGATTACGGGGGCCCATGTTGAAAAAATTGAAGATGGGAAAATACATTTTGAATTACTCGATGGAAAAAAAGATTTTATTGAGTATGATTTTTCTATGCTAATTCCCCCTTTTTCAGGGGTTGGATTAAAAGCTGTTGGCAAAGATGGAAATGATATTACCGATCAGCTTTTTAAGCCTAATGGTTTTATGATTGTCGATGCTGATTATACTGCAAAAGCTTATAAAGACTGGAGTGCAAAAGACTGGCCAAGGACATTACAAAATCCTACTTGGAAAAATATTTTTGCAGTAGGGATCGCATTTGCACCTCCTCATGCTATTAGTGAACCAAGAACGAGCGTAAATGGAACTCCAATTAGTCCCACACCTCCGCGTACAGGCATGCCTAGTGCAATGATGGGGAAGGCAGTGGCCTTAACCATTTCAGATATGATTAAAAAGAATGCACAAACGCCTACCCACACAGCTTGTATGTCGGAAATGGGTGCTGCTTGTGTTGCCAGCACTGGTAGTAATATGATTAATGGACAAGCAGTATCAATGACGATGTTTCCCATTGTGCAAAACTTTGAAAAATATCCTGAGTATGGAAGAAGTTTAAGCTTAACTTTTGGAGAAATTGGTTTAGCTGGCCATTGGATAAAGACACTTTTGCATTATCTATTTATTTATAAGGCCAAGGCAAAACCACTGTGGTGGTTAATACCCGAATAAGGACAACAATATGAGTGATCATGAAGCAAAACCTTACGAGAAAGCATTTTTTGCACCTAAACCGACCTGGGCCGTGCGCTTTATGCGCAAGAACTTAGTTATTCAGCTATTTAGATTTATTATCATTAATATAAAAATGATCAGAGTTATTTGGAGCTCCCATAAATAACTAAAAAATGATGCCTCCAAAATGTGAGTTCTTTGATTTGCATCTAATTTGTATATCCTTAAGAGTACATTTTTGATCAATAAAGTGGTAATAGGATGCTTTTCTACCCAAATACTCCGATGGATCACCTAAATTATATAGTTTATTTGAAACTGTAAGTTTTTTAATATTTGGTGGCGCCGTGGAAAGACAAAGTAATAATACAGCTGTCTTAATGTTTCCTCTGGCAAAAAGAAAATAAAAACATAATAGGGTAATCGTTGCAAAGTTTATGGCCGGGAAGGGGTCGTATCGACTGATGAGTTCTAATAGTGAAACTAAAAAGTTAAGAATATGCTCGAGCAGAAAATTAAAATTAATGAGCTTGCTAAAAAGAGCATTAAAAGCAAGTAAGGGAAAGCAACTTGCAATAACAAAGGTCATTATGGGGTTTATAAAAAGAGAAAGAGGGCTGATAAGATCATTACTTAGTGAGGCTGTGAGAAAAAGTACAAAGTTTAAGTGGATGAGCATTTTTCCTTTTTGCTTTCTAAATATAAGTACAGTCCCCCAGAATATAAAACTATAGAAGAAACTAAGAGGGTTTTGTGAAAAATGGCCTACAAGAACACTTATAATAATGGTAAAAATAAAAACAATTTCTATATTTATATCTCTTTTTAAATAAACCTTTGATGCGCGATACAGAATTCTAAATATGATAACTCTCTCCAAAGAGTGGTAAGAATTAAAGTTCAGTAATACGCCTAATAGAGCAATCAATGAGATTATTTCCAAAATGTTAGAAAAGCCAAAAATAAACATCAAACTACTGAGATGAATTCCTGAAGGAGTTAATAAATGCAGTAGACCATATTTTTTAAAGCTATGCTTAATCTTATGAG
>JBFEUX010000321.1:0-2739 GCA_041547255.1 Bacteriovoracaceae bacterium
AAGTCTTGTGAATCAGCAAATGCCTCTACATTGAAATTATAAATCTCACTTAACTCTTTATCTGTTTTACTGGGTACAAATGCAACTTTCTTTGATGTCATCGATCTACCTTTCTGATAGAATAATTGTAGTTAATTTACATTTCTAATGCAAATATTTTACTCAATTAAAATAAAAAAAAACTTCTCCTAGAGTGACGAGTTCTTTTTTTTATTAATAGTTGTACAATGACTATCAAACTATATATTATATGGCTTAAATTTTAGCTTATATAAATTATGAATAAAATCAAAGACTTATATTGTAAATTTGAATCAATCGTAGCAAATGTTAAGTTCGCAGTGGTGATTATTAGCCTCTTTGCTGTTTCTCTTGTAGTAGGTACTTTCATGGAAAGTTGGCATGGTACAGACTATGCCAACCGTATCGTATACAAATCATGGTGGTTTATTCTCATTGAGATTTGTATGTTTTTAAGTATTTTCATGGCCACTGTTGTTCGCCTGCCTGCTAAAAAAAGACTCTATGGCTTTTACACTATCCACGCTGGTCTTATTATTCTGTTTGTTGGCTCCTTTTTTACTTATATCAACGGTATTGATGGCTCTATCCAACTTCTCCCTAATACACCTGCTCATAAGATCCTTATCAATGAGGATATATTGAAAATAACTTTTCCAGGCAGAAAGAAAGCCTATAAACTAGCATTGCCTTACAGCTACACTCCCCGCAAATTGAGTAACGAAATCAATGGAGTGAAAATTTTAGAATTTCTTCCTTACGCCAAGAAGAAACTGGCCTGGGTAGAGCAAAAAAAGGGCAATTCACAACAACACTCAAGCACCTATTTGCTATTTAACGAGAATTTTGGCCAGGACGTCACCCTTTCATTAAGTCCTAAGTCAGACTTTAAATCCATGTCCCGTATGGGTCTATTAGACTTACACTATATGCCAAGTCTCCTGGCAGACTGCTTTGCTAAAAAGTCTAAAACTGGATTCATGATCTGGAATTTGCAAAATGGAGAGTGTTTTGTTCCTGAAGATAAAAAACTAAAAACAGGTGAAACAAAGAAAGGCAACCGCTTTCTTTTGATAAAGCATAATAATGAGTTCATCAAATTTTTCCCAGATTTTAGTCCTGTGGCCGTAAACGATGACCTCACAAAACGCGAAGATACTCCTTACAGGGTCTTATCCAAAAAGGTTTTCCAGGATCGCCCCAACTTATTCTTATTTGGAGAAAAAGTTGGCTTTTATCGCAAAGGATTAAAGAAGTGGGCCATGAAAGACCTCAATAAAGGTGTGGTTTCTCTGCCTTGGATGAATTTCAAATTGCGATTACTAGACCATCGAATTTTAGCTTATCCCGTAGAAGTACCTATTTATACCAAACCTATCCAGGAAAGAGGCAATTTAATTGAAGGCGATACAAAGGCCGTTAAAATTGCATTTCATAACAAAGAATATTGGGTTCGCAATGATGCAGCCTTAGAGCTTTCTAACGGTATGGAAAGAGTTAGATTTCAGATTCAACCCAAGGAAATTAACCTGCCTTACCAAATAACCTTAGATCATTTTAAAATGAATAAGAATCCTGGAACCAATGATCCTGCAAGTTATGAGAGCTTTGTGCAGCTATTAGATAGCAGGACAAATGGCAAAGTCGAAAACCACCATGTCTATATGAATCACCCACTAAAATATGATGATTTTACCTTCTATCAATCATCTTATTTTCCAATAGGTCCACAAGAATTTGGCTCTGTTTTAAGTGTTAACTATGACCCAGGTCGTTTTTTCAAATACTTAGGGTCATTGTTTATAGTTCTAGGAAGTATATGGCATTATTTAATTAATCGTCGAAAAAAGGTATCTGTATGAAGTTTGTCTTGCTGTTTCTTTTATCGTTTAGTGCTGTTGCCGCCGAATCTACTGGCTGCTCGCAACTTAATGAAGATCTACCAGTTCTCGCTGGTGGTCGGGTAAAGCCTTATTTCGTACTGGCCAAGGAAAGTGTAAAATTTCTTACCGGAAAATCCTCCTACGCGGATGAAAGTCCAGCCCAAACATTCTGCCATTTAATGCTGCAAAAGCAGCGGGGAAAATCGATCGTTGACTTCCCCATCTTAATTGAACATGTAGATACCAAAAAATTACTAGGCCTAGATAAAAAAGCCAAGAGTATGAACTCAGAAGAGCTTCTGGGCAAAAAAATGTTAATTCGTTCGGAAATAGCTAAGCTCAAAGAAAATAACAGCTACAAAAAAGATCTCACCAAACTCTTTAACCGCATATCTGTATTTGAAGAAATCGTCGATGGCACCAGCTTCACGCTGTACTCTGGCGAAGACAAAAATGATGGAAAAAATGGTTGGTTACCATTAAGTGAGTATAGTGAGCTGGAGCTTGCTGCCCTAATTGCTGAAATAGAAAAATCAAAAGAAAGATATTTAAAAGACCATGGCGATCGCTACTTACTAGAACTAACCTATGTAAAGTCACATATTTTTTCCTATGCTATGTTAATAGCACTAATTGGAATTTTCCTTACTGTCATATTTAAAAAACTGCGTTATGGAGTCGCTTTCAGTGTGCTCACACTAGTTATCGAAGTGGTAGGTATCGCCATGAGAGTTTTAATCAGTGGAAGGGCGCCTATTACCAATATGTATGAAACAGTTATGTTTTCAGGCTTTGGAGCATTGATCATTGCCTTAGGCATTCTTTACTTTTATCG
>JBFEUX010000103.1:0-9534 GCA_041547255.1 Bacteriovoracaceae bacterium
CAACACCGCTTCTCCTAAGTTCTTTGGCGTGCACAATAATCTTTTTAGCCGCATTTTGAATATAGAGCCCGTTAATATTTTTATCAGGAACTTTATTGGCCAGTTTAGGAGCGATAATACCGATAAAGCCAACTTTCACACCATTGACACTTTTAACTCTGGTATAACTGATATTGTCCCATTTAATAGGCTCAGTCGTTCTTAGATCAAAAATATTACTGCTGATGAGATTGTAATTTCCTCTTCTGGCCAGGGCCTGTATATATCTTGGGAAATTTCCATTGCGTTTTAGAGAAAGTTCATTGACCCCAAGCGAGAGGGCATCGGCCTTAAGATACTCAGCAAGAAATAAACTGTAGCCATGATTTTCTTTGGGGTTAATAAAATTTCCCGCATCAACATAAACTAAGTTGCCCTGGGCCTCTTCTTGTAGAACATCTAAATAAGCTTTAAGGGCAGCAATACCACCTAGCTTTAATTCTCTTTTTTCCGAAAAACGATTCTTTATAGGATAGATTTTAGGATTAATCTCTCCCTTAAAGTCATTGGTTCCCGCTATAATAATACGTTGGTAGCGATCCTTATTTAAGCGAGAAGTCTTTATGGATTTAGGATAGCTGTAGAGACGATAATGTCCTTTGGCCCTTTGATTTTCAGACATATTACGTGAAGTGCTGCAGGCAAACCCAAATATAGCACTCATGAATATGGAGCATAATCGTTTAAGCATTATTATTTTTCTTCACTTAATTTTTTATAAGCGTTGAGAAGTGCAGTTTCAATAGCCTGATAGTCTTCCATCGTAGCGTGAGAACATAATGAAATTCGTACCACTCCAGTGCCCACTTGCGGATCAACCTTCATGGAAGTTAGCACTCTGGAGGCTTCTGCTTTCTTATCAGAACATGCGGAGGAAGTCGTTACATAGACTTCTTGTTCCTCTAATTCTGCTTGAACTTCTTGTCCCGAAATTCCAGGCAAGGCAATCAATGTGGTAGTCGCCAAGCGCGGAGAATTCTCACCAATGATTTTTACCTGAGGGTATTGTTCTTTAATATTTTCTTCAAACTTTTCTCTTAGTGCTTGCACCTCTTTTAAGCGCGTTTTATTTGCTTCAAAGGAATCCATGGCCACCGCCATAGTTTCAATACCTATATAGTTTTGAGTTCCTCCGCGAAAACCTTTTTCTTGACCTCCACCATAAATTAAAGGGCTAAGTTGAGCTGGGTCTCTGGCAATGATAAGTCCACTTCCTATAAGCGCACCAACTTTATGGGCACTTAAGACGGCAAAGTCCATATGTGAGTTATCAAATTGGAAATCTGTTTTTCCTATAAATTGCGTGGTATCTGAAAAATAAGGGATACCATATTCATGTGCTAATTTTCCAATTTCTTGGAAAGGTTGAATAACACCAGTTTCATTATTAGCGGCCATAACAGTTACAAGGGCAATGTGCTTAGCATTTTTTGTCAGAACTTCTTTGAGATCTTCCAGGTCAACCACTCCTTCTGGAGTCGTTTTAAGTGTTATCGTATCATAGCCTTTTGTTTGGAAGTCGCTACAGGCGTGAACGATGGCCGAATGTTCAATCCCTGATGTCACAATAATATTTCTGTCATTTTGAGGGGCACTTCCTAAAACTGAGTGAAATATTTGGGTTATTCCTTCACTAGATCCAGAGTTAAAAATGATCTGATTGGGTTTACAAGCCAGCTGCTTTGCAAGTGTACGACGTGCGTTTTCCATGGCAAACATAATTCGCCTTCCAGCTGGGTGTATAGCATTTGGATTAGAAAAAGGGCCTTCTTGGATTCGATTCAATAAGAATTCTTGAACTTCTTTACAAAGGGGGGCCGAGCCATTGTAGTCAGCGTAAATCATAGTGTGTCCTCGTTTTTTGTATTAGTAAAATTTATCATTTTTTCTAGAATGTGGCAGGCACTTTTTTTAATGAAATGTTGCGTCATGCCTATGTTGACGCAATCCTTTACCAAAAAGTGCCTGGCACCTTGTTTGACGTACTGTGATAGCTCACTTACCATTTTAGTTAAGGAATAATTATCGAAAGTCGACAGGGAGTTTGACATGGCAAAAATCATTACAATTGCAAATAATAAGGGTGGTGTTGGTAAAACAATGCAGGCTTATCAACTTTCCACTTTTCTGGCCCATAGAGGTAATAAAGTTTTAGTTATAGATCTTGATTCACAAGCGAATTTATCCACGACTTTAGGAGTGGATGTTAAGCGAACTCTGATCCCTGAATGGTTGATTGGGGATGTGGAGAGTGAAGATGTAATATGTAAAAGTGAAGGAAAGCATGAGTTTCATGAAAACTTGGATGTAATTCCTTCAAGTAGACATCTGGCCAATCTTGCTAAGCTTCTTATTCTTTCTGAAGCAGAAGTAAGAAAAAATGCCGGAAGAAAAGAGCGTCTACTTAGACTTCGTTTAAATGAAATTAAAGAAAGTTATGACTATGTCGTAATTGATACTCCTCCTATGCTAGGTGATGAACTTATTATGGCCCTTGTTGCTAGTAATAGAGTTCTTATTCCTACTCAGGCTCAAGATTATTCGATTGATGGTTTGGAAGAGTTAATGGATACATTTGAAATTATCAAAGAGTCAGAAAATCCTGGTTTGGATTTCAATATTATACCTTCAATGGTTAACTCTAGAAGAAAAGTTGAGCAAGTAAGATTAGAAGAGCTGGCTCAATCTTTTAATGTAACTAGTCCGATTAGAAATCTAGTGGATATGCAAGAGTCAATTTCACTTAGAAAGCCAGTTTTTCTTATGAATAGAAAATCCAAAGGGAAGAAGGATTATACTAAACTTTGGGATTCCCTAGGATTTATCGACTAAGCCAGTATACATTTAATAAAAAAGGATATGGAGATCGTTTATGGCAAAAGAATTTGCAGCTAGAGTATCAAAACGTGATCGTAAAAAGAAAGATATTACTTCAAATTTAGATGAGCGCATTTTTAAAATGCATGATGACCTTTTGTTAAAAGGTGCTCAATTAGCAAATATTAAGCTTGCTGATATTACAGTAAAAAAACAAGTTCGAACAAAATTTAATGATGCATCTATAGCCGAATTAGCTGCAAATATCAAAGAGAATGGACTTATTCAGCCACTTGTTATTCACCGTGAGGGAAGTAAATATATACTTATTTGTGGGGAGCGAAGATTCCGTGCAATGAGTACGCTACCTGAAATGAAAGAGGCTCCTTGTTTTATTTTGGAAAACAAGACTCCTGAAGAGTTGATGGCCATTCAGTTTTCAGAAAACTCAGCAAGAGAGCAACTTCACTATATTGATCAGGCGGATTCAATTTTTGGTTATAAGAAACTAACTGGTGCCAGTGAAAGAAAAATTCAAGCCAGTCTGGGTATATCTAAGTCAGAAGTTCACCGTTGTGTTCTTATTGCAAAACTACCTAAGCAAGTTAAAGAAGCTGCTAAACTTCATAATACTGAAAAGTATGTGCTATTAGAATGGGGCGCTTTAGATACCGGTAAGTTGAAAAACTCTCTTAAGAAAAAAATCATTGAAGGCGAAATAACTAAAAGGTTAGAACTTAAACGTGCGATTAAATCAAGTGGTGAAGTGATTGCCACTAAAACAAAAAAGAAAGTGACGACTAGATCTAAGTCGGCTCCATCGGCTTCAGCGGCACTATTTATTAAGGCCATGAAAGAAAAATCAAAAAATATGGATCTTTCAAAAGAAGAATTGAAGATGATTAAAAAGCTAATGAGCGAAACTCAAGAGCTATTAGAAGATTAATTATTATTTTAAATTAATAAGTAAAAAGCCCTCATGTGAGGGCTTTTTTTATTGTGCTAAATTATAAATCTTGGTCATTAATTTTCTCGCATGCTCTGGAGTAATATTGTTAGTTTTAGCTGCGATCTCTATCAATTCCTCTACACTTGCAGGGTTGTGTGCATCTACAATGTGACGAGCTTCTGTAATAGAAAAACCTAATAGTTCACTGGCAAAAGTATCATGTTCCGCTTCGGTCATACTTTTGATGCCAGCTTTACTCCAGTTATGAGTAAGCCGTGCCACCTCTAAACTTCTTTCCTGGCTTAAACCTAATTCACTAGTTAAGAATTCAGCTCTTTTATCAATATCCGCGACTTCCTGGAGCGCTTTCATCTTAGCTAGGTCTTTAGGAGTTGCTTGTGTTTTTTCGAAGTAACCATAATAGGGTGACCAGTAAACATTGTCGTATTGCCAATAGACTTGAGTGACAATGGTATAGGGATCATAATAATAGTTACTAGCACTATCGTAATAAGGATTAAAGCCACTAAGATCAATGGCATAATAACGTCCATAATAATCTTGAACCACAATAAACTCACCTTGCAGGGTGTAGTACTTCACAATATCAAAGTCTACAGTACCATAGGTTTCATAGTATAAATCGTTTACAAATATATTTGCGACATCACTATGTGTATAATAGGTAGTGGAACTACTAGACAACCAACATCCCGTGCTAGACAGCGAAAGCATCAATAATAATACAAATTTCTTCATTTTTCCCCCTTGATAAGGACCTTTGCATTTAGTCCATATTTAGCGCTATTTGCCTGGAGTGTTTATGATTTGCGACATGTTTTGGTCTGCTTTTAGGCAGAGGGAGAACTAAAAAGGCCCTCTGTGAGAGGGCCTTGGTATTAAGAAAAATCTTATTTTTATTACATATTAAAGATTTTAGTCATAAGTTTTGAAGCGTGCTCTGGAGTGATTCCATTAGTTACCGCAGCCTCTTCAACTAGGGCACTGATACCGGAAACATCACCAGTTTTAACAGTTTCCATACCTTTACTGATTGAGAAACCTAAAAGTTCAGTAGAGAAAGCATCATGTTCAGCAGCTGTCATTGACTTGATACCAGCTTTTTTCCAGTTGTGAGTAAGTCTGGCAACTTCTTTACTTCTTTGCATACTTAGACCAAATTCAGAGCTTAAGAATTCAGCTTTGTTGTTAAGGATAACGGCCTCTTTGATAGCGTTCATCTTAGCTAAGTCTTTTGGAGTCGCTGTCGTTTTTTCGAAGTACCCGTAGTAAGGAGAGTAGTAAGTGTTTCCATATTCCCAAGAAACAGGTTCAACGATAGTGCTTGGGTCGTAATAGTAGTCAGAAGCGTAGTCATATTCAGGATTATAACCTTCAATATCGATGGCATAGTAGTATCCATAGATATCCTGAACAACAATAAATCCATATTGTTCAGTGTTGTATTTAACAACTTCAAAATCTTCGGAACCATAAGTTTCAAAATAAAGATCATCTACAAAAATCTGAGCGACCTCACTATGAGTATAGTATTTAGATCCACTAGCACCACCGCCACCACCGCCGGTACAGGCGATAACTGTCACGGTCATTAAAGCTGTTAAAAATAAGTTTTTCATTTTGCTTTCCCCTTTTTTTTTACAAAATCTTTTTATTAAATCCCCAATATATCTGTCATACTTTTTGTGTTCACTGCGCTCTGTATATCAAGTAGCAGCAAAGTATGAGTCCTCATATCCTATTTGAAAAATTTATACTTTAAATAAAGAGCGTTCTTTATTTAGTTTTTCTAACTCTAATCCTATGAGTCTTTTTCTCTATTTAAAGCAAGATGAATGCCAAGTTTGAGAAAGTTTGTCCGCTAATAAAAAGACGTTTATTTAGACACTTAACGTTTTGTGTTGCGGGTGTGGGGTTGGTGCAGATTGCACCTTAGTGTCATTGAGGGCTTGCGTCATTGATAATATTGAAGAAATACCGGGGACAATTTTTCCCCGGCCATTCAAAAAGGTGGGCGGTAAAGAACTTGCTTATAATCCAAAGATTTTTCCCATTAGTTTGGTTGCATGTTCGGGAGTAATGGCATTAGCAGCAGCAGCTTGTTCAACTAATTGATCTATAGAACTACTGTCACCACTTGTTACCGCTTTTTTACCAGCAGTGATAGAAAAGCCTAATAACTCGGTAGAGAAGGCATCTTGTTCTGCCGCAGTCATCCCTTTTTTAGATGCTTTTTTCCAGTGGGCAGCAAGCCTTGCGACTTCTTTACCTCTATCTAAACTCAATCCAAACTCCGAAGAAAGAAATTCAGCTGATTTAGATATTTCGGCCACTTCTTTTAAAGCTGCAACCTTGCTGAGATCTTTAGGGGTTGCTGCTGTTTTCTCAAAGACTAAGCCTGAGTGTCTGTCACGGTAGCGAGTAGGAACCCACTCTTCGGTAGGTTCATAACCCCAAATGGCATTGCCATCACTATCATAGCCAACTATCGTGTAGTCATAATCTGTTTCATAGTGTCCAGGAATCACGTCCAGATCATAAAAGTATCGAGCAGAATTATCATAATAATAATCAGCGGCGTTATTAATAGCTGGGTCATAGTTGTCGATATTGATGGCATCATAAGAGTCAGTATAAGGATCATAGATAACGATAAAGTTAGCTTCTAATGTACTTTTTTTTACCAAAGTTACATCAAAATCTTGATCCAAGTTTAAATTTTGAACAAAGGCTTCAGCGAGCTCATTATGAGTATAGCCTGGGGCCCCATTGCCATTTCCGCCAAAACAACCAACTAGCGTTACCATTAAAAAACCTGTTAATAATAATTTTTTCATTCCCTTTCTCCAATTTTTAGATTTGAATAAAAATCCATCTTTGTTTTGTTAAATCCATTTGAGTGCTTTTTTGATTAGAGCAAGATAAATGCCAAGTTGAAAAAGTTTGTCTGCTAATAAATAAACGTTTATTCAGTCGCTTAATGTGTTGCGATGTATTTTGGGCGTTGGTGCAGATTGCATCTTGGTGTCATTGAGGGATTGCGTTATAGATAATATTGAGGAAATACCGGGGACAATTTCTCCCCGGCCTGTTTATTTAATGACGAACTTGTTTATAGTCCAAAGATTTTTCCCATTAGCTTGGTTGCATGTTCAGGAGTAATGGCGTTGGTAGTTGCAGCTTGTTCAACTAATTGATCTATAGAACTACTGTCACCACTTGTGACAGCTTGTTTAGCAGTAGTAATAGAGAAGCCAAGAAGTTCAGTAGAAAAGGCATCTTGTTCTGCAGCAGTCATTCCTTTCTTAGATGCTTTTTTCCAGTGGGCAGTCAGTCTTGCCACTTCTTTACCTCTATCTAAACTCAAGCCAAATTCGGAAGAAAGAAATTCAGCGGATTTAGATATTTCGGCCACTTCTTTTAGAGCTGCCATTTTACTAAGATCTTTTGGTGTTGCCGCTGTTTTTTCAAAAAGTAAACCAGAGGTACTATCAAAATAGCGAGTAGGAATCCAAACTGGTACCCAATCATATCCCCAAATGGCATAACCATTAACATCATAACCAATAATAGTGTACTGATAAACTATTTCATAGTGGCCAGGAATGAGCTCGAGATCATAATAATATCTTGCAGAATTATCGTAATAATAATCAGCAGCGCTATTAACTGCAGGATCATAGTTATCGATATTGATGGCATCGTAGGAATCAGTATAAGGATTATAGATAACGATAAAATTCGCTTCTAAGGTACTTTTTTTAACCAAAGTCACATCAAAATCTTGATCTAAGTTTAGATTTTGAACAAAGATTTCAGCGAGCTCAACGTGAGTATATCCTGGCGCACCATCACCATTTCCATCGTTATTAAAAGCATCACAACCTATCATTGTGAGCGCTAAAAGACCTGCGCATAACAATTCTTTCATTTTTTCTCCTATTTCGTACCTTATTAGCGAGTTTTAAACAATTTGGCCTGCAAATTTTGAAAAAAAACCAATAATTATTGTATATTAAGCTCTTGTTAAGTAACTAGTTGAAATTTCGGGTAGAATCTACATACATTTTTGAATATTTTACTCACACCATTGGAAAATCATGCAGAGGATAACGCTCTGTGATATAAGCCCTGCAGTTTGGAGCTTATATGAAAAAATATTTACTTAGCTGTCTTTTGTTCACAGTGAACTTTGGTGTTTATGCTGAAATTGTGAGCATTCCTTTGGAGTACACAGGAAGTCCGGCCAAAGATTTAGTGGGAGACAATGGCAAGGTAATGTCCATTCTGGAAGCCAAGCGCTTATATCGTCAGACGAAAGACCTTTCTCAGTTAGATCCTAAAGAAAATGATGTTTGGAAAAATAATGTAGGAAAAAAACTTAGTAAGGCCGATGATGATTTTCATATTTCAGATAAAGAAGTTTTCTCTTATGTAGATAAGGTTATTTCAACGATTGGTTCTTATCGCTTTATTGTGCGCGAGCAGAGTGAGGGTAGTGCTAAAAGAAACCTAAATATCTGGGTGAGTAAGGACAGCCGATCTATTTTACTTCGTAAGAATATTCTAAGAAAGCTAGGTTATATTGTTCCCAAAATTCAACATTTAAAACAGATGAAAATTCAATTTAGAGGTGCAGCTTCAATGAAGGCATTTCTAGATGAATTGTCTAATGGAACTTTTGCAGACTCTGATCGCTGGCGCATTCATACTGATGAAGAAAAACATATCATCACCTTGCAGGATGTTTTGGTGCTGGAGTCCAATACCAAAATTTATAACCTTGCGATGGGAGATATGAACGATGATACCGTTGGGCATCGAAGAGTCATTAATGCTCTTTCTCTTCCCTATGCTTTAGTGGATCTACGCGAAAGTGTGGATGGATTTACTTGGAGTGTGGGGAGACAAGATAATAAGGTTGTGCTGTTTGATATTTTCTCGGGGGATATGTTTAGCACCACTTATTTTGATGCTATGTGGATGATGAAAAGGCTGACTCAACTGACCAGAGAGGACTATAAGGAAGTCGTTGATTATGCCTATTTCCCACATTCAGTAGGTACATTATTAGTTGAAAAATTAATTGCACGAATGAACTCCCTAAAACGACTTTTTCTTAATAGCAAGAATCTATTAGCTGTTAAAAATGATATTTCAGATGATACGGGAGAGTTAGTTCGCGGAAGACTGACCCAAGACAACTGGGAAGGACACGCTGCTCGTTACTCTTTTGACGATACAGAATCCCCCCTTTCAAAAGATGAAATGGTCGCCTATTTCAAGTCAAAGGTCTACTCGGGAGTTATTGAAAACCTGGTAGGTTATCTAAATGATAATTATCTTTATGCGACAGATATTCAAGAAGCGGCCATTAAGAAGGCGATTGAAGCGCAAAATAAGCAGTTTGAAAACTTGTTCCAAACTGGAAAATTTGAAAAGATCCCCTTTAGTGCCTGGGCCATACCAACCGCCAAAGGAAATATCATTGCCTCTCGTGATATTGTAACGGGGGCTTATCTTGGTACAGACAATACGATTCAAATCGCTGATTCCCTGGAGTTCTTAGGAGAAGTGGGGGTATTCGTAGGAACATTGGGAATGCCTACCAATGTGCAAATGTTTGGAACTGGAAATGCCAGATTCTCCCGTTCTTATACGCATGTGAAATCCATCAAAAGTATTAAAACAGCGCTTAAAGAACCTTA
>JBFEUX010000278.1:0-3418 GCA_041547255.1 Bacteriovoracaceae bacterium
CACTTCCACGCACAGCAACTCCCACCTCTGCTGCCTTCAAAGCAATAGCATCATTAACCCCATCCCCAACCATCATAGTATGCTGATACTTGGCCACTAAATCTCTTTTCATCTCGGGAGTATGCTCAGAAAAAATATTTTCTTTTTTAATAGGTAAAAGTTGTGCAATATCTGCTACTACCTCTTTTTTATCTCCTGAAAGAATAAATAAATTTAGTTTTCTAGACAGAAAGCTTTGAAAGATCTGCATCAATCCAGGTCGTAGAGCATCTTTGAGATCGATAGATAGTACTAATTGCTCACCCTTATACAGACCAATCTGATTAAACTCACCTTTAGTTAACTCATCACTTCTAGATTTTACAGTATAACTAACACCTGCAAATTCCCCTGTGACACCCACACCTGGTAGTTCCTGCCAGTTCTGTAAATCTTGTGCCGCTTGCACGTTTTTATACTTTAAATACTTAACTATCGAAGCTGCAATTGGGTGATGAGAACGCAGCTCGAGCGCAAGTAAGATCTCATAAGCGACTTTATCATCCGCAACCAGCTCCTCCTTAACCACTTCAAATTCTCCAGTGGTTAAGGTACCCGTTTTATCAAAGAAGATATTTTTAATATTAGCTATATTTTCAATGATATGCTCATTCTTAATGATCACCCCTTCCTTTGCTAAATTGGTCAGACCTAAAATCAATGCGAGTGGTGTGGTTAAGGCCAGAGCACACGGACAAGTAATAATAATAAGTGAAAGAGTTCTGGAAAAAGCTGTTTCAAAACCAGCACTATATCCAAAATAACTTATAAAGACGATGGCCAAAGCAAATACAATCATCACAAAGTTTTTTGCCAAGCGATCAGATAGATAGGAAACCTTAGTGCCACTACTCCAACCACTTTCAATCTCACGTAAGGTTTTAGTTAAACGACTTTCTTCGTAAGCAGTGCTTACTTCGAGTAAGATATCATTGGTTAAGTTTTTAGCACCCATAAAGACATAACGTCCCACTGTTGCCTTCTCTGGTTTTACTTCTCCTGTAATCAGTGAATTGTTAATATATGAGTGACCTTCAATGATCTTGCCATCAATAGGAATGGCCTCACCAGCCTTAACCACAACATGATCACCTAGTTTTAAAAATTTAGTTAAGATTTCAATGCTTTCACTTCCCTCTTTTTTAATAGCATATTTAGTAGAGAAAAAGCTCATCAAATCATTACTTTCAAGAGACTTTTGTTGGGTAATCTTTAAGATATAACGAGCAAATAATAGCAAGAGCACTAGTGTTGCAAGAGTATCAAAATAAAAATAATGCGCTTTAAAAATAAAACTATAAATCCCCATACCCATACCGGTAAAAAGCGCGATAACAATGGGTACATCAATGGATAGATGACCATTCTTTAAAGCACCATACGCCGTTTTGTAAAAGGGAACCGCAGAGTAAAAAAACACGGGAATAAAACAGAGAAAGGAAAAAAGATTAAAATAATCCTTAAAAAAGCCAGGGGCCCCAAAATAATTAGCAAAAGAATAGAGCATGATATTACCAGCAGCAGCGAATGCAACACCGATCTTAATCAGATAGGATCTATTTTCTTTTAAGGCCAATTCTCTTTGATCTTCCGTCTTTAAAATAGGATGAGGGTTATAGCCTAAGCTTTGAATTTGACTGGCCACTTTGGCCAAAGAGCCCCCCTCTTTCACTTCAACCGTTAGCGTTGATGAGGCCATATTAAGTTGGCTGGCAAGTACCTCTTCACACAGGGCAGGTAGTTTTTCTAAAAGCCACAAACATGCGACACAGTGCACCCCTTCCAGGAAGAACTTAAATTTATAGCTATGATCTCTTAGGACAATATATTTTTTGAGAAACTCTTGCTCATCCAAATATTTAAAAGACTCATCCTTATAATTAGGCTTTATGGTACTTAAATCGTACTGCTTTAGCTCATAATACTCACTTAAGTCATTGGCATTAAGAATTTGAAAGACAGTTTGACATCCCTGACAACAAAAAGAACGCTTCACGCCATCTACGACTAATTCATAATCATAGACGACTTTTTCATGACAATGGAAACAGCGCTTCTCTTCACTCATAAAATTTACGTACTTTATACTAAAGTTATCATCTTTAGGTGATTGATCTGAATCAGTTTATTACAATATTTGAATACACTTGCCGTGTATTTACAAGTACAATATTAGAAAGAAGGATTTATAATAATGAATAATCAATCTCGCTCAAATTTTTTTGCGGTCCCTATCACGGTCTTATTCAATCCTCTTTTAACACTGCTAGCTGTGTTAATTCCCATGTATACCGTCACCTCGATTGTAAATAAGTACCCTTTTTGGAACCCTCATTTTTCCCTGTATGAATGGCATGGTTTTCAAATGATCTTTGGTTTTTTTTATACCTTTACCTTGGTTTATGCTCTTAACTTTCATAGGGATACTCACAATCGCCCTAACTACCTGCCACTGATATTCGTTTGGATACTGGATCAAGTAGGACTGTTCATTATCGGTGACTATCGTTTTTTCCTAGTTACCAGTTCTTTACTTGCAATCATAGGTCTCTCCCACCTATTTAAAGCAAATGTTCATCGCCCAATAAAAAATATAAGTATCGCTTTATTTGGTAGTTTAAGTTTATTAAAAATTCTTTTTATTTCTTTGTCGGTATCAGGACGATTTCCCCAGAAGTTTGCCATTTATGATACTGCCGCCTTACTTTTAGTGGCCCTCTTTTTCCTTATTGCACACGAGATGCTACCTAAAATCATTCACAAGGAACAAAGAGAGTTCGATGCAACATTACCCAAACCCATCCTTATCATCATGCTTATAACCTTTATCTTTGCAATTCTTTCTCAATGGATAGGCATCGATTTTCTTCCCTATGCTGCCTATGTGGGAGCAGGTGTGAGTAGTTTTTTTCTTCCTTTTTATTGGGATTTTAAAAACTCTTTAAAGAGCCCACTTATTAGTTTTTTTCATATTGGATTCTTAGTTTTAAGTTTTTCATTATTTTTAAAAGGTATTTCATTTTTTGCTCCTGTGCTTGATATGAACCGGGCAAACTTACATCTAGTCTTGGCCGGGGGCCTTTCTATTATCGTATTAAATACCATGGTAAGAACCCTCTACCTAGAGTCGCGCAGAAAGCTAAAGATGAATAAATTGATTTGGACCATGCAAACATGTCTTATCGTTGGATTTTTAATTAGAGTATTCGTACCCATTATCTCACCAGATCATTTTCTTACTAGTCTGCACTACGCTATGGGATTTTGGAGCCTCGCATTCTTAATATTCCTTATAAAACTTATTGTTTTTTACAAGCCTAAAAATTCAATAGTTTAGAATATCTATTGATCTATATCATTCGCATTGATGTAATCTATA
>JBFEUX010000123.1:0-8456 GCA_041547255.1 Bacteriovoracaceae bacterium
GTAGCATCCTGGTAAGGACTTTTCCTTTTTTGTTTTTATATTTAAAGATGACCTTTTGTGCACGTCCTCCTGGAGTGTTTAGCAAGTTGGCATTCATAAGGTCGTAAATAGAACATCGGTCATTACTTGCCAGCAGAATATAGCGAGAGGGAGTGTTTTGAATGAGCAGGTTAAGATAAGTTTCATCTAGCTGAATGTTATCAATGAGATCAACATTGGCCAGATCAAAACTTTCTGCACTCAATTCTTTGGTAAGTGTTCGGTACTTTTCCCCTTGAGTTTTGAGAAGATCCTCAAAACTGGAATAGATTCCTTGTGCTTGAACAAGACCAGGCAATAAGAGGAAGATGGTAATAATCCATCTTCCCATATTATTCAATGGATTTTGATAAAATTGTTGCAATATCCTCTACCTCGAGTTCCTCTGTTTCTTTGAGCTTTCCTTTACCTGAGTTGAAATTTATCATACAGAATGAACATGAGGTTGCCAGTTTATAAACTTTTGTCTCACCAACATGCTGAAGCCTATTTTCAACCAAGTCATTGCCTTCGTGCATTTCGTACCACATATTTCCACCGCCCATACCACAGCAGAGTGATTTGTCTTTGTTTTTAACCATTTCTTTTATTTCAACACCCGGGATACTATTTAAGATTTCTCGAGGAGCATTGTATTCACCGTGATGTCTACCCAGGTAACATGGATCATGAAATGTTAATTCTTCTTTTTGTTCTTTGCTTGGTTTTAATTTCCCAGTTTTTATTAACTCTGCCAGTAGTTCTGTGTGGTGAAGTGTTTCAAATTTTCCATCATCAAATTTTGCGTATTCTTTTCCAATGGTGTGTAGACAGTGTGGACAATGAGTCACGACTTTATCAAAGTCATACTGGTTCATATTTGCAATATTTTCAATGGCAATTTCAAAAAAGGAGTACTCATCTCCGAAACGACGAATAGGGTCTCCATTACATTTTTCCGTTTTCCCCATCACGGCAAAAGAAACACCAGCTTTTTTAAGTAGGCTAACAGTATCTTTGACAACTTTTTGGTTAGAGGCATCGTAACTACCAGCACATCCTACATAATAAAGAAAATCAACTTTCTTACCTGCTTCAATGACAGGTACATCCAGTCCATCGGCCCATTTGAATCTATCATCTTGGGATACTCCCCAAGGATTTCCATTCACTCTAATATTATTAACTGATGTGGCAGCTTCGGCTGGTATGTCTCCAAGTGTAAGGGCCTTATATCTTTTTAGTTCCATAATAGATTGCACGTGCTCAATATTGGCAGGGCATTCTTCCATACAAGCTCCACAAGTAGTGCATGAATCAAGCTCTGCAGAAGAGAAGACTTGTTTTTCCCAAAAATCAACATTTTCATTAGGATTTTCAGCTAATATATCTCTCGTCTTGGTAATGATTTTTTTCGGATCTAATGGTCTTTCTGCGATATTTGCAGGACAAACTTGGGTACAGCGTCCACACTCAACGCAAGCTAAAGTGTCCATACGTTGTTTGGCGGTTAATTCACTAGCTTTCCCTAGACCAAATGTTTCGGCAGTTTCGTCTTCAAAATTCATTGGATTTAAAACCGCGCCCCTACGATTGGGAGTGATTAAAGCATTAAAAGGAAGGGCAATAATATGAAAAAACTTTGTGTGCCCAATGCTGGCAATAAAGGCCATGGTATTCAGCATATGAAAGAACCATAAACCTTTGTAGGCCGTAATAAGTGATTCTTCCTGTAAGTTGATTCCTAAAAAGACTTTGGCCATTAACCAACCAAAGGGCGACCAAAGGGCTTCTTGCTCTGGCATTCCTGCTCCAACAATTCTCATCCCCTCCAAGAGGAAACCAACAATAACCAGCAGTACAATCATAAGGTACATAAAAAGCTCATTCTTTGGCTGAGTCGCAGCAAGATAAGCAGGTTTGTCGATATAGCGTCTTTTGAAGGCCAATGCCAATCCTATGATAATGGCGATGCCTGCGATATCAGCTAAAAATGAAATAATAATATAGGTTGTGCCTTTATAAACTTTAAAAGGGGAATCAGCATGGATGGCCACTAGCTCAGTTGCAATCAGTAGAATGACAAACCCATAGTATATAAGACTATGAAAAAATCCTACTTGAGTGCTTCGCGAGACTTTCCCCGTGAAAAAAATGGTTTCTATAAATTTTTTAAAGTTAAGCTTTTCAGGAAGAAGTGATTTTATCCCGTTTCCTTGAGTCACATACTTATATTTTTTAAATAAACCATAAGCAAGTACACCGAAAGCTGAAAACATTAAAATGTACATTAATACTTTGAATGAAAATGGTATTTGCCAAAATATTTCTCGACTGGCCTCGGCTGGACTCATTGCTTCTCCTTTCAATTATTTTCCAATTCTAAAATTTATAGATACATTATATATATATTAATAACCATTTTAAAATGATGAACTACTCTATAGACGTTATATCGCTTACTATTTTATTCTTTCTAGCCTGCTTTTTAGGCTTTCGCTTTTTTTCAAGAGTGAGAAAGCTGAATACGCCTTATATTTTAGGGGTAACGCTCTTTGTCATTTTGCTGTTGGGAGTGATGGCCCAAGTCTTATTGCTAAGAGATCAACTTTCTTATCACCAGTATATTGGGATTTATAAGGTGCTTATCTGTACCATATCTTCGATTTTACTTACGCAGCTTAGTATTCTTTCTATAGCAGAGCTTACTGGTAAAAAGCTTAAAACCTTGTGGAGAATGCCTTTTATAGGTTTTTTTGCGGGGCTGTATTTTGAGTTTCCTTACGTCAAAATGATTTGTCTGGGGTTTGTGTTGGTTGGGCTTTTTATCCTTTTGAGAAATATAAGTCGCCATCGTTACCTATTGAAAAAGGCTTTTTGGATTTTACCGCCTATGGGTATTTTGTTTGTGACAGGAATAGATTCTCTTTACTTATATAATTTAATCCTTATCTGGATTGGCATTACCGGGTATACTATTTCAACTATAACTACTGTCCACAGTAAATTTAGAAGTGAGGTGTGGAGTTGAAAAACTGTGCAAAAATTCTTTTTCTATTTATTCTTGCGGGGTGCGCCCAGGTTACTAGCTTGAATTTGCAAAAGCATGAATTTGGAAAAATTCCGACTAAGGTAGTCTGGATTCAGCTTGCTGGCTTTGCCCCTGAGCATATGGCGTTACTTAAGTTTATGGCACCAAATGTAAGTTATAGAACAGCTTTTGAAGATGCCTTGTGTGTGGGCTCCACTTGGGAATATGATCTCTATCGGCTTAGACCCGCTGCTTTTTATGGTTTTATGAGTCAGATGACGGGTAAAAAAAATATTAAAGGAACTTGTGAAGACTTTTATTTAAATCCAATTTGGAAATATTACTCACAGGAAGGTTATAGAATTGGTATTTTCGAAGGAGAGGTTGCTCAAAATAGTAGTCTGACGCAGGCCCTTCAATGTGAAAATGGCGTGAACTATTTATCAGACGTAGTTTTGTGGAGTATGAGTAGAGATAAAAACGCCAAAAACTATTTCCATGTAGGAGAAAAGTCCAACTTTAAAGTTGGAGAAATTTATCATGATAGGTCATGTAAAAAAGGTGAGTGTTTTACTTCTTTGTCTCGGAATGTAGAAGGCACCTATGCCCAGTTTTCTAAAAACACCAAAAATTATTTATATATTGTGAGAAACTTTAAGTATGAAAGTTTAATTAAAAAGAAAAAGTTTCTAGCAGCTAGAAAAGAGCTGAATGAGATTAACTCCACGATAAAGTATTTTCAGAACTTGGCAAAGAATTCTACAGATATGTTGGTACTGGTAACAAGTTCGGCCCCTTTAGATTTAAATTTTCCTAAAAGTGGTAATCAATGGAAAAATTTTGAAAAAAAGGGACGAAATATGAAGATTAATCACACTAAATTAATGTCCAGTGTTTATGCTTCTGGGGCCCGTGCAGAAAACTTTTGTGGGGTCTATGCCCAGAACCAGATATTTAGTCGTATTGTGAGTGGTGCTAAACAGCAGGGGCTAGAGTTCTCTATTATTAACCCTTTTAATTAGCATAAAAACGACTATTGTAGATCTTGTATGATTTCATTTTTGGGAATGGTGTAGATTGTATTACAGTAGTCGCATCTAATTTCAATGGAATCTTGCTCTGAAAAAATCTCCTCTCTGTCGCTAACAGGTAGAGTGAAGAGATTTTCAATCATGCGATCACGGCTGCAAGGGCAGTGAAAGTTCACTGGCTTGCTTCCAATATAATTTAAACTTTCTGCTGTAAAAACATTGTTTAATTCTTCCACTGTAGTTGAGCTCATATGTAGTACTTTTTTTATGAGTTCAGCGTACTTTGCTTCAATTTCTCCTAAAGGCAGATCATCGTAATTTTCAATTTTTTTATCCACATTAGAAGGGGGAAGTTTGGTCAGCATCAGGCTGGTCGTTTGTCCTGGAGCTATTAGAATTTTAGATTTGCTTTGATAAGATTGCTCCATGACCTCATTCACCAGGTTTTCAATGGGGTGATTGCTAAATTCTAGTATGGAAGTATAGGGATCGCGTCCTGGCATAACTTTTACAATTCTTGTTTTACCTGTAAGAGTATTGGGAAATGCATCAAACTCTTCCGGTAAAAGTAAAGTTCGCAGACTTCCACTTTGAGATATTTCTATTTTGAATCTGTAATAAGGATCTTCACTATCAATATAGAACCCCAAACTTTCCTGGGGTTTAATGAAGTTAATCATTTGTAGTGAACTAAGTACTGATTTTCGGTAGAAATCAATGGCATGCGGCCCTATGTTATGAATTTTACTTAATTCGTCCATCAGCTCAGCGCCATCGATTACGCTTACTGTAAAACCGTGTTGATTATTGATAAATGAATATTGTCTACTCGTTTCCATTAATGATCTCAATTGTTTTCTTGTATTTTTAGGATAGACTCTTTAATACAATCTTTTATCTAAAAATAAAAGTGGCAAGAAGATGATCAACCTCGCTTTATATGGCAAAACACAAGAGTTTATAGATTATTCACTGGATCAGCATCCGGAGAAGATGACTTTTATAACTCCTAACCCTCAAATCGCAGATACGCTGCGGGCGCGTTTTGACTCGTTGGGTAGACAAATTGAAAGTATAACTATTTCAAAATTTATTCAAAATGAATTTGAAAGTTTATTACCAGATATAGAGAGAGAGAATTTTAAAGGAAAATCCGATCTTATACTGGTTTTGGGCGCCGTTTGGAAAAAACTGGGTAAGGATAATAATTATATCGATTTTATGCGCGCCTTTAATTTACTCACGGAATTTAGAAGTTTTTCTGTTTCGGAACATGTTTTAGAAACGGTGTTAGAATTTTATGATGAAGAGCTGGCTTCGGGCGTTCTTTGGTTGCACCGTTTTATTTCTCAGTTAGGTATGATTGATGAGCATCTATCTTATTTTATGTTGGCCGAAAAATTAAGGGAAATAGAGCCACCGCCAGAATATGAAACCGGAAGGACTTTGATCTTTTATGGTTTTGACTATATGACGGCTTCGCAAGTCGATCTTTTGAAAGCTTTTTCTTTGCGAGAAGAGGTTATTATTCCCTTTTACTTTGAAGCTTATCAAAAATCCACACAGCTAGACTGGATACGTTGGTTTGAGACCCAAGATACCCAGGAAGTTGCACTTGGTGAAAGCTATACTGTTGATAAGGAAAATGAGATTGTTCATTTTCCTAAAAATTATCTAGGAAAAGAACTGCTAGGATTAACAAAAACACAAAAAGTTGAAGCTGTTATTCTTGGAAATAAAGGTTTAAATCGCGAGATATTTTTTGAAGTTCCCCTGGAACAAATAAAGATGAAAATTCCCATTGAGGTATTCACCCAAAGTTTTCAGGGGCTGAGCCAAAAAATAGAGCAGATAGTGAGGCTCAGTACGACCCCTGTTGTAGATTTGGAGCAATTCTTAAAGCAGGAAAGTTTAACTGCTATTAAAGATGCCCATTATCCGCTTTTAAAGTGCTGTACTTTATTTTTAAATAAAATTAAAGAATGGTCTGAGCTTTCAGAAGAAAATATTGAAATAACGTATTTTGATTTTCAAATTATTAAAGATGCCTGTTTTCTAGATTTGCCAAGAGTTAATTTAACAAAACTAGACAGTGAGTTCAATTTTAGGCTCGGATCACTTACAGATATCGAAAATTATAAGCAGCAAAAAATTGTTTTCGCTATGAACTCCACTTATACTGGTTTAAAGGGGATTGGGTCAAACTTTTCTGAAAATGTTGAAAAATATTTAACTTCAATTGGCCCCATTCGAAGGGCCGAGTTAGATCGCAGCGTCTTACAAGCAAAATTTAAAGAATTTGTAGATGATAATCAAGTAAGCTTTTTGGTGGAGCATGGCCTGGATGAAGAAGATTCAAGTGTGAGTGCTTTATTTTCGCCATTCAAGTTTGCTAAAACAGACAAACAGTTTGATTTGCAGCTACCAAAACAGGTTTATATTAAAGAAAGAAAGAAAACTGATTTGAGCACGTTGTCGGCCAGTAAATTACAAAGCTATTTGGATTGCCCGCAAAAATACTATTTTCAGTATATCGAAAAGCTGATGCCACAGGTGAAATTAAAGGGAGAGTTAGATCCTTTGGAATTAGGGCAGATTGAGCATAAAATCATTGAGTCCTACTTTGAATATGGCCAGGCTTGGGATGAAAATTATTTTCTTGAGATAATTGAAAAAGTGCTAGGGCCGTATTTTAGTGAAAAAAATATTACTGAGAAAGATTCTTATTATGTAGAGGTGAAAACCTACACGCAAACAACAATCCAACAGTTATTGAACTTGCGGCAAAAATTTCAAATGAATTTTCAATTTGAAAAACCATTTGAACAAATTGAAAACAATCTTAATTATAAAGGTTTTATTGATTTATTCGCGTTTAATAATGATATGAATATGATTGTTGATTTTAAACGTAGTAATAGTATTTTTAGCACCTATACTGCAATTCTTAATTTTGAAAAGATTCAATTATGGTTTTATTTAAAGAATCTTATGCGCCAAAAAATATTAACAGATGAAAAGAAAACCATTATTGGCTATATTGACCTTTCTAATTTTGAAAACTCCACTTTTTTCACCGATAGTAAATCGGCCATGAGTGAGATTAAAGGCTTGTGGGGGCTAACTCGCGTAAAATTGCTTGATAATTTTGAAGATTTAATAAATGACTATGATGAATTTGAAAATGAATTGATTGAAAAGCTTAAACAAGAGCAAGAATTCCTACCAGACCCACTTAATAATAAAGTTTGTACGTTCTGTGCTTTGGCCAATATATGTCCGAGGAAAGGAAGTCATGGCAACACCTAATAGCGAACAGATTTTGGCCATTGAGCATAATGGAGGTGTCTTGCTTAAGGCGGGTGCCGGTTCTGGAAAAACCTTTGTGTTGAAAGAACATATTATCTATTTAATTAAAAATTGGATAAAAGAGTTTGAAAAACAGTCGGATCTTGAGTTTGAAAATTTTATTCGTGCAAAGCTAAGACGTGTCGTGGTTATGACATTTACTAAAAAAGCTGCTGGTGAATTGGAAATAAGAGTTCAAAATCAAGTTTCTGAGTATGCACAAGGTGAAGAGGATAAGGAGTACTGGGGGAAAGTTAAAGAAAATATTAATTACTTAACAATTAGTACCATTCATGGCTTCTGCCTGAAATTAATCAAGCAGGGCTTTTTTCCAGGTGTTTCTGCTGACCAGGAAATCTTAGAAGACAGCCGTTTTAAAGATATAATTTTACAAGAATTTAATGCTTGGCTGGCAGATGAGAGTAATAAATCGTTGGATATTTATCCTATCATCCTAAAAGAGAAAAAGAATGTTTTCCAGGCGATCCTGTCTATCTTTTCTGATCCAACTTTAAGGATAAGTTGGGAAGATACTCATCGCAGTGAGATTACGCTAGCGCGGACTGATGAGGTAATAGCTGAGTTATTACAAGCCTTGAATCTGACAGAAATATGGGAAACGGGCATTAATCTGGATATGTATTCTGATTTTAGCCAGAAAAAATGGTATCCAGCACTGCAGTCTTTTCTGGAAGAGAAAAGCTCTTGGAAAAAAGATTTAAATGGTTTGTGTGAAGCTTTTGAGTATTTTCAAAAAATAAATTTTAAAATACCAGTTAAGCCTTCCATCAAAACTGTTCCCGGTGAGTTGGTGGATTTTTATGAAAAATTCAAAGACTTAAAGGACTATCTAAAAAAAGAGGGTGAAAGTTTTTTTCATTTCCGAGATGAGTTCCAGACGACAGTCGTTCCCTGGTTTGGAATGATTAAAGATTTAATAACCTACGTTTCCAAAAAATATGACAGTGAAAGTGGTGTTACTTTTAGTGATTTGGAATATATTGTTTACCGTGGGCTAGCAAGTCCAA
>JBFEUX010000119.1:0-8648 GCA_041547255.1 Bacteriovoracaceae bacterium
AGAATAGTTGGACAAAATTGGACATAAAAAAAGCCCTTCAAAGAGGGCTTTTTAAGTATCTGAAATTTTGGGACTTTCAGTTCTATAATTCAACAAATGGTCGGGGTGAGAGGATTGTCTTTTGCCTTAGCCAAAACTTTTGTAACCGTCTAAAAAGACAATCATATTAAAACGTTATAATGGATTTTCCGCTTGTGGTATTTCACTTTTTTTCGCATATTTTCCCAGCTTTTCACTAAAGCGGCTGGGAAAAGCTGGGAATTTTTCAAAGCTTTAAATTTTCTAGAATTATTCTGATGATTTAGAGTCAACATAATCAATTTTTATTATTCCTTAAATGGCATTTTAAATACATCTATTCGTAAATATAAATTACAATAATACGACATTGACATTCCATATGAGAGTCCGTAACTTATCCGTACAAAAATGAAAAAGTTATCATCAAAATTACATTCAATTTACCAAAAAAATAAAAACTGGTTGATAAGAAGTATTGCCTTAGTATTTACAATTTTATGCACATTAACTTTAAAAGAAGTTGGAGAACCACGGCGAGCTTATCTTATGCTAATAGATGGTTTGACGATGTCTCTAATTCTTAATGCCCCTTTATTTTTAAGCTCCTTTAAGTGGGTTCGAATTAAAGGCAAATATTTAACAGTATCGTTTATATTTCTGTCTTCTCTGGGAGTTTTCTTTACCACTCCTTGGGGATGGACATCAGCATTTGTAACATTCATAATTCATATATTGATCATTTTTGATTTGCTAAAAACAAAAGAGGTTTAATGAACTTAAGACCCGATCTGTTATTTTTTGAAGCAAGAGCTGAAGCATATGAATACTTCGACAAAAATATAAGACCGCTACCAAAAGATAGAAACGGAAAGGTTGACCCAAAAGCTCGTGGTCTCGTAGATAATGACATAGATGCATTTAGGCATGCATACGTTAGCGGAGTATTTACAATTGTTTACAATGAGATGGCTTCTGACTTATTGGGAAGGGCCAATGAATATTTCCCTCGAACATGGTCACCAAACTTAGAAAATTCAAAGTCCATGAATATGGACTTTTGGAACAATGCTGTTGGAAGAAAATATGGAAAGAAAACAAAAGATCGAAAAGAGCTTTTAAAACTTATCCATCGAGCGCTAGAAAAAGGTGAATTGATTATTGACCTCAAAGATGGTCGAAAATATGAAGGCAAAATATCAAGTACAATAAACAAAAGTAAGCCTGTTATTGTGTTAAAAGAAGATGAAGGTGGAAGAAATATAATTTTCTTTGATATGATTAAAAATATTATACTTACGAGAGAAGAATTTGTGTTAGCTATTAAGTCTGGGGACTATCCTTCATATACAGTAAAAGAGATAAAAGGATTAGCAACGCCAGTATCAAAACCTGATGGCAGAAAAACAAACAACCTCAGCTAGCTATAAAAGGTCCAATTAAAAACAGCGATATATTTTGAAATAATAGCCTTAAATTTCGTTATATCTGGCTTCTGTTTTGGGATTAAAAGAGGACTCAGTAGCTATCATCACATTTACAAAGTCAGGATCAAGAGTAATCTTGACCATATCAACCTATCCCCTGCTTCTTAAAACCCTTACATCTCTTTTCAATGAGTTCAGAAATACGAGCGGGAATTTTAGTGTCTTTATAATGAATTTTTATGTCCTCGACAAGGTTATCTTTATGCTCAATAACTTTAGCAGACATTAGTAGCATTCTCTCAATGAGAGTTCCCTCTTTAATACCTAAGTCCTTTTCTACCTGGTAAAACTGATTTATTCCAATCTTTGAATAATCAGCCCGTCCCCCGATTTTAAAGGCAAACTTTTTACTTAGTTTGGGATAAATGGCGGTACAAATTAAATCGTAAAAAGGAGCAAGCTCAATTTTGTTATTAACTAGTAAAAAAGATAAATTCTTAGAGTGGCAATCATTATTTCCAATTAACAAATTAAAGCAAATCCAATCGAGAAACATAAATGTCGCATCTCTTCTCGTTTTAATCCCGACATGATTTATAATTAAATCATAATTGTCTTTTAGACTAGGGCCACCAGTTGCCTCGTATTTTTTGTCACTCACAACACCTTGGGCCTGACAAAAATCTTGCTGGTGGAGTCTTTGAACCTTCTTTTTTGACTTTACAACTCGATCGTAGCGCGCGGTTACATAAAGGTAGTGGTGACCTGTATTTAAGATAAAACAATCTGGAACATTAAGCCCCACCTTTTTTGCTAATTGCATACAGTAATATTCATTAAATACAGACTCTTTAACCCCCGATCGAAAAATAGGAGTTTTTATAATATGTGTTGTTGGCTGATTGCTCTGAGGGATGAAGATTTTTTCTTTATTTACAATGGCAGGAAACTTATCTTGAGCACCTGCAATAGATAAATAACCAGGACTCTCCTCTGAGATTAATTCCGCCACAGACTGCTTGTTCTCAATGGCTTCGTCTAATACTTCAAATGAAACTTCCTTTGAAGCCTTTGTACTCGTTCTCGTTTTTAGCTTAGTCTTGGTTAATACTATGGCCCCAGCGCAATCTGCTCCATACTCTTTTAAAAAGTCGAAAGTTCCAGCTAAGCCATTACTCACTCCCAAAATTCTTCTCACGTCCCCTTCAGGTAAGAGATTTTCAAAAAAGGACAATGTTAATTTATTGCCAAAAGGTTCTTTTTGCAGAGGCAGGGCCAGGCTCAACTGAAAGCTAGATGGGTGCTCAAGCCAGTTATTGCTGTACTTAAAAGAAAGCAGTAACTCCTCATCTTTGGTGAGCTCTCCCACTTTAATATCTTCATAATAGACACTTAACTTTTCATTCATTCTTCAAACTCAATTGAAAGTTTAAAACCCAAAAACTGGCTTATCTTAAATAAGGTTGAAAGTTTAACTTCCCTCTCTCCTGCGTTACTTTCAAACTTACTTATTCCGTTTACTGATAAGTCACAAAGCTTAGCTAGCTCAGATTGAGAAATCCCAAGCTCTTTTCTTCTCTTTACAATTAATTCAACTAATTCCTCAACTGAAGTAAATGTTTTTAACATATAGTCTCCCTACAGGGAGATTATAGCATAATACACATTATACTCAACATTTTTCTCCCTAAAGGGAGATTTTTAAATACATAAACACCAATATCAGAATTTTTCTCCCCCTAGGGAGATATCTTAGTGCTGGGATTGGCCGGGAATTTTTAAAAACTGTAAATTTTCTGGAATTATTTTGATGACTTAGAGTCAACATGGTCGGGGTGAGAGGATTCGAACCTCCGACCTCCTCGTCCCAAACGAGTTACGCTACCAGGCTGCGCTACACCCCGAAAAGTTGAATCATATTTTTAGATTATTTTAGGCTATCTGGCAATATTTATTTAAAATAACGCAGAGACTAAATTGCGCAAAGGTAAATCAAATTATTTTTGTTGAGAGAAGAATTTCTTGGCAGCCTCACAGGCCTTAGCGCGGTGGCTGTTTTTCATCTTCCACTCTCCTACTTCTGCCATGGATTTCCCATGTTGCCCATCTGGAAGGAAGATAGGATCGTAACCAAAACCATCCGCCCCTGCTTGCTTATCAGCGATGGTGCCGTGTACCCGTCCCTCAAAGAAGTAAATCTCTTCAGGCGAGATATAAAAGCAAAGGTAACAAGCGAAATAGGCTTTGCGCTCATCGCCCTTTAAGTCGGCTATCTCTTGGATAAGCTGGTTGTTCTTATCTTTATAATCCTCAAACTGAGGGGCGTATCTGGCAGAATAGATACCCAGGATATCTGGCCTTGCCGGCAGCACTAATCCGGAATCATCGGCCACAGTTGGTTTTTTGAATTTTTGAAAATAACCTTGCGCCTTTTTTAAAGCGTTCTCCTGAAAGCTATGCCCATCTTCTACCACCTCAACTTTTTCTGACGCAGGAGTAATCGTTAATCCTCCTGCATTTAGTAGTTCGTTCAATTCTTCTGCTTTATGAGCATTGGCCGAGGCCAGAATAAACTCCATGACTTGTCCTTAGGATAAAGCTTCGCTTTGCTTAGTAAACACCTCTTGCATGGCCGTTTTAGCACATTCAAGCAGGGCATCCAGTTGCTCGCGGGTAAAAGGTTCACCCTCTGCCGTTCCCTGTACTTCTACAAATTTTCCAGTTTCAGTCATCACGATATTTACATCTGCTTCACAGCTACTGTCTTCTTCATAGTTAAGATCAGCAATGATTTTTCCTTCTTGATCTAAGCCCACACTTAAAGCACCCAGTTTTTCCTTGATAGGATCTTCCGTAATCAGTTTTTGTTCTAAAAGTCCTTTAATTGCAATCTCTAATGCTACATAAGCTCCTGAAATTGAAGTAGTACGAGTTCCGCCGTCGGCAACTAGTACGTCACAATCCAAGATAATTTGGCGCTCACCTAGTTTTTTCATATCAACGACCGCTCTTAGTGACCTACCGATCAGACGTTGAATTTCCTGAGTTCTTCCCCCCAAGCCTTTTCTTTCTCTACGCACTCTATCGTGAGTTGCTCTTGGGAG
Source organism: Bacteriovoracaceae bacterium (assembly GCA_041547255.1). GTDB lineage: Bacteria > Bdellovibrionota > Bacteriovoracia > Bacteriovoracales > Bacteriovoracaceae. Next base: position 4,550 of record JBFEUX010000119.1, read on the forward strand.
CATACTATATTCAGCAGTTACCCAGCCTTTACCAGTTCCTTTCATCCACCCCGGTACATTTTCTTCTACTGTGGCAGTAATATGTACTTTGGTGTTTCCAAATTCCGCAATTACGGAACCTTCCGCATAGGGATTAATTGATTTGGTAAATTTGATTGTTCTTGGTTCACTTCTTTTAATTAAGCTCATTAGTTGACACCTTTATGAAATTTTATGCTATGACTATAACATCAAGTGTTTTTATTTGGAATAGGCAATGAATCATAAACATTTTGAAGAGCTGACTTCTACGCAAGACTATTTACGAGAGCTAAAAGAACCCGATGAAGATTCGGTATTGGTTTCCTGTGAGCGACAAACCAGTGGGCATGGCCAATACGATCGTAAGTGGCAATCCTTTGATGAAAGCCTATGTTTTTCTTTTCTACTGGCCCCCAATGAAGTCTTGAGCCTATCCTCACTGGAAGTTGGCTGTCTCATCCATAGTTACTTCAAACAAAGTTATCATATTGATTTAGCACTAAAATGGCCCAATGATGTAATGACAATGAGTGGTGAAAAGGTGGGAGGAATCCTCATAAATAATACAGAAACTAAGACTTCACTTGTTGTCGGTATAGGACTTAATTATTTTAAAACAGCAAAGGAAGCCCAGAATTTTCGAACGCCCTACGGTTTTATCTTTGATGAAATGTTTACTTTAAATAAAAAAGAAGAAAGTTCTAAAATTTATGAATTCATATTAAAGAATCGATTGAATAAAAAAGATGTCATCAATTATTGGAACCGCCATTGCTTTCACCTAAATAAACAAGTAACACTCATTGATTCGCAAACAGAATATACTGGCGTGTTTAAAGGAATTGGTCAATATGGCCAAGCCATCCTAAAGCTAGATAATGCAACAAAGGAATTCTACTCCGGATCAATCATTCTTAGCTGATTGTAAGATCTCATCTGTTACTGTCTTCAATTCTTTTTTAATTAGGTTTTCAGCCAGGTCTGGAATAATCTCCCAGGAAACTTTTTCAATAACAGCATCTATCTTTTCACGTACAATCTTCTCAACGAGTGGGCCAATCATATCGTCTATCTTTTTAGCAATATCCTCTTGTGAAATATCGATGGCCGCGCTCTCAGTAGTCGCGGTAGTTTCGACTTGCTCAAATTCTTCCCCAGCTTTTTCTTCAACGACTTCATCAGTCTTCCAAAGTTCTGCTATATTTTCTTGACTTAATTCAATCTTATCTTCTTCAACTTCGTCGGCAATCTGCTCTTCCAAGCTTTGAACTTCTTCCTCAGTAGCTGTACCAAGAGTCGCGCTTAGATCAATCGTTTTCGTATCTTCATCTGGGCCCGCATATTTTAACGTCGACAGCGCTGTAAACTCAGGCTCCTCTTCTGGAACAATAGTTTCAACTTCTGCTTTTATCTCATCAGCATTAGGATATTCTAAATCCTGATCAGCTGGTAATAAAGTATCTTCCTCTGCTTCTGCCACCGCAGCTGTTGTCATCTGTTCAAATCCCCCTGCCTCTTCATCGATAACAGGTGGTAATTCAAATGAACTTTCGCCGGCGCCAATAACATTAGGAACATCCATACCCCAATCGCGAATTCCCTCTTCCAAAGTATTAAGTTCTGCTTGCGATACCTTCTCTTCCGAGCTTAAAGACTCCTCTTCTACTTCTTCTTCAATAACTTCTGGTTGATTAACGACCCACTCGTCACCAACTTCAACTCCAGCTTGATCATTAATCACTTGATCTAATTTTGACTCTTCAGCGATAGGCTCCTCAACTTCTTTAGAGATCTCATCTGCTTCTAATTCCTCTGCCTGAATCTCCTCTGCTTCAATTTCCTCTGGCACATCCACCTCGACCAGCTCTTCTCCCTCTATTTCATCTTCAACTGCTTTAGTCTCTGTAGTTTCACCTTCCAACTCTGCGTCACTAAGAAAAGTATCGATTAATCCTAAAAATTTATTTCCATCAAATGGTTTTACAATATGTGCATTTACCCCAGCTTCATCAAACAATGATTCATCAATGGTATCAAATGTTCCATAAAGCATTAGTATTTTTGCAGAACAAGCTTGCTTAATTTCTCTAGATAAATCGTATCCTGTTTTATTTTCAGATAAATTAAAGTCAAGGAGGACTATATCTGGATTATGTTCATTAACCAATGGCATCAGCTCTGAGTCAGAATGACATTCAAATAACTCATAATCTCCATTAGCAAGATAAATTTTTATCACCTTTTGAATAGTCTGACTGTCGTCAGCGATGATAATTTTTGGCTTCATTAAAAACGTCCTTGTTTTAAACAGATCATTCCTAATGGTAAATGGCAGTGTGTGAAATGTCTAATTTTAGCTATTTAGAACTAAAACTCGAATATCATACAAGTTTGGTTGTCTAAATTACCGCGATTATTGGCAAGATCAAAAAGCTCTTGGATCTTCATCTTGGTGTTAATAGTCTGCTTGGCAATACAAGAAGACAATTCTTCATCCTCTATACGTCCGTAAACCCCATCAGTAATCATTAACAACTTATCTCCCTTAGTTACTCTAACTTCTCTAAGTTGATAATGAAGGTCAGGAAAAAGCCCAAAGCCGGAAAGTGGTATATTTTTTAAATAAGATTCATAGGTATCGTGAGAAAGAAATCGAAAACTGTCTTCGGAAAAAACTGGAGTTATACGGCCTTTACGTAATAAATATGCCCGACAATTGCCAACACTTAAAAGAGAAAAAATGCTTTCGGATTTAGCTGCTATAATTCCAGAGGCACCACCACGGGCCGAAACATCCTTAGTTAAATTTTGTTTATACAACTCATGATGAGAAAAAAGTGCGGCATTAATAAGAGCATTACCTTCTAATAGAAATTTCGGACTATAAAAAAAAGGGAGCGTTGCGTTTCTGTCTTCAACGAAATTTAGATAAAACTGAGCGACATTTTTCTTTAAAGCAAAGACGGTTTTATCCCCAACGCCATTGCCACCAAAGCCATCAAAAATCATATAAAGTTCATTTTCGAAATCGAATTCAAAGCCATCCTCATTAACATTCAAAAATGGCCCTTGGCTGCTCTCTGCGGAAAAATTCACCAAATTCATATATTACTCCAAATAATTTTTTAATTTCTCAGTGGCCTTTATATAATATTCACTATTGATTGGTGAAATCTGCTGCACTTCCTGAAATCTTTCTTTTGCCTTATTAAATAAGCTCAAAGATTCGGCAACTAATGCATCTCTGTAAACTTTTCGTGAGCGATTTCGCAAGGTAATAAAAATAGTATCTCTATTATTTAATGCTTCTTCACTAGATGGGTCATATTTTAAAACTTCACCATAAGTCTCGTAGGCTTGCTTTAAATCCTCTCCCTCTTTGAAAGATCTAGCCTTGCTTAATAAAGGATCAACAATTAATTTCAGTTGTCTTTGTCCATCCTTAAGCATAGTTGTTGCTTCTTTAATCAAGTCTTCATCAATATTTTTTTCACGGATAAATTTTTCTAGTCGGTCAATGGATTTATACCAATCACCTTTTAAGTAAAGGGCCTTCCCGGGCGCCAACTTATCGACCATCGCCTGCCTTTTGGCTTTTTTAATGGCCTCTTCTTGTTCCTTGAGCTTCTTTTCCTCGATATAGGCATCCAATTCTATTTTCAGAGGGGTAACATCTATATTTTCAGGGTCTAACTTATAAATCTCATTAAAATAAGATTGAGCCGCTTCAACTTGTCTTTTTGCTACTGCGTCCTTGGCCTTTTCCAGCCATTTACTAATTTTAACCTGACGTTTTTTTCTTTCTATTTCTTCTTGCTCTATTTTCTTTAATCGAACAAGCTCATCTAATCCTTCTTGAACTAATTTTTTTAATGTTGCAGCCTCTCCATTTCGAAAATTTGGATCACCTTCCCTTTCGTCGGTTACGATATCTATATAATGTTTAGCATCTGTATAATTACCCTCCTGGAATTTGGCCAAGGCTAGCTGGTAATTTTGCTCTAACTGTTCAATCTTCTCAGGTGATAAAACCTTTTGTGTCTTCTTTTCTTTTTTCTGTTTCCCTTTTTTTGGTTGG
>JBFEUX010000229.1:0-4475 GCA_041547255.1 Bacteriovoracaceae bacterium
AGTAAAGTCAGGATGGATACGATGTTTTTTATCTTCAAAAATAGTTGTAAGAATTGCTTCTTCCAGTGGGCTGTCTTTTGAGGTGAAGTTTTGGCCACGAATACCTTCGCTATGTATTGAATTTTCTAAATACAGATAGCCCGAGTCAAAGTGGTCAGGGTTAGAAAAACCAAAGCAGATCGAGGAGAAAAAAGTTAGTAAAAAAATCATTATAAAAATTCCGGTTGACTTAAAACTTGCATTGCCTTTTTGTAACCTGACTTTACTGCATGTTGGGCAGATTTTGGGTTGAGTGAAAAAGAGTTTCCAAAAAACATTTTATAGTCGTGGTGATCTGGGTATATATCAATTAATTTAACATTAGGATTAATATTTAACTTTCTTTCTAAAATCGCGAGTATATCACGGCGGTGAGCATTGCTGAATTTTTCCTGTTTCATGTATTCAGAAACTGTACTTAAGATATCAATTGCGGTGGCTCTTTGGGCCCTGCTAGCTACAATTTTCTTCTGTATCAAAAGGTATATAGATTGAATGGCAATGGATGGAAGGCCATAGTTTATAAGAGAGCCAACTTCATCATGGTAGTGGTAAGGAGTATGAGTCCAGGAACTAATGATTATATCGCAACCATTATCTTCAGCGACGTGAGTTGAAAGTGTTTCTCTAATCTCTCCGTCAATATAATAATTAATTTCGTCTGTATTTGGGTTTTTAATAGGATAAGGAGCATAGAAAGGAGGAACCGACATACTGGCCGCAGCAGCGTCGGAAACTTTAACACCCGTTTGGTAAGTTGCTGTAGAGTCGTGACTGGGATTTGGATAATTATATCTTCCAAAAATGGTTTTTTGACTGTGGTCTAACTGTGTGCCAACAACAAAAAGGTCAGGAACGAACTCTTCAAAAGTATCAACATCGAGAATGCCATCGAGCAGATATTTTCTTACACCTTCCGTAGAAAATAAGCCAGGAAAGCCCAAAAATGGCTTTAATACAGAGCGGATAAAGGGAGGGAAGTCTTCCAGTGGATGATAGAGGTCCTTCATTTTTGGTTTGTATTTACGCTTATGCAAATAGAACATATGAAAGTAAGTAAGTCGTTTCATATCACTGCTAGTTAATCCAAAGGCGCCATTAATTATTTCTTGGGGAGTGAATCCAGCAGCTAGAAAAATACTAATCATCGCTCCTGCACTGGAGCCTACATAGGTTCCAATCTCTAAGCTACGTTTTATTACATTATCATTTTTGTCAGAATTTTTGTTACTCATCAAAGTAAAGCCCAGTTCTTCCAGGGCCAGAGTTACGCCGATATGCCAGGCAGCAGCCTTTACAACACCACCACTTAAAACGAGTGCAATCTTTTTATTCTTGAATTCTGATAAGTTGTATTTAGTCATTTGAAACATTATATTAAATAGAAGACTCAAAGAGAACTTTTAAACATAAATTTTGCACATTTATAGGTAATTAACTAAAATCATATATGAGTTAATTTAGTTAAAACCAACTAAGACACAAGGTTATTATCATGGAAGGTAAATGGCTAAGCGTACTTGAGTATGCATCCTACAAAAAGAAATCAATATCGACGGTTAGACGATATCTAAAAGCTAACAGAGTTAAGTATAAAGAGGAAAATGGAAAGTATTTCATTTGGGTTAAAAACTTTGTTCCAAAATACTCTGAAGATGAAAAATCTATTGTGAACTTAAAGTTTGAGTTAGAGCGACTTAAGAAAGAAAATCTTGAGCTGAAGGAAGAGATTTCAGAATTAAAAATGTTAGTGACTTTATATGAGAATGGTCAAATGTTAAGTTCTGGCAATAAATCATCTCAAAATCTACCAGAGATTCCATTACAGATATGAAAACCTTACTGGCGACGTTTTTATTTTTAGTTTCGATATCGGTTAGTGCTGAAACATATAGCATGAGAAGATGTATGCTACTACCAATACCAGATAGTGTTGGAAATGTTTTGGGCTTTAAGGTTTACGAAGCTATTGAGCGGGACATTTTAGCGAAAAAATGGTGTGACTATGTTCCAAGTAGTGAAGTAATTGAAATATTTAGTAAGTATAGAGATCGACTTAGCGACTATCTAGAAGACCCGAATGTTTTAAAAACCGTTTCTGAAAGATTAAAAGTTGGAACATTAATAAAAATTAAAATAGAAAAAGAAGCATCAACGTTAACAGTTAGCATGGATGTGGTTGGTGAAAATGGTGAAGATAAGTTTTTTTCTGAAAAAGCCATTATAAATAAAATAGACGTCTATGAAGTTGTTGAGACGATTAAAAACTGGTTAGTGCTCTATGAAACAACTATTCCTTATGATGGAAAGGTTGTTGGTGTACTTGGTGAGCAAATTACTTTTGAGTTTGCAAAAAACAAGCGCGTTGCTATTGGACAAGAGTTTAGAATAAAGAGACTGGTAGATAAAAAAAGGCATCCTCTGTTAAAAAAAGTAGTCGAATGGGATAGCGAACTTTTGGGCAAGGGTAAAATTTATAACTTATCTAAAGGTCAAGCCTTAGGCGTTATTAAGTTATATACAAGTGAGAAAAAAGTAGCGCCTGGAGATTGGATCAAATTAGAAAAGTTTGATCCAAGAAAGGTGCTAGATGACTCTAAGTTTTCACATTATGAAGAACAAAAGTTTGGAAGGCTTGGTGACATCTCACTTGCTCTAGAGATTGGTTCTCATACGGTAAATACTTCAGCGTCCACAGGTAATAATAGGATGACGGGTTATCTCTATGGACTATCTGCAGAAATAGAAACATGGGTTACAAGAAACTACTTTGTAGCAGGTGAGTTTTCTAAAAAACTAGGAAGTCTTTCAAAAACATCAGGCACACCAAGTTCAGATACATCAGCACAGAGTCTTTCTGTATTAAAGGTAGCCGGTGGTTATAAGTATTTACCAATGGGATTTTTTTATGGGCCGCAAGTTGACTTTTATACTGGATGGATTCGTTATTCGTATCAAATGGATGCGTCTGGTGTTGATGGCTTTGGAACAAATTCGTTTAGTGGTTTTTTACTGGGCCTAGGTGGAAATATTCCTCTGCAAAAAGGGATAAGAATTTTTGGACGAGGGGAAATAATACCTTTTCCTGATTTCACAGACGATGATAATATTTATGGAAGTAGCCAAAGCTTATCCTCAATGAAATTAGAGGTTGGTATGAAATACCAATGGGCACCAAATATAAAATTACTTGGCAGCATGGAAATGATAAATAACACAGGTAAGTTTTCTGGGGTGAACAAGCAACTTCGCTATAGTGACACCACAATGAAGTTTGGCGGAGTCTTCTCTTTTTAGAAATTCAATTTTTGACCAAGTTCAAGGCTGAAAAGCACAATTGTTACATCTCTACTACCAATATCAAATGGCTTGTGTAAATGAGCACCAAATCTTAGGTCAAATTTTCTAAATTTCTGTAGCATAAATGCATTTACACCAAAAATTTTGTTGGTGGTTAGATTAGGATCTGTTTCGTTTGAGCTGTCTGAAGGACCAACCAGCATTCTTTCTGTTAAAACATATTGTAGTTTAGGGCCTATCGTAATTTTATTACCTATACTCCAAAGTGGACTGGCCTCGATGGCCAAGGTCTGAGTCTCTAAGTCGTATTGAACATCGCCAACTCTTTCAGATTCAAAGTTTAAAAAATAATAACTAGCACTAACATTAACCTGAAATGTCTCATAGTCTAGCAGTGCTGAAACAAGCAATCCGTATTGAATACCATCCTTGTCACCAGCTTCTCCATCGACCTCTGTGGATAAAAAAGATTTTCCAAGTTGTGCTCCACCATAAAACCAAGTTTCTTTTGGTTTCCACCTTTCAGTTTCTAATGCAAATGCATTTATGCTGAATATACACACTAAAAAGGCTAAAAAACGTCTAAAACTCATAGATATTCCCTGTTCAATTACTTTGCACAGTTATGGCAAAAAAATGTCTAATCTTTATTCAATATTAATATAGCTGTTGAAAATATAACAGCATAATTATGTAACTAATTAAAATCATGAGCAATTTTTTGGCGCACTTGTTGCTATGAGTTAAGTGAGATTTGTTTATGGAGAGAGATATGAAAACTATTTTAACGATGGTCCTATCGTTGGCCTTATTAACTGGGTGTAATTTTTCGCTAAATAATACGAAAAAGAAGACCTGGGGTAAATCAAATGATGGTTCAAATGCTTCCGGTTACGGTTTTGGCGGTGGAGACAATGCTGACGGTGACGGCTCTGGCGATGGCTCTGACGATGGCTCAGGCAGCGAAACTGGTGGAGAGACAGGAACAACTAGTGGCACAACTGGTGGAGATACAGGAACCACTGGCGGCACAACTGGTGGTGAGACAGGAACAACTGGCGGCACAACTGGTGGTGATACAGGAACCACTGACGGCACAACTGGTGGTGATACAGGAACCACTGGCGGCACAACTG